>JBBILN010000006.1:0-48670 GCA_037444905.1 bacterium | reverse complement strand
CGAAAATAGCCTCGGTTGCACCCGCAATATCAGGCGCGCCGCCTTGGCCTTTCAATTCCACGAACACAATTGATTCATCGACGTCGTTGCTGTGTATCGCCAGACTGCCGGAGTCGGATTTGCCCGCGGTGGGCGAAAAACGCACCCAAATGATTTCAGAGTCGCACGGTGCGATGGTGAAATTCGCTGCGTGCGAGGTCGAAAACGCGCTGTTGGAGAAAACCAGATTACTGACGAGCAGTGTGTCATTACCGGAATTGAATACTTTCACGGCGCTCGAGTCGTCCGCGCAGACCGTATTGAAACCAATTGCCAAGGGCTTAACCTCGATCTCCGGATGAGATTCACCTTGCAATTTCACCACTACGATCGGCTCATCAGGATCGTTGCTGTAGATCGCCAAACTGCCGGTATCGACTTTTGCGGACATGGGCGAGAAGCGCACCATGATCGTTTCCGAAGCGCCCGGTGCCACGTCAAAACTGCCGACATGCAATGTCGAAAACGCCGGGTTGGAAAATTCTAGCTTGGTGACGTGCAGCGTCGTATCGCCGACATTGAATACGGTCACGGCGGCCAACAGGCTGTCCGTACAGGTGAGGCCAAAAGCAATCGAATCGGGTGACACTTCAATGTCAGGTTGCTTGAGCACGCCGTTGCCAATCAACACGATTTTGATGGGATTGTGCTGCGGGTCGTTGCTGAAGACTTCCAAGATCGCAGCATGAAAGCCTTCATCCTTGGGATGGAAGGTGACGGGGAGGTTCGCCGTCTCGCCTTCGTTCAACGTGATCGGATAAGTAAGTTTTGGCTCAAGACTGAACGCAAAAAAATCCAAGCCCGTGATTCTGGCGGAATCGATTCGCACTTGGCATTGTGCGGCCCAGACTTGGGCTTCGAGTGTTTTCGAGGTGCCTACAGTAACGCTGTCAAAATCAACCGTATCAACTGCGGCAATAACCGGCGGTTTGATTTTAACCGGAATGGTCAAATTAACTGGATTGGGGGTGGTATTCGAATACACGCGCACACGCAACTCGAAATCCACCGGAGGTGCGGAAAGAATATCGATGAATTCGACGTGTTTTTCCCCCGGCGGAATAATAATTGGAAACGCCGAAGCCGTATTCACCAATCCTGGCGTTCCCAGCATATTACCTAGAGGGAAAAAGATGCCGCGTCTAATCGAATCGACACGCACCGTGCAAGCGCTAGTGTTGGCGATGGAAATTGCAACTATAGCAGAATCCCCACGACACAATTCCAGCGAAGCTGGTTCAGCTTCAACCGCGATCTCCGGCCCAACCCCCTCGCCTTGCAACGCCACTTCAAAGGGATTCTCACTGGAATCAGGATCATTGCTGAAGATCGACAGCGTTCCCGAATAGGCCTTCACTTCCTTCGGGCAGAAACCCACGAGGACGGTTACACTTCCACCCGGCGGAATGCTAAATTCCTGGCCTTCAACCGTGAAAACCGGATCGGAAGTTTTTATGGAATCAACCACCAGCGTATCGTTGCCAAAATTGCGGATGGTGAGAGGAAGCTTCGCGCAGCTATCGAGGCAAACTTTGGCGAAGACCAGCGGATCGGGGCCGGCATCAATATCCGGAGCGAGCAAACCGCGGCCTTGCAATTGAACTTCGAAGGGATTGTGCGCCGGGTCGCTATTGAAAATGCTCAACACGGCGGTGCGCAAACCGGAATCGGAGGGCGCAAATTCCAACGTCACTTCGTGTACGCCGTTGGGCGGAATGATTGTTCTTCCGCCCCCTGCAATCACACTAAAATCGTCGGCATGGGTGCCGCTGGCGAAAGCGGTGTCGACAAAAGCGGTGTCAATGCGCAACTCACAAGTGGCGGAAGAATTACGAATTTGATAAACGCTCGTGTCTTTCTTTCCGACTTCCGTGTCTCTAAAGGCTAATGAAGGATCGCCAGCGATCGTCGGAGAAATGCCCGCGCCAGCTAAAGGAACGTTCACAGTTCTAGCATTGGCAGCATTGCTGATAATCGCCAAGTTCGCAGCATAGGCTCCCACTGCTTTCGGCGAAAAGTGTACGTTGATGGCGCGGCTTTCGCCAGGAGGAATGCTGAGGCTAGCTGTGTTCGTGCTGAAAGCGAGATCGCTAAAATTGAAGGATGAAACTTGCAGCGTGGCCGTTCCGATATTGAAGATCGTATCCGGAAGAACGCCCGCGCTATCCAAACATTCCGGATCAAAATTCAAAGCCGCAGGCGAGACCGCGATCTCCGGCTGCGTGAAAGCTTCGCCTTGAAGGGCGACGTTCAACGGCGAGCGCGCCGCGTCATTGCTGTAAATGTGCAGTGTTGCTCGGTGCGTACCGGAATCAAGCGGAGCAAATTGCAGCCGCACTATGATGCTGCTGTGCGGAGCGATCAATGTATCGCTGACGGGTGTAATACCAAAGAAGGAAGGATCGCCGGTAATCTCCAAATGATTGACGGTAAGTATGCAATCGCTGATATTGTGAATCGTGTAAGTTGTGTCGCTCGCATGTTTGACTGCGGTGGCTTTGAAAACAACTTCGCTTGCGCCGTCGATTGCCGGGCCGTGGGCCGTCGCGAACACGGTAATAGGGGAGCCAATGAGAGGTTGACCGTTGTTCTGCGATGATATTTCCAATTGCTGCTCACCCAGCGCTGAACCTAATGTCCACTGAATGAAAGCAATGCCGTCGTTCGCGGTATTAACAGTTGTACCTTGTGGCTCGCCGCCGCCTTTAATCGCGCCAAAATGAACGGCCTGACCTTCAAACGGATTGCCATACTGATCGCGCACCCGCGCTTCAATTTGATTCGCAAGCGTGCTATCGATACAACCCGTTTGACCATCGCCGCTCACGAGCTCCAAACGAACAGCATACGGCGGTTGCGGGCGCACGGCATAGAGCTTTTTCAAGCTGGGAACGTAGATCGTGCCGTCCGGGCCGAATGCCGGTGAGTAGAAACATTGGACATTCGGCAATTGCCACAAAACCTCTTTGTTCGGAGAGAGCTTGAACAATCCGAATTTTGAGCTCTCATTCACAATATAAATGTCACCGGAAGCGTCCACTACAGGCATGGTCTTGTAACGTGTGCTCCCGAGATCGAACGTCCATTTTTCTTGGCCATTCGGATTTAAAGCGACCATCAAGCCGGCATTAGCGCCAACAAAATAAATCGTTCCGCTGGGACCTATAGCAGGCTGCGAAGGCGGGCCATAAGAGGTATCATAGGAATAATCCCAACTCTGGTTGCCGGTTTGAGAATTGAGAGCGACCACGAGCGGAACAGTAACCGAGCCGGCATACACGACATTACCGCCGGCATTGGTCGCCACCCAGGCTATTTGATCCAGAGCAGGCAGAACCCAGCGCGCGATGGGTTGACAGGAGGAATTGAAGACAAAAACACTGTTTCCGGCTGGCACATAGACTCTACCATTTGAGGCAATCGCGGGCGTATTATTCGGTTTCAAGCCATCGAGACTTCCAGTGCAAAATAGATTTCCAGCCGGATCGAAGACGTAAAGCTGGGCATCATCGACAGCTATGTAAATGTTACCGCTTTTGTCAATGTTTGCAGCGGTGCCGACATAGCCACCTACTTGCGCACGCCATTTAAGGGTGCCATTCGGGTTGATTGCGAAGTACCCATGTTCATGCGAGCCAACATAAATGGTGCCGTTTTTGTCAAGAGTCGGCGGAAAACTAAAAGTCTCATTATTGCTTCCCCCCGGCACTCTATGAGAAAATCGCCATTTTTCCGAACCATCAGGGTTCAACGCATAGACATACTGATCGCCACGGCTTGTGAAAATAACAGTGCCATCTGGTGCGACCGCGGGTGATTGAATTTTTTCTATGCCGATCGGTTTGGTCCAAAAAAGATCCGGTATAGAAGGACCTTCGACTTGAGACCTTCCGGACAGCCCAGCATCAGAACGAAATATCGGCCAGGGGGCACTCGCTTGGGCGTACACCCTGCCAAAATACAACAATGTGAATACGGCTGAGAACCCCACGAAGTTGAAAAAACTCTTGCTGCGGAACCAAGTTCGCGGAGTGCTCATTCCTGTAGCACCGCTCCGAACATTTCTTCTTGTAGCAGTTTTGTTTTTCATATGACACCCTTATAGCATGCATCCTTTGAGACACTCCTAGGTCGCAGTGCAAGCTAGATCAGAATTTAAGATACAAACGAGAACAAGGATCTTCCGGTAAACAGAAAAGCTACTTCGTATTATTGCCAGAACGAAAACTTCTCCGGACAGAAAACGCAGCCAAACAGGGGATGCAGTGCGGGATGTCTATATGGAGAAAGCCTGGAGATTTTAAAAGTTTTCGGTCATTGGTCGAGCACTTGCGTTAAATCTGGATATTCGTGCTCGACTTTTAAACACAATAAAAAGAATTTTCAGTAGTTGCTGGACACGATTTTCTGCAAATAGCAAACCACAAAAGAAAGAAAAAAGAATTTGTAAAAAAAATTATCCGGGTGACTTTGTGGGTTTGGGAGCTGAATCGTCGATCAGGCTGATCAACTTGTTATTCCGTTCAGGAATCACTGTGAAAGGTCGAACATTATGCTCGAGGGTGTGACTAAAATAATTGTAAGACACCCCTCACGAAAACTGGAGCCAATTAAATCCTTTTGCCGCACAAATGCAAGTATTATTTCGCCAAACTTTGCATCGTTTTAACAACTGCATGCACTTCGAATTCAGCTAGCCTAATCATCAATCATGACCCAGCTTTCAAGACTCGATTTGACAACATTACTTCTCAGCAATCAGATTTTTTCCTGCCGAACAAAGGCGCCTACCTCTTCAAGCCGCAGAAAAAATGTCGATGCAACGTAGGCTGAATGTTGCGCCGGCACACATTCCGTGCGACGGCCCGAAAGTTTGCGTCTCGTTTGATAGCAAAACTACTGTGTGATAGCAAAGTGATTACGCCAAAATCGTTTTTGTGAGTTGCGAAAAAAAGCCCCAAACAAAAAAAGCCGAGATGCCCACTGGGGACATCCCGGCTCCCTTAACTCAAACTGCGAATTACTTCATCAAAACAAGCTTCTTCGTTTGCACAAAGTTGCCCGCTTCGAGGCGATACAGATACGTGCCGCTCCCAACCAATGCGCCATTATCATCGCGCGCATCCCACAGCGTTTGATGATAACCGGCGGCGACTTGGCCCGTCACCAACGTTCTCACCTTTTGACCGAGAGAGTTGATGATCGTCAACTTCACCTCGCCCGCCTTGGGCAATTGATACGTGATCATCGTCGTCGGGTTGAACGGGTTCGGGTAGTTGTTGCCCAACGCATAATCCGTCGGGATCGCATCCTTGGGACGATCGGCAACGCCAACGACCACAGAGGCCGCGGCGCTCTCGCTTTCATTGCCATTGACGTCGAATGCGGTGATGCGATAATCGTACGTCACGCCTTCGTTGACGTTGTTGTCAACGTAATTCAAAGCCGTGGTGGTCGCTAGCGGGGTCGTGTCCGTGCCTTTATAGATCGCATAGTAGCCCAAATCTTCTTCTTCGTTAGCTTTCCAGCTCAACTGCACGCCCGTGACGGGATTGCTCGCCGTGAAATTGGCGGGCGCGGCGGGCGCGATGTTGTCCACCGAATATCCGCTGTCCACTTGCGAATCGACGAAGCGGTCGAAAACGTCATAAGCCGAAACCATGAAGGTGCTGTAGTTTCTGCCCGAGGCATTCGAGTCCGCCAAAGTCGGAGCAACGTAGCCGTAAGCATCGAACCCGGGATGCGAGGGCACGCTCGTGATGTAATCCCAAGCGCCGCCGTTCGCAACCACCACGCGATCGCCGCTCTTGCCGGACTTGATGCCGTGGTTGTACAACTCTTCCATGCTCTGCACCGTAATCTTGCGATAGCTCGGATTCGATTCCGCGGCGCCGGAGCCTTTCACGGCGCGCCACAGAACATAGTGCGAAATCTCATCGCTGAAACCTTCATTCGGCGAGGGGAACCACACTACATGCGCTTGCCTGCCTTGATCGTTCGGCACGTCGCGTACCGCAATGATATCCGGCGCAGCCAGCCACGTAACCCATGCACGAATTTGACGACCAAAGCTGGACCCGCCCCATCGCTGGCCGTTATAGAAGAAGTTGTGCCCGGTAAAACGCGTGCGACCGTCCATGAGTACACGGGCATTGCCTGCGCTCGGACTGAAATCCACCAACACCACGAAACGCGGGGAAGTGAGGCCGAACGCATTCACGTCGAAATAGTGCGAGGAGAAATCACCAGGAGGCAAGGTTTCCACGACGTCAAGCAGCACGTCCACAAGCGTGGTGTCGTCGCTGGCCGTGGCCACCACGATGCGAAGTTGGTCGGCATCGGTTGCGCTGGCATTGAGAAGATCGACCTTCACCTGGCGGAGATCATACGTGTCCGTTACGCCCTGCAGATCAGGAAGCACGGAAAAATTGACCAAGCACGTCGAAGCCGTGATGAACTGATCTTGCAGAAAACGATCGTCATAACCCAGTTCCGCGATGCCGTCCGGGAAAACCGTAATGGGCGCAACGCTGAGGGTGTCGTTCGTGCGGTTTTCATCCGCGCCCAGCGTGGTCAACGCGGTGAGTTTGTAGTTGCCGGGGACAGGCGCTTTCCAACCAAAAATCGAGCTCGCTTGCGCGCCAGCCGGTAGGTTAAGCGGATTCGGCGGAATCGGCAGCGTGACCGGGCCGTCATTCACACGATAGCGCACCAACACCGTAGCTTGGTTGTTCAAACCGATATTGGCAACGCGCGCCTGGCCGGATTGTGTGGCGAACGAAGCGAGATTCGGGAACGGCACGTCGAGATCGATGACCGAGACGTCGTTCGCAAGCGTAGTGATGGCGGTGATGACGAAATCATCAATGAAAAGATTCGCCGGGGGAACGACTGCGCCATCGGGAGCGCCGTACAAAATCACCCGAAACTGCACGGAGTCAGCGGCGCCGATCAACAAGCTTATATCCATATCTGTGGCGTATGAAGCGTTATATCCCGCGAAGGTGGGAGGCACGCCAGCAATGAAGGAAAAATTAGTCCAATAACTCCAAGCGCCGCCGCTATAGCCGCGATATTCGATGTTGAGCAAATCTTGATTTCCGTCTGCGCCTACGGCTGGATCGATCGCGCCTTGCAATTTGAGATCGGGAATCAATTGGCGCGTATTGTTAGGCAGACCGGTGAGATCAATCGCCGGAGAAACCAATGCTGCTTTGGCATTGGAGAGATAGTTTCCGCTGGCTTGATCGAAGCCGCCCGCGCTGTTGGGCGCGCTGGCTGCGGCCACACTCGTGATGTGCCAGTAATTTGGGCCGCCCGGGCCGCCCGCGGTGAACTGCGCTGCGCCGGTGTCGCCGGCATCATCGGAAAACACGGTGGTGCCGCCTTGGGTGACTTGAATATTGTCAACACGCCAGCCAAACAGGGTGGGATCGTCCGCGTGAGAAAAACCTTCGTCAGAGCCAAGCTCAAAACGGATCCACACGGTTTGGCCTGCAAAAGCGGAAAGATCGAAGGTTGAAGAAACATAACCGCCGGTTGCTCCGGCCCAGCCAGCGACGCCGGTCCCGTAATAAAAGTGGAAACCATAAGCGCTGGTAACATTATAAGCCGGGCCGCTGCTCGGGGAAATGACGTTGAAGGTTGTTCCATCAGTGGAAAGCCGAACCGTCACTGCATCCCAAGAATCGTAGCCTGCCGGGTATCCGCCGCTCAACGATTCAACACTGAGGTCGTGCGTGAAGCTTAACGAAATGCCGCTCCCGGCGGGCAGTGCTATTGCCGGGGAGGTTAAGGACTGGGTCCATGAATCGTCATAGCCACCAAGTGCTTCGATGCCGGCCCAATAGGATTTGCCGGCAAAGGCGCCGGTCGTGCTAGGATGCCACGCGGATTCGCTCCACAAATCTTGGTAGGTCCAGCCCGGAGCGCCGGCGTCAAAGTTTTCCGTGTAGATGGCTTGATCGAAGATTTGATTTTGCCGCGCGCCGCGCTTTTGCTGTGTTAGCGGCAGGCGTTGAAAAGATTCCGTGTCTTGCGCTTTGGCGGCAATCATCTTCTTGCCGCTTTTGTTGCCGTCATGAGCGGAAACCGTGGCAACACCGACCAGCAGCGCCAAAACTAAACTCGTCGCTAAAATTTTGCGCATAACTTTTCTCCATTCGCGAATAGTGAGAAGCTAGAGTTTGTGCAACTGCGACCTGATTTTCTGCCAAGCCACAGGCTAAGCAGTACTCTGAATAAGGGCGATATGACCGCGCCTCATTCCACGGCAAAGCATACTCAAACAACTCTCGCGAGCGTCATGTTACGCAACCATGAAACCTCGCGCCTTCTTCGTCCAACTCACCTCCTTCCATCCGTATTCTCGATCAATATGAACTCCGCTACGCGCTCCAAGCTTTCAAAAAATAAAACGCAAAAATGCCGAAACCTTTGCCCTTTCCGCAAAAGCTCAACGACACATTCGTAGGGGTATAGATTGAATTGGGTATAGACTAGTCGCGCCGCCACTTGGGATGGCAGAAGGAAGGAAATAACAGGCAGTAACGTTGCAACTGAGTACGGTAATCGCGCGGCTCACCGGCATCATCCAAGCCAATTTTTTGTAAGGAAGCGTATCATCCAAAAACAAAGGTGCGCGTCACGATGCGATTGCAAAAATTGACGGGGAGAATATAGGAATCGCAGCGATAATGTCAAGCCGATTCTTACCACCTCGCTTTTGCGCGAATAAAATCTCGGCGCTCTATTCGTACCGCAGAGAATCGACCGGATTCGCGGCCGCGGCTTTCAGCGCTTGATAACTCACCGTGAGCCACGCAATGGCGAGCGTCAGCGCTGCGGCCAATATAAAAATTCCGAAGCTCGGGGCGAGGCGATACGCAAAACCCTGCAACCAGAGATTCATGGCGAAATAAGCCGCGGGCGCGGCCATCACGAAGCCTGCGAGCACGAGTTTCGTGAAATCTTGCGAAAGCAGCATGAAGATACTGCGCACCGAGGCGCCCAACACTTTGCGCACGCCAATCTCTTTGGTGCGCTGCTCCGCGGTGAAAGCCGCGAGACCAAACAAGCCCAAGCACGCCACAAAGATTGCGAGTATCGCAACGTAACTGAGCAGCTCGCCGAGGCGCTGCTCGGCTTGATGCAACTGCGCGAATTGTTCGTCGAAGAAATTGGCTGCAAAGGGATGCGAAGGATCAAACTCTGCAAATTTTTTGTCGAGAAACGCGAGCGTCTCGGAAACGTGCTGCGGACGAATGCGCACGGAGAATACCGAGAACCAATCCGGCGGCGGAATGAAGAACAGAATCGGTCCGATTTTTTCGTGCATGGAACGGAAATGGAAATCCTTCACCACACCGATCACCGGCCCCGGCGCCCGCTGAATGTTGGGCATGGCGAGGTTCTTGCCAAGCGGATTTTCCCAACCCAGTTGCCTCGCGGCTTCTTCATTGATGAGATATGCGCTCATCACGTCCGTCGGATGCTCCTTCGAAAAAGTTCTGCCCGCGGAAAGCTCCATTCCAAACGTCGTGATGAAATCGTGATCCACCGCGAGCACGCGCATCGGCGGAATTTGGTCGTGCGGAAAGCCTTCGGGAACATAGGGAATGCCCCAATCTCCGCCGCCGGGCAGATTGCTCGAGGCCGCGACGCTCACGATATTGGGATGCTGCGCCAGCTCGTGTTTCACGGTTTCATATTTCGCGCGCACCGCCTCGTCGCGGATTGGAATGATGAGCAATTGCTCGGCATTGAAACCGAGCTTTTTGTTTTGCATGTACTCGAGTTGATTATAAACGATGCCCGTGGCGATCATCAAAAAAGTCGAGATTGCGAACTGAAACGCCACCAGCCCTTTGCGCAACGCTGCGCCACTCACGCGCTGCAACTTGCCTTTCAAAGCATACGCGGGTTTGAAATTCGAAAGCACGAACGCCGGATAACCGCCGGCCAGCAATCCGGTGAAGAGCGTGATACCCAACAGGCTCAACGAGAAGGGCAAATCGCCGAAATAGTCGAGCGCCATCGTTCTGCTTGCGAGCCGATTGAACACGGGCAAGAGAAATTCCATGAGCATCACCGCGAGCAATAACGCCACCAAACTCGTGAGCAATGCTTCGCCGAGAAATTGTTTGACGAGCTGGCCGCGCTCCGCGCCCGTGGCTTTGCGCACGCCGACTTCCTTTGCACGCGTTGCGGCGCGCGCCGTGGTGAGATTCATAAAGTTGATGCACGCAATCAACAGAATGAACGCCGCCACCGCGGAAAAGATGTAAAGATACGCCAGATCCGAGTTCGGCTGCATTTCGCGGAAGAGCTGTGAGCGCAAATGAATATCCGTAAGCGGCTGCAAGAACGGCGAGTAATTCGCGGCAATGTTTTCTTCCACGTGGGTGCGCAACAGCGCCGGAAATTTTTCCGCCACGGCTTGCGGCGAGGCTTCTTCCCGCAACAAGAGATAGGTATAGAACTGCAGCCAGTCCCAATTATCGCGCCGCGGATTCGCATACGTCGCCATCGAAACCAAAAAGTCAAACGTGAAGTGCGAATGGTTCGGCACGTTCTTCATCACGCCCGTGACGAGATACTCGCTCTGATTATCGAATTTCAGCGTTTGCCCCAGCGCTTCTTCTTCCCCAAAATATTTTTTAGCAAAGTCCTGCGTAACAACCATCGCATTCGGCGCCACGAGCGCGGTCTTCGGATCGCCCCGCAACAACGCGAAGCTGAACACCTCGAACACGCTCGAATCCGCATAGAAACCGCCCGCTTCGTAAAAACGTTTTTCTCCTCGGCTCACCAAAACTTGATTGACGAACACAAAGCGCGCGGCCCGCTCGACTTCCGGCAATTCCTTCGCAGCCCTCGCGCCCCACGGCCCCGGCACTTTCGCCACGGCCTCATAACTCGCGCCTTGCACTTTGGAAACGAGACGATAGATGCGATCTTTGTTCTTGTGATATTGATCGTAGCTCAACTCATGGCGCACGTATAGCAGGATCAACGCACTGCAGGCCAAACCAATGGCCAGGCCGAACAAGTTAATCATCGCAATCGTCTTGTGGCGAAGCAGGTGACGCACCGCGGTTTTGAAATAGTTTTTGAACATGGTCTGGTTCCTTGTTGCTGGTTGCTCGCGACTTGGCTCTTTATCTTTTTTGGCTCTTTGCTTCACTCATATCGCAACGACTCCACCGGATTTGCCAGTGCCGCTTTGATCGCTTGCGTACACACGGTTAGCAGCGCGATCAGCAAAGCGACCGCACCGGCGAGCGCGAAAATCCACCAGCCGAGATCGACGCGATAAGCAAAATTTTCGAGCCAGCGGCTCATCGCGTACCAGGCAATCGGCCAGGCCAAAATATTCGCAATCAGTACCAGCTTGACAAAATCCTTCGAGAGCAAGCCGATGATGCCGGACACGGACGCGCCCAAAACTTTGCGGATGCCGATTTCTTTCGTACGCTGCTCGGCGGCATACGAAGCCAATCCGAGCAAACCGAAGCACGCGATAAAAATCGCCAAAATGGAAAACCGGCTGAACACGGTGCCCAAGCGCTGCTCGGCTTGATATTGTTTATCGTAATCTTCGTCGAGGAAAAAATATTCGAACGGCTTGTCGGGCAGCAGCGCTGACCATTTTCGCTGCACGAAGTCCATCGTCTCAGCGGTGTTTTCAGTTTTGAGGCGCAGCGATATGTACTGAAAACTCCGCGGCCGAACCAGCAGCATGAGCGGGCCGACACTTTCGTGCAGGGATTTGAAATGAAAATCCTTCACCACGCCGATGGCCTCCGGATCGGTGAAGCCGTCGAATTGCTTGCCAACCACCGTGCTCGGATCATTCCAGCCAAAGGCCTTCATCGCGGCCTCGTTCAGCAGCGCCACTTTGCTGTTGGCGTCGGTGGTGATTTCTTTGGAAAAATCTCTGCCGGCCAGCAACGGGATGCTGTATGTTTTGAGAAAATCATAATCGACAAACAAGAGATTCATTTGCACGCGATTGTCCTGATTCTCGCGCTCCGCCATCAGATTGTTGGAAACGCCGCGGCCAGGCACGCTGTGCGACACTGTCGCCGAAAGAACGTTGGGATGTTGCAGGAACTCGCTTTTGTAGGTCTCAAACTTTTCCGCCAATTCGCTGCGGCCGCGCAACGCCAGCACGAGCATTTGCTCCTTCGCAAAACCGAGGTTTTGTTCGCGGAGAAAATTCAGTTGGCGGGAAATGACCAACGTGCCGGTGATGAGCGCGATCGAAATTGAAAACTGCAGCACCACCAGCACTTTGCGCAGCGCGTGCGCGCCGAAGCGTGGCACCGAACTGCCGGCGGTGAGCTTGCCTTTCAAAACCTCAGCCGGTCTGAAAGCGGAAATGAAGAGAGCCGGATAGCTGCCGGAGAGAAGCCCAACAAGCATCGTGATGAGCACGATGCCAGCAAGTAGCGGCGTGTTCGCCGTGAGATTCAAATCCAAGTTTTTTGCGGCAAGCGCATTGAAAAATGGCAGAGAAATTTCGACCAACGTGAGCGCGAGCAAAACGGCTAATATGCTGTACAACAACGACTCGCCCAGAAACTGTTTCATCAACTGCGAGCGGTACGCGCCCACGACTTTGCGCAAGCCGACTTCCTTCGCGCGGCGCATTGAGCGCGCCGTCGCCAGATTCATGAAATTGATACACGCAATGAGGAGAATCAACACGGCGGCAATGGAGAAAATCTGCACGTACACGACGCGGCTGTTGGCTTCCAGCTCGTAGCGGAGGTCGGAGTACAGATGAATTGCCGTGATCGGCTGCAAAAAATAAGTGTACGTCTGATTGTTGGCGCGAATCTGGTCGCCCACGTAGCGATCCGCGACTTTGCTGATTTTTTGCTCCAATGCTTTTGGCGAAACCCCTTCCGCAATCTTGATATAAGTATGCAGCATATTCGCGTGCCAGTTTTGCATAAAACCCTGGCCACGCACAAGCGCCAGCGAGCTGACCACTTCAGGCTTGAAGTGGCTGTTGGACGGAATGTCCTTCATCACGCCGGTAACCAAATAACTCGTGCCGTTGACGTCGAGGCGCTTTCCCAACGCATTTTCCTGGCCGAAATATTTCAGCGCCTTCTCGCGCGTGATCACCACCGCATTGCCTTGCGCCAGAGCATGCGCCGGATCGCCGTGCAAAAGCGGAAAAGAGAAAATGCGAAAGAAAGTGGAGTCGGCCAGATACGCGCGGTCTTCATAATAGTGTTGATCGGGCGCCGGACTCACCTCCACCGTTCTGGCCGGCAAAACTTGCACGACCTCGGTGATTTCCGGATAGTCATTCACCAGCGCCGCCGCTAACGGCCCCATCGTCGGCGCGAACGAAGTTGGCACGCCGCGTGTGTCGATGGTCATGGCCACGCGAAAGATGCGATCGGCGTCGCGATGAAATTTGTCGTAACTCAGCTCATCCTGCACGTAGAGCAAAATCAAAATGCAGCACGCCATGCCGAGCGCGAGTCCCGCAATATTAATGGAAGAATACGCTTTGTGCTTGAGCAGATTTCTGATTGCGAGTTTGAGATAGTTTTTGAGCATGGCACAGTCCGAAGTCGTTTGTTCAATGTACGAGGTCAATTGTTGCACAGAGAAAAGAACATGGAGAATTGCCATGCACTCTGCGCTATGCTTTTGCACATTCATCCAACACAATAAGTCATTCGACAAACTTGATTTTGGGGCTTTCAAACTATATATTATCAAACGAACTCTTCATCAGGAGATTTTTATGAATGACGAAATTCCTTTAACCGAGATCATCGAAGATTTGCAAGGCATTGAGCCAAAAATTTTGGAGTATGAGAAGAAATACAAGCTTCTTTCTCCTTACTTTCACAAGCTCTATAAAGCCGGCAAACTCGAAGAGCATTGGGACTTCCAAAATTGGGCGGGCCTTTACGAAATTAAGCTTGACCGCCTGGCGGAATACAAACAAAGGCTCACCGAAGTTTTGGCCGCTCTGCCATTGGTGGATGCTGTAGAAGACGATTTCCTTGTGCACGTGTAAACCGGATTTTCGTGATGTCTTCATTCGAGTCGATTTCGGCATACGAAAACTTTATCTACAGTTTACCGAACCAGTACCCACGCATCCAATATTCAACGCTCGTCATGAAGCGATTGGGGCCGCATGTCGGTGAAGTCTACGGCACAATTTTCTTCGACAAGGAAATCAAACTCAACGTCAAAGAGTTGCTCGATTTTCGCAGAAAGCGTATCAAGACCTACAGCTACGAAGTCTATCTTGGGCGAAATAAGCAATATTGGTACAACGACCAACCTCATCCAAACGATCCTTCTTTGCAATCAACCTCTCCTCATCATTAGCACATTCATCCAGACATCAAGCATCATCGCATTCCGGCTCCGAATATTCATTTTGACCAAAACAACCTTCCTTCTCTCATTCAAGAGATTAGCGACAATTTTTTGAACGAATAATGTGCATCGTGTTGCGCGTGCTAAACGCTCTGCCTTTTGCCCCAAGCCCCTCTGCTCACTCATACCGCAGCGCCTCAACCGGATTCGTCATCGCCGCTTTGATGGCCTGAAAACTGACGGTGAGCAGCGCAATGGCAAAAGCGAGTAGCGCTGCCAGCAGGAAAGTCGCTAGTTGATGATTGATATTGATGCGATACGCAAATTCCTGCAGCCAGCGGCTCATGGCGAAATAAGCAATCGGCCAGGAAAACAGCGTGGCAACGGCCACCAGCCGCGCAAAGTCTTTGGAGAGCAACAAGACGATGTTGCCTAACGAGGCGCCGAGCACTTTGCGCACGCCGATCTCCTTCGTGCGCTGTTCCGCCGTGTAGGAAGCGAGTCCGAAGAGGCCGAGGCACGCGATGAAAACCGCCAGCAACGAGAACGTGCCAAAAATCTGCCCGAGGCGATGTTCGCTCTGATAAAGCTGTTCGTAGCGCTCGTCGATAAAAGAATATTGAAACGGAAAATTCGGGCGATATTCCTGCCATTTCTGTTTGAGAAAATCCAGCGTCGCCGCAATGTCTGCCGTTTGCGCCGCGCGAATTTTGACGGAGATGCTATTAAAGCTTTGTGGAGCGATAAGCAAAATGATCGGCGTGATCGGTTGGTGCAGCGATTCATAATGAAAGTCTTTGACCACGCCAATGACGCGCCCGCGGCGATTGCCATATTGAAAAGGCTTGCCGACTGCGGCTTCCGGCGAGGGCCAGCCGATCTTTTTCACCGCGGTCTCGTTCAAAATGAAAGCCTCGGTGGAGTCGGTGGGAAATTCCGTCGAGAAATTGCGGCCCGCGGCCATTTGGATGCCGTACGTTTCGATGAAGCTGTGATCGACGCGCACGTTGGCAATGCGGAAATCCAGCGGCTCGCTTTTTTCGCCGTCGATCACGCTGCCTCCCGAGGAGTCGAGCAATCGTCCGGAGGGCACGCGCTTCGAAGCCGCCACGCCGGCAATTTGCGGATGCTGCAAAAGTTGATTGCGAATGTCGGGATAACGCCGCACGATATTTTGATCCGCCGGCAGCACGACGATCTGTTCTTTGTTCAGTCCCAAATTTTTATTGCGGCAATATTCAAGCTGGTTATACACGATGCCCATGCCGACGATCAAAATGATCGAAATTGCAAATTGAAAAACGACCAGCACACTGCGAAAGCGCGAGCGCGTCGAGCCGATTTTCTGCCCCTTTAAAACGGCGAGGGGCTGAAAATGCGAAAGAAAGAAGGCGGGATAACTGCCGGCGACAATGCCGACAAAGAGCGTGACGCCGAGCAGGCTTGCCAAAATAAAAAAAATGCCTTGCGAGCGCAGCGCCAATTCCTTTCCGGCAAAAGCGTTGAATTTGGGCAATGCCGCTTCAACCAAAACCACCGCCAGCAGCAAAGCGATCAACGCCATGAACACGGTCTCGCCGAGAAATTGTTTGATCAATTGTTGCCGTTCCGCGCCGACCACTTTGCGCAAGCCGACTTCTTTGGCGCGATTGGCGGAGCGCGCCGTCGCCAGATTCATGAAGTTGATGCACGCGATCAACAACAGAAAAAAGGCGATGGCGGAGAAAATATAAACGTACACGATGTTGCCGTTGGCCTCGATCTCGGAATCGAGCTGTGAGTGCAAATGAATGTCGGTCAGCCGCTGCAAATGCAGCGTCGTTTTAGGGATGGCCTCTTTGCCGTCGGGATGATGGCGGCCAATGAAATCCGGAATGGCCTTTTTAAAATTTTCTACCGCATAGTTTTGGGGAAAAAGCAGATACGTCGCGTAATTGTTGCTGCCCCAGTTTTTAAACTCGTCGTCGCCAAAAACCTGTTCGAGCAATTTCATCGAGCCGAGAAAATCGAAATGAAAATGCGAGTTAGCCGGCACTTCCTGCATGACGCCGGTGACTTTCAAATCCGCCCGACCGTCGAGGTTGAGCACTTGGCCCAGCGGCTCTTCGTCGCCAAAATATTTTTGCGCCATCGCCGACGTGAGCACGACGCTGTTGGGATCGGCCAGCGCATTCTGCGGATCGCCTTTGAATAAAGGCAGTGTGAAAATTTCAAAAATGTTCGGATCGGCAAAATAAAAGCGGTCCTCCTGGAAAACTTTGTCTTGATGCCGGATCAACGGATTGTTGCCGTCGGTGATTCGCACCATCTGCCGAATATCGGAGAAATCATTTTTGAGCAACGGCCCGATCGGCGGCGCCACATGGCCGAGGTGCAAGCTCGAAGAGCCGTCGGAGTTGAACCACTCGCGCGTGACGCGATAAATCTGCTCGGCCTTCTCGTGATGCTGATCGTAACTCAGCTCATCATGCACGTAGAGCAAAATCAAAATGCAGCTTGCCATGCCCACCGCCAGCCCGAGAATGTTGATCAGCGAATAGCCTTTGTACTTCAACAAATTGCGCAGCGCTATTTTGAGGTAGTTTTTGAACATGGCGTGGTTCCTGGTTCCTTGTTGCTGGTTGCTCGTAATTTGGCTCTTTATCCTTTTTATCTTTTTTGGCTCCTTGCCTTATTCATATCGCAGCGCCTCAACCGGGTTCGCGAGCGCCGCTTTGAGCGCTTGCGTGCTCACGGTCAGCAATGCGATGAGCAACGCCGTGCCGCCCGCGAGCGCGAATACCCACCAGCCGATGTCGATGCAATAGGCGAAATCTTGCAGCCATTTGTTCATCGCAAAATAGGCAAGCGGACAGGCGATGAGATTGGCCAGCAGCACGAGCTTCAAAAATTCTTTCGACAACAACGCGGCGATTCCTGAAACCGAAGCGCCGAGCACTTTGCGAACGCCAATCTCTTTGGTGCGTTGCTCGGCGGCGAAAGCGGCCAGCCCGAACAAACCCAGGCAACTGATCATCACCGCCAAAATGGTGAAATAGCCGAAAACCTGTCCCATCTTTTCTTCCGCGCGGTAGAGGCGATTCAGGTCCTCATCCAAAAAAGAAAAGACAAAAGGCGACTCTGGAAAAATCGCTTCCCAGCGTTGGCGCAGGAAGGAAAGCGTTTCGGCGAAGTTGCCGGTTTTGACTTTAACGGACAGGAACCGCACGAAATCCGGACTGTTGATGACGATCATCGGGGCGATGGCTTGATGCAGCGAGGCGTAATGAAAATCCTGCACGACGCCCACCACTTCGCCGCTCTGTTTGAAGAAAGGCTGCTGGATACGCATGCCCAGCGCGCGCTCCGGCGTCAGTCCCAATTTCTGAACCGCGCTTTGATTCAGCAGAAATTCCTGGGCTCCGTTTTCTTTGGGGTGATAAGAAAATCCGCGTCCGGCGATCAGCTTCAAATCAAACAGCGCCGGAAAATCTTTGTCGGTCGCGAGATAATCGCATTCGAAAACCGACGCGCTGCCCAACACCTCCGGCAAAACGAATTTGTCGGTTTTGTATCCGGAAAAAGGAATGAAAGCCGAAGCCGCGGCGCTGCTGACTTCAGCCTGCCGGAGAATTTCTTGTTTGTAGGTTTCATAATTCTGATAGACATCGCCGCCCCGCAATGGAATGACGACGGTTTGATCTGCTCCGGACAATCGCCCTTGCCGCAGAAAGTCCAACTGCCCGGAAACCACAACGGTGGAAAAAATCAACAGCACCGAAACCGAGAATTGCAGCACGACCAGCGCCTTTCGCATGTTCACAGCCCGGCCGCTGCTTCCACGCCAGCCTTTGAGAATCGCCGCCGGAAGAAAGCCGGAGAGATAAAGCGCCGGATAACTTCCCGCCAGCAGGCCGACGAGAAGCGTGAAGCCGAGCAGATAGATGATCGGCGCGGCAGCGAAGAACTGGCGCAAGGACAAATTTTTTTCGGCTAGTTGGTTGAAGAAAGGCAGGCACAGCTCCACCAACGGCAGCGCCAGCAACACCGCTAAACACGCCATCAAAACCGCCTCGGCGTAAAATTGCGCGACGAGTTGTCCGCGCCGGCTGCCCAACGTTTTGCGCAGGCCGATTTCCCGCGCCCGGCTCGCGGATCGGGCCGTGGACAAATTCATGTAATTGATGCAAGCCACCAACAAAATGAGAATGGCGATCGTCAAAAAGATATACACATAATTGATATTGCCGTTTTGCTGAATTTCATCCGGCAGCGCCGAGTAAAGATGTATGTCGGTGAGCCGCTGCAAAAACGGTTTGAACGTGCTCGCCTCTTCGCCAATGTGTCTTTCTAAAAATGCGGGCAATTGGGCTTCCACTTGTTTGGGATCGGCGCCCGGCGCCAGCACGACATAAGTGCGATAGAAGCAGTTCGTCCAACTCGTTGGAAGACCGTACCGCCAGTGCCAGGTTCCCGGCTTGAAGGTGGAGAGGCTGGCGATGAAGTCCGGACGGAAATGGGCGTGGCGCGGAACGTCCTGCATCACGCCGGTGACATGCAGATCGAACACGGTCTCGCGATTGATGTAGGTCAGTATTTTTCCGAGCGGATTTTCCTGCGGGAAATATTTGGCCGCCATCGACTGCGAGATGATGACCATGTTGGGCGCAGCGAGCGCGCGCTGCGCATCTCCGGCGAGCAGCGGAAAGCTGAAAATCTCCAGCACGGTGGAGTCGGCAAAATAGAAATTGCCTTCGTAGAATTGCCGGTCTGCAGCGACCCGCACCAGAATCTCGCTGCGATAGCGGTGGAAGCGCACCGCGGCTTCCACTTCGGGAAACTCCGCAACCATAGTCGATCCCCACATTGAGGGCGTGGAAGCGGTTTGCTCGAGGCCGCCGTTTTCCAAAACGTTGCCGGTCGCCAGGCGGTAGATACGGCCGGCTTTCTCGTGGAAACGATCATAGCTCAACTCATCCGCCACATAGAGCACGATGATCAGGCAACAAGCAATCCCGATCGCCAGTCCGGCCACGTTGATGAACGAATATCCCTTCTGCTTCAGCATGTTTCGCAGCGCGATTTTGAGGTAGTTTTTGAACATGATCTGGTTTCTGGTTTCTGGTTTCTGGTTTCTGGTTGCTGGTTGCTGGTTGCTGGTTGCTCGTTGCTGGTTCCTGATTGCTTGGCACTTTGGCTCTTTATCCTTTTTGGCTCCTTGCCTTATTCATAACGCAGCGCCTCGACCGGGTTCGCCAACGCGGCTTTGAGCGCTTGATAGCTCACGGTCAGCCATGTAATCGCCGAAGCCAAAACGCCCGCGATCATGATCGTGACGAAACTGATGTCGATGCGATACGCGAAATCTTGCAGCCAGCGGTTCATTCCCCAATAAGCCAACGGCGCGGCGATGACGAAGGCAATAAGCACGAGCTTGGTGAAATCTTTCGAGAGCAGCAGCACGAGATTTTGCACGGAGGCGCCGAGCACCTTGCGCACGCCGATTTCCTTCGTGCGTTGTTCCGCCATAAACGCGGCCAAGCCGAACAGCCCCACGCATGCGATGAGAATCGCCAAGCCTGCGGCCACGCCGAATACTTTGCCGATGCGCTCGTCCGCTTGATACAGGTCGTGCCACCATTGGTCGAGATAGCCGAGCTCGATGGGATTCACGCGGTCGAAACGCGCATGCACGTCGGTGATGAACGAGATGGTCTCGGGCAAATTCACGCCGCTGAGGCGCAGCGTGAAATAGTCGATGCCGTGCAGCACGTGGCGGCCGCCGGGCGGCATGTAGCCCATCACCAGCGGCGCAATGGCGCGGTGCATGGAATGAAAGTGAAAATCGCGCACGACGCCGATGACGCGGCCTTCGAAATTACGATTGGGCACGCGCAGAATTTTACCTAGCGCATCATCGCCGAAGAGCGCGCGCGCCGCGGTTTCATTCAACAAGAGCGCGGTGGAATCCGTGGCGAAATCGCGCGAAAAATTCCGGCCCGCGATCAAATCCATTTCAAACGTGGGCAAGAAGTCTTCATCGACGCCGTTGAAGAACATGCTCTGCGTTTCGTTTGCCGCTGCGCCTTCTTTGGCCACGCGAATTGAGCGAAAGCTTTTCCAATCGCCGGGCACGCGCGAAGACACGGTCACGCTGCGCACGTTGGCATTGCGGAGAAATTCGGTTTTGATGGCTTTAAAATTGGTTTGCACGTCGTCGT
Source organism: bacterium (assembly GCA_037444905.1). GTDB lineage: Bacteria > Zhuqueibacterota > Zhuqueibacteria > Zhuqueibacterales > Zhuqueibacteraceae > JABWAN01. Next base: position 28,070 of record JBBILN010000006.1, on the reverse strand, counting down.
GATTGATGTCGATGGCCACGAGCCGTTCTTGATTGAAGCCCAAAGCTTTGTTGCGCGCGAATTGCAATTGGTCGCGCACCACCAGCGTGGCGATGATCATAATGATGGACAAAGCGAATTGCGTGATCACGAGCGCTTGCCGCAAACGCGAGTGCTTTGCGCCGGAGGCGAAGCTTCCTTTCAATGTTGCAACGGGGCGAAAGCGCGACAAATAAAACGCGGGATAACTTCCCGCGATGAAGCCGATGAGCAGAAGTATGCCGAACATGCCCGCGAGCAACGGCCCGTTGTTGTTGAGATCGAGCGCGAGGTTTTTGCCGGCCACGTCATTAAACGCGGGCAACGCCAGCTCCAAAATGCCGATGGCGAGCAGCAACGCGGCAAAAGTCGTGAGCAACGACTCGCCGAGAAATTGCGCGACGAGCTGTTTGCGCTGCGCGCCGACAACCTTGCGCATGCCGATCTCTTTCGCGCGATTCGCGGCGAGCGCGGTGGCGAGATTCATGTAGTTGATGCACGCGATCAACGCGATGACGAGCGCGAGCGCGGAGAATACGTACACGTAAACGATCTCGCCTTCGCTGTGATTCTCTTCCGCGCGAACGTGCTGCGAATAAAAATGAATGTCTTTGAGCGGCTGCAAAGAAAACGAGTTGCGGACCCACTCTTCCGCGCCGCGATGCTTTTCACTGAAAGCCGGAAACTGTTTTTGCAATTCTGCGGGCGCGAGTCCGGGCTTGAGGGATACATAGGTTATCGCGCCGTCGAATTCCCACGAACGCACCCACTCGCGCGTCATCTCGAAGCCTTCAAACGTCGCCAGTGAAATGAGCAAATCGAATTGCAAGTGCGAATTGGCGGGAAGATCGCGCAGCACGCCGGTCACGGTGAAGGCATTCCGGCTGAACTCGGGAAAATCTTCAGCCTCGATCTTCAAAGTTTTGCCGAGCGGGTTTTCTTCGCCGAAATATTTTCGCGCCGTTGTTTCAGTGAGCACGACCGAACTCGGCGCCGTGAGCGCGGTTTGCGGATCGCCCTGCAGCAATTTGAAATCGAAAACTTGAAACAGGCTCGGCTCCGTGAAAAAATAATTTCGCACGATGATGCCGGGCTCGCTCGCTTTCACGGTGAGCCGGAAGCCGCGAAAGAAGCGCACGGCGGCTTCGACTTGCGGCATGTCGTTCACGAGCGAGGGACCAAGCGGCGCTTCGGAATAACCGAAATGCGCGTCTTCCTGTCCGGCGCGATGCTGCGTGCTCACCACGCGAAAGATGCGTTCGGCTTTTTGGTGAAAAGCATCGAAGCGCAACTCGTCTTGAATGTGCAGCAAAATGAGCAAACAACTTGCAATGCCGAACGCCAAGCCGAGCACGTTGATGGCCGCGTGCGTTTTATGGCGAAGAAAATTCCGCAGCGTGATTTTGAGATAGTTTTTGAGCATGACTGGTTCCTGGTTGCTCGTTGTTGGTTGTTTGATGCCTGGCTCTTTATCTTTGTTGGCTCGTTGGCTCCTTGCCTTATTCGTATCGCAGCGCCTCCGCCGGATTCGCCAGCGCCGCGCGAATCGCTTGCGTGCTTACCGTGAGCAGAGCAATGAGCAACGCGGCGCCGCCGGCGAGTGCGAAGGTCCACCAGCCAAGCTCGATGCGATACGCGAAATCTTGCAGCCACTTGTTCATCGCAAAATAAGCAACCGGCCACGCAATCACATTGGCGATCAACACGAATTTGACGAAATCTTTGGAAAGCAGCGTGACGACGCCGCCGACCGAAGCGCCGAGCACTTTGCGAATGCCGATCTCTTTGGTGCGCCGCTCGATGCTGAACACGGCCATGCCGAACAAGCCGAGGCAGGAAAGCGCGATGGCCAGCGCCGCAAACCACGCCGTCATGCTCATGAGCTTTTCCTCGGCGGCATAAAGCTGGCGGAGATGATCGTTGAGGAAAAGATAAGTGAAGTCGCTTTTGGTGGTGAGCTTTTCCCAGGCCGTTTTCAAATGCGCCAGCACTTCCGCTTCATGGCCGGGCTGATAAGCGACGACGAGCTGCTCCGCATAGTCGGAGTATTTTATCACCATGGGCTTGATCGGATAGTGCAACGAACGGTTGTGCATGTCTTTGATGATGCCAATTACCGTGCCTTGCAGCGCCGAATAATTCAGCTCCTTGCCGACCGGAGATTCCAGACCGAGCGCTTCCACCGCGGTTTCATTGAGCAAAATGGACGCGCGCGGCAGAAGACTAAAATCAACTTTGCCGCCTCGATAAACATTCAGCGTATCACTGGGACTGCTGCAATCGAAATCTCGTCCTTCCAGAAGCTGGATTTGAAAAGTTTTGAGCAAGTCGCAATCGGCTTCGACAAACTCGGTTACTATCGTGCCCTCGCCGCGAGGATGGCCCATGATCGTTTCAGATGTAAGATAACCTGGCAGCCAACTGGAGAGCGTTGCTGCATTGACCGCAGAATGTGAAAGCGCCGCTTGTTTCAAAACGCCCATCTGCTTTTCCAGGCCGCCAGTTTTGACCACCAAAAGATTGTCGTGTCGATAACCCAGATCTTTCGCGCGCGTGTATTGCAGTTGCTCGTACATCGTTCCAACGCAAACCAACAACGCGATAGTAACGCCGAATTGCACGATAACCAAACTTTTGCGCAACCGGGTCGAAGCCCGCACGCCGGCGCCCTGCCCTTTCAACATCGCGACGGCGTTGATTCTCGAAAAAAAGAGCGCCGGATAAAATCCCGCCACGATGGTGAAAAAAATCAGCACGAACAAATTTCCCCACAAAAAGATTTGATTGTTCAAATAATTGATCTCTAATTCTTTTCCCAGCAACCCGCCAAAAGCGCGGTGCGTCATTTCCACGATTCCCAAAGCCAAGGGCAAAGTGAGCGCGGCGGTCAATGCGGTTTCAGTCAAAAATTGCAGAATCAGTTTTGGCGCGGTCGCGCCGATGATTTTGCGGACGCCGACTTCTTTCAAACGTTGCGTGTAACGCGCCGTCACCAGCACCATGTAGTTGATGCACGCAATCACCAGCACAAGCAACGCGATGCCGGCAAAGACGTAAAGATCGCGCGGGCTGGTTTGCTCGACGTCATCGAACGGAATGGGAGAGGAAAGATGAATGTCCGTGAGCGGCTGCAGCACGAGTTTTTGTTTGTTCTGATCGCCGCCGGAGCGTTGCACCAAATCCGGAAGTTTTTGCTCGATGCTCTGCTGGCCTAATTGTGATTTGAGACGAACGTAAGTTTTCATCTCGAACCAATTCCAGGTGATCGTGCCGGTGGCTGGCGCAAACAGGCTAAAGGGCAGCGCGGCGTCAAATTTGAAATGCGCATTCTTCGGCACGTCTTCCATCAGCGCGGCGACTTTGACTTCGGCTTGCGGAGTCGCTCGAAAATTGAGCTGCACCACAAACGATTTGCCCACGGGATTTTCTTCGCCAAAAATTTTGCGGGCGAAAGATTTTGTCAGCACAGCCGAATTGGGTTCGGCCAACGCCTTGGACAGATCGCCCTGAATGGAGGGAAAAGTGAAAACATCGAAGAAAGCGGGATCAGAAAAAATGAGGCGCGTTTCCAGGTATTCTTTGTTTTGATACGCGATGGTCTTGTTCATCAACCGGAACTGCGTCGCACTCTCGATCTCCGGAAACGATTCAGCCAGGGCGGTAGAGAGAAAGCGCGGCGTGGTCGAGCTTAAAGATTTTCCTTCTTCGCCGGCGCTTTCCACCATCACCCGAAAAACATTTTCAGGCGCGCGATGAAAACGGTCGTAGCTCAGCTCGTTCTGGATATACAAACCAATGAGCGCGCAACAAGCCGCGCCCAGCGCCAGCCCGACAACATTGATCGTCGTAAACAGCCGGTGCCGCAACAAATTGCGCAATGCGATTTTCAAAAAGTTTTTGAGCACGATTGTCTCCATGGTCGAGAAGCGCTGCGCGCAGAGACCTTTGGCAGATGCTATGGTTCGATCCGTTCAACTCGCGAGATGCGCGGAAACGGCATTTCGCGTGTTTCGTGGGTGTTCGCTCTAACTGATCAGCCGGTGAACTGAAACAGGTGAGCCTCAATTGCAGACACCTCGCCCCATTCTAATCAGCCAACAATTATACCAGGTTTGTTTTTTTGAAAGATGCCTCTGGCGAATGAGGCTCGTTGCGCGATGGCGTATCCGCTGGTATGACACTCCTTGTACGCCAGCGAACACGGGTTGGGCATGCGAAAGATATGGAACCGTGGGCTAAAAGGTTTGGGATTGAGGCAAGGAATAGGCAATGGTGTAATACCTGCGCGTCGCGGCCGCAATATCTTTCCTGCCGCGAACGCGCATGAGAGATGAAGTGCGCCTCGCGCGAGCGCTACTCTCCGCGCACGAGCCGCACGAGTGCGGCAGTCGCGCGAGAATCGTCGCTTTGACCGAGCCAGAAGATCGCTTCTTTGCGTACGCGTGGGTTACTATGCTTTTGAGCAATGTCGATCAAAGCTGGAATGCCCTCGTTGTGTTGCAATTGCGTCAGCGCGAAGACGGCTTGCTTCTGCAGCTCCGCGTCGGGATTCTTTTCGGCGGTATCTTTCAACAAGGCCAGAGCGCGATCCGAAGCCCTTTGCGCCAGCCAAAACAGCACTTCCTTGTTGATCTCACGATCGTCCGGCCTTTGCGCTAATTTGATCAAAGCCTCTTCAGCCTCGCTGCCGCGCATTTGGCTTAAAGCAAACACGCCTTGCTTGCGCAGTTCTGCTTCGCCTGCGTTGGCGGCGATCCGTTGCAAAATTTCCAGAGCGCGCGGCTCCTGGCTTTGCCCGAGCCAGAAAATCGCCTCCTTGCGCACCGCGGTCTTGCCATGTTTCTCAACCAGCTCGATTAAAATGGTAGCACCTTGCTTGTCGGGCAATTGCGTCACCGCAAACACCGCGTGCTTTTGTATGTCGGTGTCAGTGCTTTTCGCAAGGATTTCTCGCAAAAGCGTGGACGCGCGGGGCGAGCCTTTTTGTGCCAGCCAAAAGATCGCTTCTTTGCAGACTTCGCGATCCTTTTCATTTTGCGCCAGTGTGAACAGCGCATCTTCGGCCGCGGCCAGCGACATTTGGCTCATGGCAAATACGGCCTGCTTGCGCACTGCCAGCGCGCGATCAAGCAGCGCAGTGTTTTTCAAAATCGGCAAGGAGGCGGGATCATCATTCTGCCCCAGCCAAAAGGCTGCTTGTTTGCGCACCTCGTTCGCTTCGTTGCTGGTTAATATGCTCGCAAGAAAGGCTCGGCGTTGCGTTGATTGTCCGTGCAACCCCGCCGCGGAAATCAACTGCTCTTTGGTCTTATGCGCAGCCGTTTCGCGATATAGCCGTTCGAGCAAAACGAGGCTCGGCTCGTCCTGCACCGGGCCAAGCCAGAGCAAAGGGAGGCCGTCGAAATCTACGCTCAACTCAAACGTGCTTTCTTTAATTTCAGCCAATTTATTGTCGCGTGGATCAAAGAGATAAAACAGGCCAACATCTTTCACAATCTTGCGCTCGGATTTCTCTTTTGAGGAACTGGATAGATTCAGCGGCATTTCTACGCCATAAAAAAGCTCGGACAGGCTTTTGCCCGGGCCACGCAGCACACGGCCATTTCTAATGTGCATGCTTCCAATCGTCGAGTTCTCGCCCATCAAGCGTTTGATGCTATAGCCGATCCAATAACCCTTCTTGAATTGCGTTTGGCGCGCTTGCGACTTGGCCCATTCCCAACGCTGATTTAGCGGCTGCGTCGAATCGGGATGAAACGTCACTTCTTGCGCATATGCCAACGGTAAAAGGGCTGCGACAAACAACAACATGAGGCGCCCGATGATTCTGCGCTGCATCTTCGATCTCCTTCTGGCTTGCTCGAGGTGAAAAAATCAGTTGCAGTTTTTCGGCTTTAGCAGCTCGGCGGCTATCGCCAAACCTGGCCGGTATCGACATTCCGAAAAGCCCAACTTTGCGCAGAGAACTCTCAACCGCGAATGTTTACGGCGAAAGAAGATTTCCCAACGCGTGCACGGAACATGGAATGATGAATGAAGAGCAATTGAGCCGGCTCTTAATCCTTAGACACAGCATCATTGCTTTGGGTTGACAGAGCAGAAAAAAGATTTGGGCCGAGGGCCAAAGTGCGATCAAATTGAGATCAACGAAGGAGGGTGACTGACGGTATGAAATTCAACGCCGTGATCGTAAGGGATCCCGCTTTTATTCGTATCTTAATGCTTCAACCGGATTCGCCAGCGCGGCTTTGATGGTCTGCGCGCTCACCGTGAGCAGCGCGATAACCAGCGCCAATCCACCGGCCAGCACAAAGACTCCCCAACCGAGATCGATGCGATAAGCGAAGTTTTGCAGCCAGCCGTTGATGAAAAAATAAGACACCGGCCAGGCGATAAGATTGGCAATGGCAACCAGCTTGACGAACTCTTTTGACAACAAACCAATGATGCCGGAAGTATTGGCGCCCAAAACCTTGCGAATGCCGATTTCCTTGGTGCGCTGCTCCGTCGCGTAGGTTACCAATCCCAGCAGGCCGAGACACGAGATGAAAATTCCCACACCGGCAAACACGCCGAAGAGTTTTCCCAATGCCTGGTCGGCGCGGTAATACCGTTCCAAACGATCATCGAGAAAGTACGACGTAAATGGTTGCCCGCCGCTGAATGTTTTCCATTGTGCTTCCACGTCACGAATGATTGCCGCAATATCGCCGCGCACGCGCAGCACGATACGCGTTGGCGCGCCGCGAGAGATCAACGTGACCATGGGCAGAATCGGCTGGTGCAGCGGCTCGTAATGAACGTCTTCAGTCACGCCGATGATGTCCAGCGCTTTTTCGCCATCGCCAAAAAAGCCATTGAGCTTCCGGCCGACCGGTTGCTCGTATCCCAGCAAACTTGCGGCGCGTTCGTTGATGATCACCGCGCTGGCTGAGTCGGTGGTGAACTCGCGCTGAAAGAACCGCCCTTCCTTCAATCTCACGCCCATCAGGTTCAGAAAATCGTAATCGCACCAAAGTTGGCGCAGCATGATGAGATTGGAGGCATTGTCGCCTTCGCGCCAGTAGGCCGCGCTGCCGATGTCGTTGCCCGGAAGATTCTGTGTGAAGGCTGCGGCCGTAACGCCGGGCCGGCTCAGCAGCGTCTCCTTGAAGCTTTGCGCTTTGCTTCGGCCCAATAGCCAAGTATTGTCCACCACCAGCATCTGCTCCTTGTCGAATCCAAGATCGCGCGCGCGGATGAACTGAAGCTGGCGATACACAGCCATGGTGCCCACCATCAACGCAATCGAAATGGCAAATTGCAGAACGACCAGCGTGCTGCGCAGCCGGCCGCCGCGCATGCCGCTGCGCAACACGCCCTTCAGCACATTGGCCGGTTGAAACGATGAGAGAACGAACGCCGGATAGCTGCCGGCCAAAATGCCAACGACGATCGTGAACGCTGCCAGCCCGACGAGAGCCCTCGGTTGGGCAAATGCCTCCAGCGAGAGTGACTTGGAGGCGATGCTGTTGACCACGGGCAGCGCCAATTCCATGAGACCGAGGCTGACGAGCATGGCCAACGCCGCAAGCAGCACGGCTTCGCCGACGAACAGCAGAATCAATTGCAGCACTTGCGAACCCAGCACTTTGCGCACGCCGACTTCTTTGGCGCGGCGCGCCGAACGCGCGGTGGCGAGATTCATGAAATTGATGCAGGCAATCAAAAGAATGAACACCGCAATCATGCCGAGCGCATACACCGTCGCGGCGTTGCCCGGCGGAAAAACTTCCTCATCGAGGCGCGAGTGCAAATGAATGCTGGCGACCGGCTGAAAACGGTAACGATAGTACATGCCCTGAGATTTCATTTCACTCCAATTGCCGCCCAACTCCTCTTCCACCGCCGGCTGGACGTTCTTTTCGACAATCGCCTGAAAGGTGGATTCCGCTTGTTCGCGAGAAGTTCCCTTTTTCAACAACACATACGTGGCCCAGGAGTTGTTGAGCCAATTGTCTCGTTCCGAAATGGCCTGGCCGACCAATGAAGCGAGGAGACTGAAACGCCAATGCGACTGTTGCGGAAACTCCTTCACCACACCGCAGATCATAAACTGCGAGCGTCCGTCCACCTCCAGTGTTTTGCCGAGCGCCGGCTCCTCGCCGAAATATTTGCGCGCGGTGACATCCGTGATGACGATGGTATTGGGCTGGGTCAGAAACGTGTTGACATCGCCTTCCAGCACCTCGCAGGAGAATACTTTAAAGAACGACGAATCGGCAAAGAAGAGCAGATACTCATTGAATGCTTTATCGCCATAGCGTACGGCGCAGTCACTGACCGGCGTGCCGCCGCGCGCTCGTATGTGGGTTGCTGCCTCCACCTCCGGCAGCGTCTCACGCAGGCTCGGAGCCACCGGACCGCTGCTGCGCGCGGTGATGAATTCCCGATCTTGCACATGTGCATCGAGCGTGACGCGGTAGAGGCGATCGGCGTTTTTGTGGAAGCGGTCGTATGACAACTCGTCGGCAACAATCATGAGAATGATCAAACAACAGCTCATGCCGATGGCGAGTCCGGCGATGTTGATGGCGGTGTAAATTTTCTGCCGGAGCAAATTGCGCACGGCAAGCGTAACATAATTTCTGAGTATCGACATCGTATCTCATCCCTTTCCACATTCTGCCGATGAATCATTCTGCCAATTGAAGTCTTTGCTTTCTCTGCACAGATTTCACTTTTAATAGATTAATGCCAGCCTGAAGACTAACTGTCAAAACCAGCATTAGATCTTCAAAGCTGCGGCAAACGAAAGTTTCGCACTGAGAGGGCATTTGAAAAGTCCGAGCATTCAACAATTCCCCCCTTGAGGGGGCAGGGGGGTGTTGTTCAGAGCGAAAACACTACTCAAAGCCGTCATATACCACCACCCTTGTGCGCTTCAAAACGCTCTGGCTCTGGATATGTTGCCGGGCAACACCCCCTCAAGAGGGGATTTCTCAAATGCCCTGTGAGAATTCGCAGTGCTTCGCTCCCGAGGGTCGGGATTAACTTATTCGTATCTTAAGGAATCAACCGGATTCGCCAGCGCGGCTTTGAGCGCTTGCGAGCACACCGTGGCGAGCGCGATGAGCAGCGCCAATCCGCCGGCGAGCACGAACACCCACCAACTCACTTCGATGCGATACGCGTAATTCTCCAAAATCTTGCGGACCGTGAAATAAGCGAACGGCCACGCTATAAGATTGGCGAGCAAAACCAACAACGCAAATTCGCGTGAGAGCAACATGACCACGCGCGCCGCCGATGCGCCGAGCACTTTGCGCACGCCGATTTCTTTCGTTCGGCTGGTAGCGGCCAGCGTGGCCAGTCCGAACAAGCCAAGACATGCGAGCAGCACCGCGAACACGGTGCTGTATGAAATGATTTTCTGCCAGCGCAAATCAGCTTCATATTGGCGTTGAATGTCTTCATTCACAAACGTGAATTCGAACGGCGTGTTCGGCGCAACCGTGCGCCACGTTTCTGCAATGAGCTTGATGGTCGCCGGCACGTTGGTCGCATGGAGGCGCACGAGAATGTCGTTCATGCCGAAATCCGGATCCATTAACAGTACCGCGGGTTGAATGCGGCGGTGCAGCGAAAGAAAATGATAATCCTTCACCACGCCGATGACGACCGGGCCGCCCGGCGTTTTTTCTTCATTCCAACCTGACAGCCGGCGGCCGATAACCGGTTCCTGCCAGCCAAATTCCTTCACCAAAGTTTCATTAACGATCACGGAGTTCAGAATGTCGCTGGGCATTTCGCGCGAAAAATTTCTGCCCGCAAGCAACGGAATGCCGAGCATATCGAGATACTCATAATCCACGCCGAAGATGTACGCCGTGCGCTCCACGCCTTCGTGCGTGAAGCCGTTAAGGTCCCAGCCTTTGTTGAATGCCGCGCTCGTGCCGGCCACGCTCAACACGTGCTGCGGTTGCGTGCGCAACGCTTCGCGCAGACGCAGCATCCGATTTCTGCCTTCCTCATTCGCCCCGCCGAAGCTGTTGATCGCCAACACATGCTCGGGATTGTAACCCAAACTGCGCGCGGCGATGAAGTGCTGTTGTCTCGCCATGAAGATCGCGCACACGATGAGGAAAACCGCGAGTCCGAATTGAAACACCACGAGGGTGCGCGTGAAAAGACTTTTTTGCTGCAGCGTCAGCGTGCCTTTCAAAACCGCGGCGGGTTGAAAACGCGAGATGAACGCCGCGGGGTAGCCGCCCGCGAGCACGCCAATCAATGCCAGCAAGCCCAGCATCGCAAACAAAGCGCGGCCGCCGGCAAGCTGCTGCAATGATAAATCTTTTTGCGTGAATTGATTGAACACCGGCAGGAATAATTCCGCGAGCACCAAGCCCAAAACGAAAGCCAACAGGGTCGCCAGCAGCGCTTCACCTCCGAATTGCCGCACGAGTTGTTGGCGAAACGCGCCCAGCACTTTGCGCACGCCCACTTCGCGCGCGCGGCTCGCGGAGCGGCCCAAAGCCAGCGTGATAAAGTTGATGCACGCAATCGCCAGCACCAGCGCGGCAATGCCCGCCAGAATCATCGCGTACCTCGGATTGCTCACCGGCTCTTGCGAAGAGCTTACGGAGGTGTCCAAGTGCATCGCCGTGATGGGCTGCAGGCGAAGCTGCAAAGCCTCCTCGCGTTTTGCAATGGCGCCGCGCTCTTGTTCTCTTTTGCGCATGTCGCCCCAATACTTGCTCACGAACGCCGGGAACTTGTTTTCCGCCGCCGCGCGGTCCGCCGCCTCATTGAGCAGAACGTAAACCGAGCCGTTGAAATTTGTCCAGCGTGTGAGGTTGCGTTCGTAATTCGGATGCTTCATGATGTGCATGACGAAGTCAAACTGCACGCTGGAATTTTCGGGCGGGTTTTCCGCCACACCGGTGACGATCACCTCGACTTCGCCGCGCCAATTCTTCGTGAGCAGTTGCTTGCCAAGCGCGTCTTCCGCGCCAAAATATTTTTCCGCCATGCGCCGCGTGAGCACAATGCCGTTAGGTTCGAGGAGCGCTTTTGCGGGATCGCCCTGCACCAGCGGAAAGTCAAAAACTTCGAAAAACGCGGGATCAACAAAAATGAAACTCTCGGCAAAATGTTTATCGCCATAAGAGACCGCGCCGCCGCCCGTAAAAACGCGCACCGCCCGCTCGATCTCCGGAAACTCGCTTTGCAGCGCAGCGCCCAGCGGCAAAGGTTGATACGCCTGCTGGCGCACGCCGCCGTCGGTTTTATGCTCGACGAGAATCGCGCGAAAGAGGCGATCCGCTTTCGAATGAAACTTATCGAACGACCACTCATCCTCGACAAAAAGCAAAATCAACAAACAACACGCCACACCCAAAGCCAGTCCAAAGACATTGATGAAGGCATGAAGCTTCTGCCGCATCATATTACGCAGCGCAATTTTGAGATAGCTTTTGAGCATGGCGACTCCAGCTTGCAGTGAGCAACCAGCAATGATCAGCCTTCCGAATACTGATCATGCCTTTGTTTCGAGCGCAGGGCTTCGCTCCCGAAATCTGGGATCTCCGTATGGAGAAGTTATTCGTAGCGCAGCGCTTCAACGGGATTCGTCAGCGCGGCTCGAATGGCCTGCGCGCTCACCGTCACCAGCGCGAGGAGCAGCGCCAATCCGCCTCCGAGCAAAAAGGGCATCGCCCCCATGCGAATATGGTAGGCAAAATTCTGCAGCCACGCGCTCATGGCAAAATAAGCAAACGGCGCGGCAACCACAAAGGCGAAGGCCACGAGCTTGGTGAATTCTTTGGAGAGCAGCAGCAAAATCTCCACGACCGACGCGCCCAAAACTTTGCGAATGCCAATCTCCCGCGTTCTTTGTTCAGCGGTGAATGAGGCCAGCCCAAACAGGCCGAGGCCGGCGACCAACAAAGCCAGAAACGCGAAACTGCTGAAGAGTTGTCCGAGCTTCTCTTCCGAGCGATAGAGCCGGTCGAAATCCTCGTCGAGAAAGCGATAGCTCAAAGGCAAATCCGGCTCCAACGCGCGCCATTGCGTCTCAATGAAACTCAGCGTGCGCGCCACGTCGTTTGGCGCAATGCGAATCGCGGCGCTCCACGACCACTCCGGTTTGATATCCAACACTAGCGGCTCGATCTTTTGGTGCAAGGATCTGAAATTGAAATCCTTCACCACGCCGATGACCTGGCCCATTTCTTCATCCCACACTTTGAACGGCTTGCCGGCGGCAGCCTCCCAGCCCAGCTCGCGCACTGCGGTTTCGTTCAAAATATATGCGCTCGTAACGTCCGTGGCAATCTCGTTGGAGAAGTTGCGGCCTTGCACCAGTTGCAATCCCAAAGCCTCGATGGTTTGGTGATCGCCGAACATTGTATAGAAACTGTTGTCTAGATTCTTCTGTTGTCCCGGCCAATTATAGCCGCGGCTGGTGTTCACGCGGCCTGGAACGCTGCCCGCCAGCGCCACATTGCGAATATTCGCGCTGCGCAACAAGTTTTGCCGGTACGTTTCAAAATGCTCCTTGACCGCGCGACTCAGGCCGAGAAAAACCACTTGCTCCTTTTGGAAACCCAGATCGCGGGTTTTCATGAAATGCAGTTGATTATAAAGCGTAACGATGGCAACGAGCAAAAAGATCGCAATGCCAAATTGCACGATGATGAGCCCCTTGCGCAGAAGCGCGCCTTTCGCGCCGCGCGTTACCAGCCCTTTCAAAACTTTGGCGGGATCAAAAGCCGACAACACCACCGCGGGATAGATTCCGGCAAGTACGCCGGTGAGAAGCCCGAGCCCAACTAACATGAACAACAACCCCGCATCGGCAAACGGATCGAAACTAAAGGCGCGCCCGAGCATGTTGCTGATGAATGGTGCGAGCAGTTGCAAGGAGACCAGCGCCAGAATGGTCGCCAGCACGCTGGCAAAAATCGCTTCCCCGAACAATTGCAGCAGCAATTGCCGTCGATATGCGCCCACCACTTTGCGCACACCGACTTCTCGCGCGCGCAGCGTCGCGCGCGCGGTGGCGAGATTGATAAAGTTGATGCCAGCCACAATCAGAATAAAAAAAGCCACGACAGAAAAAATATAAAGGTATTTCTTGTCGCTGTTGGTGCCGACGTCCCAAGTAATGTCGGTGGTGAGATGAATTTCGGTCAAAGGCTGGAGCACTAGAGCCGTGTGCTTGGCGGTATCCTCGCCGCGATACTTGCGCAAAAAATCTGGAAATCTCCCAGTCAGTTGTTGCGGCGCCATGGTGGGCGGCAGCATGAGATAGGTGTAGTAGTTGGAATTGATGTATTCTTCGAGCGCGTTCTCGCCCATGAATTTCTTGATGGTGCTGAAGGAAGCCAAATATTCGAACTGCAAATGCGAGTTGGCGGGAATACTCTCCAAAATGCCGGTGACCGTGATCTCCCAGTTCGCGGCGCCGCCCAGAAATGTCATGCTTTTGCCCACGGGGTCTTCGCTGCCGAACCAGGCTTTTGCTGCTGCCGGCGTAAGCACCATGGTATTCGGTGCGGCCAGCGCGGTTTTCGGATCTCCCTGGCGCAGTGGAAAACTGAAGATGTCGAAGACCGAGGAGTCGGCATAGTAGAAGCCATCCACGGTTCGCACTTCGGCGCCGTATTTGAGATTCACGCGGCTGCTATTGGTGAAGAACCGCACCACTTCGATGTCGGGAAATTCCTGCTTCAAATGCGGCGCATAAGCTGAAGCGCTGATCGCCGAACGTTGATGGGGGTCTTGTGCGGGCGTGTGCAGCAAACGATAAGTGCGGTCGGCGTTCGTGTGAAACCGATCGTAGCTCAACTCCTGCTGAACATAGAGCACAATAACGAAACAGCACGCCAGCCCAATCGCCAGCCCGGCGACATTGATGAATGAGTAGCTTTTATGCTTGAGGAAATTTCTGACCGCAATCCGAAGGTAGTGTCGGAACATAATGGCCTCTAAGTGAGAAGAGCAAACGTCAAAAATGAGTTGCGCGGTTCGTTCGCGAGCACGTCGATTTCCGTTTTCAGCGATCCCTGGTTGCACGTGACTGGCACAGCATTCATTCACTCATATCTAATCGCCTCAACCGGATTCGCTAACGCGGCGCGGGCGGCTTGCGCGCTCACCGTCAGCAAGGTGATGAGCAACATAAACGCGCCGGCCGCCACAAACACTTCCACACCGAGCGGAATGCGATAAGCAAAATCTTGGAGCCAACGCTGCATGGCGAAGTAGGCCATCGGCGCAGCGAGAACGAACGCCAGCGCCACCAGTTTGAGAAAATCTTTTGAAAGCATCGCCATCACGCTCGTCGTCGTGGCGCCGAGCACTTTACGCACGGCGATTTCCTTCGTGCGTTGTTGCGCCACAAATGACGCCATGCCAAACAAACCGAGGCAGGCAATGAACATCGCCAGAAACGCGAAGCTGCCGACAATGCGCCCCAGCCGGCGCTCTTTTTCGTACAGTCGGCCAAAGTCTTCATCCAAAAAGAAATACTGGTTGGGATAATCGGGCAGGAAGTTTTGCCATTGCGCTTGCAGAGCCGCCAACGTTTCCGCCAGGTTTTGCGGCCGCACTCTCATCAACGCGAATCTCAAATTGTATTTGCTGATCGTGAAGATGGCCGGCTTGATCGGCTCTTGCAAGGACTCAAAATGAAAATCCTTCGCCACGCCCACCACCGTGCGCATTAAATCCGTGTCGCCCTCTCCGTTTCCGATTTCGGCGACTTGTTTGCCAATCGCGGTAGCGGCCGTCCATCCCAACGCCTGCGCCGCAGATTCGTTGATCACACAAGCCACATCCGCGTCCGTTGCAATCGCACGCGAGAAATCACGGCCGGCGACCAGCTCGCACTGCAACGCTTGCAAGTAGTCATGCGTGACTCGCGCCGTCCACAGCGTGACGATGGCATCCTGCGCTGCGCCTTCCGGACGATAGGCGGAGAGATTATCGAGAAAGCGGCCGGGAATGACGCTGCCCGCGGCGACGCTCAACACTTGTGAATTTTTCAAAAGCTCGCTGCGCACCGTTTCAAAACTGCGCGACATCGCGTCAGTTTCAGCCGGAAAGATCAGCACCTGCTCTTGCGCAAAGCCGAGTTTGTAGTTTTGCATGAAACGAAGTTGCTGGAAAACCACAAATGTGCCGACCAGGAGAATGAGAGAAATGCAAAACTGGGCGACGACCAGCGCCGAGCGAAAGCGCGTGCCGCCGGCTTGCCCGGTAAGCTGGCCCTTGAGCACGCGCACCGGTTGAAAGGCGGAAAGCACGAACGCGGGATAAAGGCCGGCGAGCAATCCGGTGGACAGCGCGATCGCCAACAATATCACCAACACCGGCGCGCTGTTGACCGTGGCGGCGGCAATCGCCTTGCCTGCAAGTTGATTGAACCAAGGCAACAGTATTTGCACAAGAGCAAGCGCGCAGATCATCGCCAGCAACGCCAGCAGCACGGACTCAGCCAGAAATTGTCGCGCCAATTGCGCGCGCTCGGAACCCAGCACGCGGCGCACGCCCACTTCCTTCGCGCGCTTCGCTGAGCGGGCCGTGGCGAGATTCATGAAGTTGATGCAGGCAATCAACAGAACGAAGCAGGCAATGGCGGAAAGAATATAAATGTAGCGCATGTCGCTGTGTGGGCTGAGGTCCTGCATCGCCGTTGAGCGCAAATAAATTTCGGAAAGCGGCTCGAGAAAGTATCCCCACTTGAAGCCGCGACTCAAAGCTTCATCATACGAAATGCCTAAGCCTTGTTCGATCTGCGGCGCAATGTCGCGCCGCACCAAAGCCGGAAACTTGGCCGTGAGTTCCTCCGGCTTGGCGTCCGGGCGCAAAAGCAAGTAGGTATAGAAAGAATTGCTCGTCCAACCGGTTTGCTGCACCCACGCCAACGAAGACAGGGAGGCCAGGAAATCAAATTGGAATTGCGTGTTGGCCGGTTGGTCGCGCAACACGCCGGTCACCACGTAATCGTCGCGATTGTCCACGCGCAACACCTTGCCCAGCGGATCGAGATCGCCAAAATATTTGCGCGCCGCGGATTTTGTGAGCACAATTTTGTGCGGCCCGTTCAGCGCCGTGGCCTCATTGCCGCGCCACAGCGGAAATGAAAACACCTCAAACACGGTGGAATCCGCCCACAGAAATCTTTCTTCATAAAATTTGCGCTGCTCGTGAGTGATCAGCACGCGGTTGCCCTTATACAGCCGCGCGGCAGTCTCGACCTCCGGATATTCCGCGCGTAACGTGGCCGCGAGCGGCGCCGCGGTCACCGCGACATGAATATTCTCGCCGCTGACGACGGCATCCAATCCCGCGCGGTAGATCCGATCGGCATGCTCGTGCTGGCGATCGTAGCTCAACTCATCGCGGACGTAAAGCAGAATGAACAAGCAGCACGCCATGCCAAGGGCCAAACCGGAAATATTGATGAACGAATACACTTTTTGGCGCAACAGATTACGGAGGGCGATTTTGAGATAGTTTTTGAGCATGGGTTGGTTACTGGTTACTGGTTACTGGTTACTGGTTACTGGTTACTGGTTGCTTGATGCTGGTTGCTGGTTTATTTGGCTCGTTGGCTCGTTATCTTTTTTGGCTCCTTGCTCTATTCGTATCGCAGCGCCTCAACCGGATTCGCCAGCGCCGCTTTGATCGCTTGCGTGCTCACGGTGAGTAGCGCAATGCACAACGCGATGCCGCCCGCTAGCGCGAACACCGACCAGTCGATGTCTACACGATACGCGAAATCTTGCAACCACTTATTCATCGCATACCACGCCAGCGGCCATGCGATCACATTGGCGAGGAGCACGAGTTTGATAAAATCTTTCGAGAGTAAACCGACGATGCCGGCAACGGAGGCACCCAGCACTTTTCGCACGCCGATTTCTTTGGTGCGTTGCTCGGCGGAAAAGGCGGCCAGCCCGAAGAGGCCGAGGCTGGCGACGAAGATCGCAAGAAGAGTGAAACTGCTGAAAAGGCGCCCCAGCCGTTTTTCGGCGCGATACAGCCGGTCGAGGCTGGAATCGAGAAAGCCATACCCGAACGGCTGCTCCGGTTCAAAGAGGCGCCACTGCGTGCCCATGAAATCCAGGGCATTGCGAAAATCACCAGGCGCCAGGCGAATCGCCGCGGTCATCGACCACTCCGTTTTCAGATCCAGCACCAAAGGCTCGATTTTCTGATGCAGCGATTTGAAGTGAAAATCTTTGACCACGCCGATCACCCGTCCCAACTCCTCGCCCCCTACGTGGAATGGCCTGCCTACGGAGTCTTTCCAGCCCAATTCACGCACCGCCGTTTCATTCAATATGTAGGCGTGGGTTACATCGGTGGCGATTTCTTCCGAAAAATTTCGGCCCTGTACGAGCTCGAGACCAAACGTCTCGATGCTATGCGCATCCACCAACCAGGTGCGGAGCTGGACTTGTTGCTCCTTTTCCTTGCCCGGCCAAAGGTAGGTGCGACTCATTTCCAAATAGCCCGGAACCGCATTACATAGGGTCACATTCTTAATCTGAGGATGGCTCAAAAGTTTGGCGCGAAAGGCCAAGTAACTCCACTTGACCGGGTCGGTCAGATCGACCAGAACTACCTGCTCCCGTTCAAAACCAAGGTCGCGCGATTTCATAAAATGAAGTTGCTGGTACATCGTCACCAGGGCAATGAGCAAAAACACCGTGATGCTAAATTGCGCGACGATGAGAGCTTTGCGCACTCGCGCGCCCTTAATTCCACGCGTGGAGAGCCCTTTCAACACGGTGATGGGCTCGAACGCAGAAAGCAAAATCGCCGGGTAGATGCCCGCCGCCAGCGCCGTTAGCAGAGCGAGGCCCATCAACAAAAGCGCAAGCATGTAGTTATCAATCAACTCGAAGGTAATTGGCCACTCGATGAAGGTGGTCAGTCTGGGGACCACGGCTTCCAACACGGCCAGCGCCAGGATCATCGCGAGCACAACGGCGAAGATGGATTCACCGAACATCTGCACCACCAACTGACGCCGTGCTGCGCCAAGCATCTTGCGCACACCAATTCCTTTCGCGCGTTGGGCTGCTCGCGCCGTGGCCAAGTTCACGAAATTAACGCCGGCAAGCAGGAGGATGAAAAACCCGACGGCCGAGAAAATGTAAAGATAGCGCGGGTTCATCTTGGCGCCAATATCCCCTTGGACATTGGTGGAGAGATGAATCGCGCGCAAAGGCTGGAGCAAAAGTGAGAGCTGGCTCGGCGCTTTCTCATCAAGATACTTGCGCAGAAAATCCAAGAATTTCGGCGTTATCTGTTCCGGCGTGGCGCCCTCGTACAGTAAAAGATAGGTATAGTAGTTGAAATTGGCGTACTCTACGAGCGCCTCTTTTCCCATGAAAGCTGCGATAGTTGGGAATGACACCAAATAGTCGAACTGCAAGTGTGAGTTGCTGGGCACGTCTTCCAGGATGCCGGTGACTTCGAGATTCAATTTCAGGTTGCCGCGCAAATGAAGCATGGTTTGGCCAATAGGATCGGCATCACCAAACCACATCTGGGCCGCCCGGGAGGTTAGCACCACGCTGTTGGGACTCTGTAAAGCTGTCGCTGGATTGCCGCGGCGCAGGCGAAAGCTGAACACCTCGAAGACGGAAGAATCGGCGAAAACGAATCCGCCCACCTTGCGGCCTTCGGTTCCAAACTTGAGATACGCATCGCCCGGGTTGAGCCAAAGACGCACCGCCTGCTCAATTTCAGGAAATTCATTCAAAAGATGCGGGGCAAAGCCGGAAGCGGTGACCGCATAAGGTTGATCGGGATTTTGCGCAAAAGCGAAGAGCAGCCGATAAATGCGGGGGGCCTTTTGGTGAAACCGATCATAGCTGAGCTCGTGTTGTACGAAGATCACACAGCAAAAGCAGCACGCCAGGCCAATCGCCAGCCCGGCAATGTTGATGAAGGAGTAGATTTTCTGCTTCCGTAGGTTTCTGAACGCGATTTTGAGGTAGTTTTTGAACATAACGCCTCCATTTCGGATTTGGGATTGCGGATTGCGGAAGCTTGATTTTCTACACTGCCGCAATCCGAAATCCACAATCCGCAATTGTTTCATTCGTATCGCAGCGCCTCCACCGGATTCGCCACTGCCGCTTTGAGTGACTGATAGCTCACAGTGAGCCACGCAATTCCCAGCGCCAGCAGGCCGGCCCAGATGAATGCGTCGAGGCCGAGCGGTTGGCGATAGGCGAAGTTTTGCAGCCACTTGTTCATCGCCCACCACGCAATCGGCGCGGCGACGACGAAAGAAATCAGCACGAGCTTCGTGAAGCCGTTCGAGAGCATGAGAATGATGTTGGGCACGGAAGCGCCCAGCACTTTGCGGATGCCGATTTCTTTGGTGCGCTGCTCCGCCGTAAACGAGGCCAATCCGAAAAGGCCCAAGCAGGATATAAAAATGGCGAACGCGGAAAAGGTGCTGAAGATTTTTAGCAAGCGGGTTTCGGCGCCGTATTGCGCTTCGACGCGCTCGTCCATGAAAGAAAATTCCAGCGGGTGTTGCGGGTCGAATTTCTGCCATTCCGTTTTGAGAATCGCCAGCGCTTGCTCCATGCTATTCGGGCGCACGCGCGCCACGAGCCACTCGTTTCCCCACGGCATGAGATGAAACACCGCAGGTGCGATCTCTTCATAAAGCGGGCGGAAATGAAAATCCTTCACCACGCCGACAACGATTCCTTCTTTTGCGTTCTCGGGGCCCGCGCCAAGCCAAACAAAACTTTGGCCAATCGCGGCTTCGGGAGATTCCCAGCCAAATTCTTTCACGGCGGCCTCGTTCAAAACGAAAGCTTGCGTGCTGTCGCTGGGAAATTCGCGCGATAGGAATCTGCCCGCCGCCGGCTTGATGCCGAGTGTCGCGAAAAAATCATAATCAACCTGATAGGTGTAAACGGCTTTTTCTTCTTCTGAATCGCCGCGGCGCGAGCCGGTAATCCAATATCCCTTATCTGCCGGCACGGCTGAGGAGGCCGACACTTGCACAAATTCCGGATGGCGCAGCAATTCGGTTTTGAGCGTTGACCAGTTGTTTTGCGCCGCCTCGCCGCGCAGCATTGTGATGAGCACTTGCTCTTTATCAAAACCGAGACGCTTGTTGCGGATAAATTCGATTTGATCGTTGACGATGAACGTGCAGACGATCAAGACGATCGAGATGACGAATTGACCGACAACAAGCAGTTGCCGCAACCGCGCGCCGGAGGTTCCCGTATGCGAGCCGCCTTTCAACACCTCCACCGGCTGAAAGCGCGAGAGAAAAAATGCCGGATAGCTTCCCGCCGCGATTCCCACGGTGAGCGCGAGCGCAATAAATCCCGCGACGAGCGACCGATCCGAGGCATAGTCGATCTGAATATTTTTTTGCGCCAGCGCGTTGAAAGCCGGCAGAAAAAACTCGATCAACACCGCGGCGCCGATGACCGCGATAAAGGCAAGAATGACGGCCTCGGCAAGAAATTGCAAAACGAGCTGCAAGCGCAGGCCGCCGACGACTTTTCGCACGCCGACTTCGCGGGCGCGGTGCTGCGAACGGGCGGTGGCGAGGTTCATGAAATTGATGCAGGCGATGGCGATGATGAGGGCCGCGAGCGCCGCAAACAAATAAACGTAGGTCATCGCGCTCATCTTGCCGGGGTCATTATTGAAATCCGAACGCAGGTGAATATCGGCGAGCGGTTGCATGCTCAACGCGAGTCCGGCAAAACCGGGCGGCCCGTTGCTGTAATGCTTTTTGACAAATTCGGGGAATTTGGCGGCCACGCTCGCAGCGAGGGCTTTTTCATCCAACAAAACATACGTGGGATAACTGAACATCCACCAATTGGCCAATTGCCGCGGCAGCAGATTGTTGAATGGAATCAAAAAATCCGGGCGCACGTGTGAAGTCGAGGGAATCTCCCGCAATACGCCCGTCACTTGAAACTCGCGTTCGCCGCGCTCGATCTGCAAAATTTTGCCGAGCGGATTTTCCTCGCCAAAATATTTTCGCGCGGCGTCCTGGCTCAAGACGACGGATTTGGGATTTTGCAACGCGGTGGCCGCATCGCCCTGTTGCAGAGGGAAATCAAAAACTTCAAAAATGTTGGGGTCGGCGTAATAAAATTCTTTCTCGTAAAATTGCCGGTCTTGATATTTCACCGGCGTGCTGTTATAAGGCATTTGCAAACGCACGGCCTGGCGAATTTCCGGAAATTCTTCCACGAGCGCCGGCCCGATCGGCGCGGCCATCACCGAGCCGGTGTGCACATTCCCTTCGCGAGACATGTGCATGATCATGCGATGAATGCGCTCCGACTTTTGATGAAAGCGATCATAACTCAACTCGTGCCGAATGAACAACAACATCAACGCGCAACACGCCATCCCGACCGTGAGACCGGCGATATTGATGAGGGTGTAACCTTTGTGCCGCAGCAAATTGCGCAGCGCGATTTTGAGATAGTTTTTGAGCATGGGTTCCAGTCTTCAGTAATCAGTTTTCAATAATCATTCTTCAGCAATCAGTTTTGAGCAATCAGGGACCACTGAATACTGATTACTTCTTTACTCATACCGCAGCGCCTGAACGGGATTCGCCGTTGCCACTTTGATGACTTGTGAGCCAACCGTCAAAGCAGCGATGATGAACACGATCGCACCGGCGAGCAGGAAGGGCAGCGGGCTAAAGCCGACGTGGTACGCGTAGATGCTTTGCAATAACGCTTGCACGGCAAAATATCCGGCAACCGCGGCCACGCCGGTGGACGCCAGCAAGAGCCAGACAAATTCCTTATTCACCAGCGCCATGATGTGCGCCATAGAAGCGCCCAAAACTTTGCGAATGCCGAATTCTTTGGTGCGCCGCGCGATGTTCAACGCCACCAGCGCGAACAGCCCCATGGCCGCAATCGCAATGGCAAGCGCCGAGATATAAATGAACATGGTTTTGATGTTATCGCTGACCTCAATGGCTTCGGCCATCACTTCATCCTGATAAAAACCTTCATAAGGCAAATCCGGCACGATGCGCTCCCAGGTGCTGCGCAGAAACTCATTGGTCGCTTTCAAATTTTCCGCGCGGAGGCGCAAGGCAAGATGATGGAGCGTCTCCGGTCTCGCCATGCGAAACAGGCACGGCATGATCGGCCGCCAGGCGCCATCGTTATAAAAATCTTCCACCACACCGATCACGGTGTAGCGCAACGTGTCGAGACGCACGGTTTGGCCCACCGGATTTTCCCAGCCCATTTCCGCGGCAAATTTTTTGTTGATAACCACGGCATCGTGCAAATCCGTGGGCAGATCTTCCTCAAACATTCTTCCCTGTTGCAAACGAATTTGCATCGTTTCCAGATAATTGTAGCCGACACTCAGCAGCGCCGTTTCGATTTTTTGCGCGGCGCTCGATACCGTGACGTTACCCCAATTGAAGCCGATGTGATTCCGCGCGGCGCCGACGCTCACGAGATTGGGATGATTTGCCACGGCGTTTTTGTACGGCTCAAAATATTTCGACTCGCGCAGCGGCACGACGACGACCAAATCTTTGCCGTAGCCCAAATCCAAGCGGCGCAGAAAATCGGCGTTCTGCACGAAGGCGAGGCCGGCGATCACGGATAGAATCGAGATCGTAAATTGGAATATCAACATAAGGCGCGACCGCCACGAGACGCCGCCGAACTTTTGCTTGCCGCGCAAGATCGTCACGGGGTGAAAAGCGCTGAGGTAAAACGCCGGATACGTTCCGGCCACCAATCCCAAACTCAGCAGCAGGCCGGCGAGAAAAACGAGCAGGCCGGTGTTTTGCGAATAATCCAGCGTCAGCTCGAAAAATGTCCACAGCCCGTCATACGCCGGAACGAAAATTTCCGCCAACGCAATGCCCAACAGCAGCGCGATAAAGCAGAGCAAAAGATTTTCGCAGAGAAATTGCCACATCAGTTGCCTGCGAAAGCCGCCGATCACTTTGCGCACGCCGATTTCTTTCAAGCGCTGCGCAGAATGTGCGATGGCGGTGTTGATGTAATTGAAACAGGCCATGAGCAACAGCAACGCCGCGATGATGCTCGGCGCGAGCATGGCCGCCGGATGCATCGCTTCTTTTAAGATGTCGAAGCGCACGTCGCGCGCTTTCATGCCCATGCCGCGCAGCGGTTCGACCGTGAACCGCACGATCTGCGCCTCGGGCGAAGCTGCGGCGTTGTGCGCGGCGAGATAGCCGGCCATTTTATCTGCCAACTGCGCCATCTGGCCGGGCGCAGCCGATTGCACGAACGTAATGTACGCCCAATCGGTCCAGTCATTCGGTTTGTCAATGCCCATGTCTATAAGCAGGTCATACGCGGCCAGCACGTCAAATTGAACGCTGGAATTGTCGGGATTTTTTTGGGCGACGCCGCCAATAAAAAATTCGCGCGGCTGGCCGTCGCGATAACGCATGGTGACTTGTTTGCCGACGGGATTTTCCTCGCCAAAATATTTAATCGCCAGCGCGGCGCTGAGAATGATTTTATTTTTGTCGCGCAGCGCGTTCACGTCGCCATAACGCAGCGGAAAGGTAAACATCTCAAAAAAATCGGGGTCAGCGTGCAGCACGGTTTCATTAAAAATTTTGTCGCCGGATTTGAAGACCACGGAATTGGTGGTCAGGCGCACCGCGCGCTTGATAAACGGAAAATCCTGCACGAGCGCCGGCCCCAGCGGCCGCGGCGTGTAGCCCCACACTCGTTCGCGCCCATTTTGTGTGCGCACCGTTTTGAGGCGATAGATTTCTCCGGCCTGTTGATGGAACATGTCGAAACTGACGTTGTAGTCGTGGTTCAAATACGCTACAATGCAAAACGCGACCGCGATGCTCAGCCCGAAAATGTTGATGAAACTATGCAGCTTGTTCTTGAGCAGATTGCGATAGGCGACTTTGAAGTAATTTTTGACCATGATTTATCCTTTTAAAGGGCCGAGGGCAGAAGGCTTAGAGCAGAGAGCCCAATTTGCTCTACGCGCGCAATCCTCCGCTCAGTGCTATTCATATCGCAGTGCGTCGACCGGGTTCGCGAGCGCGGCTTTGAGGGCTTGAAAACTCACCGTCAGCAAGGCGATGAGCAATGCCATGCCGCCGGCCAAGGCGAACACCCACCATTCCATTTCAACACGAAAAGCAAAACTCTGCAGCCATTTGTTCATCGCATACCACGCGAGCGGCCAGGCAATGAGATTGGCCAGCAGTACCGGCTTGACAAAATCTTTCGAAAGCATCGCGACAACACTCGTCACGGTTGCGCCGAGCACTTTGCGCACGCCGATTTCTTTGGTGCGGCGCTCGGCAGCGAACGCGGCAAGGCCGAACAATCCCAAACACGCGATGCCCATGGCCAGCAACGCAAAAGTTCGAAAGACTCGTCCCAGTTGCTGATCAGCCTGGTGCAGTCGCGCAAAATCATCATCGAGAAAATAGTAGTCGAGCGGATAGCTCGGCGAGAATTTGCTCCATACGCGACTGAGGTGTGCAAGCGTCGCGGCTGCCTCTTGCCGTGCAATACGAAACGAGATAAAATTGAGTTTCTCCAGGGGCATGATATTGATGACCAGCGGCCACACGGAATCACGAAATGAGGAAAGTTGAAAGTCCTGCACCACACCGACAATCGTGCCCTCATAATCTTGTCGCGCATGGCTCATGCGAATGCTGCGGCCGATTGCTTCTGTGGGAGATTTCCACGCCGCCAGGCGCACGAAGGCTTCATTGACCATAAACGCTGCGGTGGCATCGGTGGAAATCTTTTCGTCAAAATCGCGGCCGGCTGCCAGGCCGATGCCATAGGTTTTAAGAAAATCATGATCGACAAAAAAACGGGTGAGCCCTTCGGATTCCTTCCAGCCGTCAATCTTGTAGCCCGCGCCGTTGCCGGCTTTGGCGGGAACCTGCTCGGACACGGTCATGGCCAGCAAGTTCGAGTGCTGCAATAACTCGCGCTTGGCTGCACGATAGTTGTTTCTGATTTGATCATTAAGCGGCGCGATGACGATCACCTCACGATCAAAGCCGAGATTTTTTTTGCGCAAAAATTGCATTTGGTAATAGACGACGGTCGTGCAGATAACCAAAATCACCGAAATGGCGAATTGGAAAATCACCAAACCTTTGCGGAGAATAGCCGCCGCTTTTCTCCCACTGCTGGTTTTGCCTGTCAATGAATCAATCGGCTGGCGGGCCGAAAGAAAGAGCGCCGGATAGCTGCCGGCAATGAGGCCGGTTACCAACGCCAGGCCGAGCGTCAGCGCGACAAATGGCAAATCCGTTGCATAGTCGATTTCAATCTGCTTGCCGACAATGCGATTCAGCAGCGGTATGCTGACTTCGAGCAGAATAAATGCGAGGCCGAGTGCAAACAGACTTAAGCAAATCGACTCGATCAAAAATTGTTTGACAAGCTCGGCGCGAAAGGCCCCGACAACTTTGCGCATGCCCACTTCTTTGGCGCGCTGCGCCGATTGCGCCGTGGCGAGATTCATGAAATTGATGCAGGCGATCAACAGAATGAAAGCGGCGATGGCCGAAAAAATGTAAACGTAAGCGAGGTCGCCATTCGGCTCCAGCTCAGCGCGCAAGTTGGAATGCAGACGTATATCAATGAGCGGCTGCAAGTGCAACGAGTACCAATGATCTTTGCCCAAACGTTCATCCAGAAAAGCCGGAAGCCTGGCTTCTACTTTTTCGGCATGCGCGCCGGGTTTCAAGAGCATGTAGGTGAAAACCGATTCCAAGCCCCAGCCTCTTCTTCCTGCCATGCTGGCGAGATCCTTTTGGCTCTCGAATGAGGCGAGAAAATCGAATTTGATATGCGAGTAATGCGGAACGTTTTTCACCACGCCGGTGATTTTGTAATCAGTGAATTCGCCGTCATTGTAGGGATCGAGGGAAATCGTTTCGCCCAACGGGTTATCAGGGCCGAAATATTTCCGGCTCATCGCTTCCGTTATGACGAGGGAAAATGGTTCCGCCAGTGCGGCTTGAGCATCGCCCCGAAGGAAAGGGAAGGTAAAAACTTCAAAGACGTTTTTATCGGCGAAAAAAAAGTGTTCTTCATAAAAACGCTTGTCGTCATGGGCAAACACGCGCTTCTCGCCCCATCCCATTTTACGGAAGCGCACCACGGCTGCGATTTCGGGGAACTCCGCTGCCAGCGCCGGTCCTTGACCGAAACTGGTATTGGCATTGGTGGGCTGCTCGCCTTTATCGGTGCTGAGCGTCAGGCGATAAATCCGGTCCGCGCGCTCGTGAAAGCGATCGTAGCGCAGCTCATCGCGGACATAAAGCAAAATGAGCATGCAACACGCCATCCCGACCGCGAGGCCCGCGAGATTGATGAACGAATAGCCTTTATGGCGCAGCAGATTGCGCAGGGCGATTTTGAGGTAGTTTTTAAGCATGGTTTTGTTCCAATCCTCACCTGCTGTTGCAACATCAGACCAAAACTTGAAAGCCATGCAAAGATGGCCGGGTACACCGTTTCATATTCTCGATGATGTGAACGCCATCGTAAGAGTATGTAACAGTGTTTATGAAAAAAAGCACCAAGGCTCGAGCATAATGGCTGACTAAAGCCGGCTTGCGCCTTTTTATCTCATGATTCATCACCAGCTCTCATGGCGATTTCTTTTGCGGCTTCAACTCCCACAGCACGTTGACGATTTTCCATTCGCCGTTCCATTTGGCGAGATGCATGTAATCGATCCAGCCCGACATGATGGCTTTGGCGCTGGCGGTGTTTTGGAAAATGTCGAGGATGAAAACATCTTTCTGCTGCTGCGCGATGGGCGTATCTTTGCCCCCGCCGCGTTGCACGCCTTGCACCAGGCTCATTGCGCTCATTTGTTCAAGACGGCTTCTACCATTCTGATCCGTCCGCACAATGCGCTTCGCCAGCTCAGGATGCAGCGCGCGCTCCATGCGCTCGGGATTGCCTTCATACCAGCCTTCGACATAATCCAACGCCGCTTTTTTGATTGCCGCGGAGTCCGCCGCCGTTTGCGCATGGAGCGACAACATCGGCGTAACCGCCGCGAGAAAAATTGTTTTGAGGAAAATTTTCACAATTGAATCCTTTCGTTGAATGCAGAGGGCGTAGCGCATGGCGCAAAACGTGATTTCGCTATGCGCTAGGCCTTTTGTTTCACCTTAAACATCACCTTGCCCAAATAACCTGTCGGGCTGATCTCTGCGATGTACATGCCGTGTTGCAAATGCGCCGGCGTTTTCAGCATGCGTTCAGAAAGCCCGCGCAACAACTCGCCGGCTTCCCAATCTTTTTCTGTGTCGCTTAATAAAACGGTCTCGCCGTTATCGACAAAGTTTTGCAGAATTTCTTTCAAGTTCATAACTCTCTTTTATCATATTTTTGAACGTATGCGATAGCGCGTTTCAAGCCGTCGTCAAAAATATCATGCTCGCCGCTCACTCCGTATTGCGCAACATCGCTGCGGGATTCACGCGCGTCACGTTCCATGATTGCCGGCCAATTGCAATCACGGCGGTGAGCAAGACGATCACATTCGCCAGCAGAAACGGACCGAGGCCGGGCGTGTAGCTTCCGACAAATACTTCGACCTGTTGCAGCAACAGGCGCGTGCCGGCAAAACTCAGCGCGGTCGCAAACACGCCGGCGCCCACAAGCAGAAAAATAAACTCGCGATTGATGAGCAAAAGAATTTGCGCGACGGAAGCGCCGAGCATCTTGCGCACGCCGACTTCCTTCAAGCGTCGGGCAAAATGTTGCGCGGCCAAACCGTACAAGCCCATGCACGCAATCACCAGCGCGAGTCCGGCGATGTAACCGAAACTATTGGACAGTTTATGAAACGTTTGATAGAAGCCGTCGAAAACTTCGCTTTGAAAAAAATGATTGACCGGCGTGCCGGGAAAAAGCCGCTGCCAATCTTGTTCGATTTGCGCGATGACTTGCTTGCCGCTGCCGGGGGCGAAGCGCACCACGAGATTGCCGAACGTATTTTCTTCGGCGCGAAAG
>JBBILN010000005.1:0-181399 GCA_037444905.1 bacterium | reverse complement strand
TCGCTCATGGTGTTTTTCGTTCTCGCCTGCCAGTGCATGTCGACGCTCGCCATCGTGCGCCGCGAAACCGACACCTGGCGCTGGCCGTTGTTCATGATTGCCTACATGACCGTGCTGGCGTATCTGGGCTCGTTCGCGGTTTTTCAAGGCGGAAAACTGATTGGATTGGAATGAGATGAACTGGCAGGAGATCATTGCTTTCAGCATCGTGCTGCTCGCCGGCGTGGCGGTGGTTCGCACATTTTTGCTGCAATTTAGCGCCGGCCGCATCGGCCATCCGGCCGGTCCGGCCTGCGCGAAGTGTGCGGGGTGCACGCTGGTGCAGCCGGGAGGGACGCCGTTGCTGTCCGTGCGCCGGCCCATGTTTTCAACAACGAAAAAGCATGCGCACCAGCAAGCCGGGCAAACAAAATGAGGTCAATTTGCGCATTGTTTCACCTGCGGCGGGAGCATGCCCAACCCCTCCTCGCCAGCACGAGCCCGACAATGGGCGTGGCGGAATTCATTTCTTGAATGCCTGCGGCGGCTCCGCTCATTCCGAATGCAAACCACCCGACAGTTCACCCCATCTGCCACCTGCACCTGCCGTGCCGTTTTCCTTTCGGCCGGTTGAGACGCACGCTCCCGATCACCGGTTTCATTCGCGCTTTTCCTGCCGGCAGATTGAACGAAGCCGCTTAACGGAATGACACTTTCTTCTGCAGCGCCACCCGCAGCCGGCTGAGATACTCCTCGCGCGAGATTTCGATCGCGCCGAACAACCGAAGTGTCGGCGTCATCATCTGCGCGTCGTGCAGCACATAGCCGCGGTTCTTCAAATGGGCGGCCAGATGTGCCAGCGCGACTTTGGAAGCGTTGGAGACACGGAAGAACATGGATTCCCCGAAGAACGCGCCGTGCAGCGCCACGCCGTACAGCCCGCCCGCCAGTCGACCGTTTTGCCAGGCTTCGACACTGTGTGCATATCCCAGCGCATGCAGGTTGACATAGGAAGCAATGATCTCCTCCGAAATCCACGTTTCCCTGCGGGCCGCGCACGCGCGCATCACCAACTCGAAACAGCGATCCATCTGAATCTCGAATTGCCGGCGGTTGAGAACGCGGCGCAGATCGCGTGGAATGCGATAGTCCTGCACCTCAAGAATGGCACGCGGATTCGCCTCGTACCAGTTGATCTCGCCGCTTTCATCCGCCATTGGAAAAATGCCCTGGCTGTACGCCTCGAGCAATGTCTGCGCCGGAATCATAAATGCTTTTCACCGCTGCGATGGGAATCTCCACCTGCCTTGACTTTGCCGGCCTGCCTGACTATCTTGCGCCGCAACTCCAGGTCAATTGCCGCGACGGTGACGCCACCGCCGCCCAACTGCAGCACAAACGGAGGAAGAAATGACTTTGCCATTCTGGATCAATCTGCTCAAGAGCTTGCATTTGCTGTTCATCATTGCCGGCGCCGGCGGCGCGCTCGGCCAGTATTTGCTCGTGCGCCGCTTCCGCCAGGCCCACACCACCGACGCCGAAGCCAGTGAAAAGATGGCGTTGATCCTGACACGCTTTCTCGAGGTGTACGGCCTGCTGTTGGCATTCGTCACCGGCCTCATTCTCGCCTTCCTGACCAGCGCCTTCGCAGCCGGCTATTTGCACGTGAAAATCGCACTTGTGCTCGTGGTCATCGGCCTGAGCCACATGGAGCTGAAAAACCTCAAGACCATGGCCGCGTTGCGGGCGCAAGGCAAGAGCGCCGAGGCGGCTCAGCTCAAACAGCGTCACCTGTTCGTCACGGCGGTGGCCCTCGCTTTGCTCCTTCTCATTGTCCTGCTGGTGGTCTTCAAGCCATTCTAATGCGATGGCGCTTTGATTGCGAGTCCTGCCCGTCGGAAGGGCTGGTTGCGGCACGCACGATTGCAGCCCAAAACAGCAGCCCACAAGAAACGGGGAGGACAATAAAATGTCGCCAAAGTATTACTCGCATCACACGATGCAGCGAAATCTAAACGATTGTGGCCTGCCTCGCAAGCACTTTGATGACGAAAAAAACAGCGGCGTCACCGCCACTCACCGCTTGATGCCATGCCGCAGCGGCCGCGCAGTCGCGGCGCCCTGAACGAAAAAAGCCACGGTGTGTAAGCACCGTGGCTTTTTGATAAATGGAAACTGGCTTCGAGGCAAATGAACCCCGTGCCCGAGACCGCCGCAAACCAGGCTTTCCCCCGCAGGTCGGTCGCCGGAGGAAATCAGCCGCCAGCGCTGCCTGATTTCCTGCTGAGCATGATCGCTGTCACTTGCTTGAACCACTCCCGCAAATCATCGAGATAGGTGTAAGCCAGCGGCACCGCCAGCAGGGTGAGCGCCGTCGCAGTGATCATGCCGCCGATCAGCGTCCGGCCCATGGGCGCGTAGGAGATGCCGATGACTTTCGCGGTGCCGAGCGCCATGGGGATCAAGCCGGCGATGGTCGTTCCTGCGGTCATCAAAATCGGCCGGAAGCGCTGGCGGCCGGCCTCGATGATCGCCTCGTGGCGGCTGTAGCCCGCCAGCCGCAATTGATTGATCAAATCCACCAAAACGATGCCGTTGTTGACCACGATGCCGATTAGAATGAACAAGCCGATCATCGCCATCAGGTCAATCGGCGTTTGGGTGATGAACAGAATCCAGCCCACGCCAATGAACGCCAGCGGAATGCAAATCAAGACGGTGAAGGGCAGGATGATGGACTCGAACAGCACGCCCATCAGCAGCAGCACGAACGTGGTGGCGAGATACAGGCCGTGATTGGTCGATTGTTCACTCTCCTGCATGCGACTGAAACGCTGGCCCTTGTCCCAGGAATATCCTGAGGGCATTTGAAATCCCGCCATGACTTGATCGACCTTGCGGTACACCTGTTCCAGCTTGTCGCTGGTGGTGGAGGCTTTCACGGCCAGCATGGTCTTGCCGTCTTCGCGGATGATGCGCCCATAGCCGCGCTTGACCGAGACCTGTGCAATGCTGGCTAGCGGGATCTCCTGGCCATTTTGCTGCGGCAGCCGCAGGTTCATCAACTGGTGCAGCGTCTCGCGATCCTGCTTGCGCATCTGAATCTTGAGGTCGACTTCGCGATCCTCCATGCGATAGTCCGGCAGTTCGACCCCGCGCAGCGCATAGCCGATGGTGCCGGCCACCGCCCGCGCATTCACCCCATGCTTGGCCGCCTGCTCGCGGTCGAGCTTCAACCGGATCTCATCGACCCCGTCTTCCAGCTCGGTGTCAACGTCCAGAAACTCGGGAATGGTGCGCAACCGCCGTTCGACTTCCTCGGCCAGCTCGGTGAGGCGGCTGGTATCGTCGCCGTGCAGCACCACGGACACGGTGCCCTGCTCATTGCCGCCTCCCTGCCGCCAGCGCGTGCGCATTGCGATGCCCGGCCGCGTCGGCGCGTTCTTCTTGAAATGTTCCAGCACCTCCTCGCGCGTCATCATGCCGTCCTCCAGCAAGCCGAGCTTGCGGCCAACGGTGAGGCCGATGACCTGCCACCAGTCATGTGCGGGCGGCGAGTTCAGATAAAGCTCCATGCGGCCCCAGTTGGCGCGGAAACGGACGTCCGCCGCGCGCAGGCCGTATTTTTCCTTCTGGCTGTAAACAAACTCTTCGAGCAGCGTGAAGTAGGAATCGGCGTCTGCCATCGTGTAATTCGCGGGCAGCTCGAACATCACCCAAATGTTGTTGATGTTGCCCTGTGTTTCGTCGGTTTTGGGCACCATCTGCAGGATCGCAAACCCGCTCACCATCAACAGCAGAAAGATGATGGCGGTATCGACGCGATGTGCGAGGGCGCGCGCGAGTATGCGTTCATAGAAGCCGATGGCACGGGTGATGGCCTTCGCCTCCTTGGGCTCCTGCAGACCGGAAAACACCACCGTCGCCAGCGGAATGAAGAGCAGCGACACCACCAGGCTGGCGAGCAGCGCAACGATGATGGGCACCCCCATGCGCGCCATGTAAAACGTCATGCCGGGATCGTCGCCCATGAAGATCAACGGCAGGAACACCACCACGGTGGTGAGCGTGGCGAGCGTGATCGGCATCGCGACCTCACTGGCGCCCTTGATCGCCGCTTCGCGCGCCGGCAGGCCCTCCTTGCGCAAACGGTAGACGTTCTCCACCACCACGATCGAGTTGTCCACCACCATGCCGACACTCACCATCAGACCCATCATGGTCATGATGTTCATCGTCCAGCCCATGAAGTAGATCACGATAATCGTGCCCAGCAGGGAAATGGGAATCGCCAAATTGATGATCAGCGTCATGCGCAGGCGGCGCAGGAAGTAGTAGAGAATGAAGAAGGCGAAAATGCCGCCCCACATCCCCGAGTTTTTAAGATTGTTGATCGATTCCTTGACGTAGGTGCCCTGGTCGAAGATCAACTCGAAGCGCATGCCGGCGAGTTGCGGCGTTTTCCGGACGCGCTCATTGAGCGTTTGCACCAACATCTCGCACACGGCGACGGTATTGGCCTGTGATTCCTTGAAGACGCCGATCCACACCGCTTTCTTGCGATCCAGGCGCTGCACCCACTGCACTTCGTCGGCAATGTCGTAACGCACCTCGGCAATGTCCTGCAGCCGCAAATTGGTGTTGCGCAGGCGCAGATTGCGGATTTCGTCCAGGCTGCCGTATTTGCCGACGGAACGGACGTAAAATTTCTTCGCGCCGTCTTTGATGTAGCCGCTGGCGAGCACGAAGTTGTCGCGCTGCAGGTCCTGCACCAGCGCATAGAGATCGAGGTTGTGGGCATCGACCCTGGCCTGATCGACCATGACGCGCACGGCCTTGCGATCGGCGCCCCACAGCTCGACATTGGCAACGCCGTCGACGCGCGTGAAGACTTTGGCGGCATAGGTGTCGAGCAGGCTGTAGGCATCTTCAAAATCTTTTTCCAAAGCGACTGCAATCACCGCGATCGGCTCGTCATCATCGCTGAATTTGCGCGGGTAAATGCGCTCGATATCCGCCGGCAGCTCTGGCTTGATGCGGTCCATGCGGTCGCGAATGTCGGAATAGGCCACGTCCATGTCGGTGTTATTCGCGAATTCGATCCAGAACCAGCAGCCGTTGTCGCGGCTGCTCGATTCGATGCGCCGCACGCCGCTGATGGTCTGAATGATCTCCTCCACCGGCCGCGCGATTTGTTCCTCCACTTCGCTGGGGTTGGCGTTGTTGTAGGGAATCCAAACGCCCAGTGCGGGAAACACGAAGCCGCGCGGGAACAATTCCACCGGGATCTCCCGATACGCGACCAGACCCACCACCACGGAGGCCAAAAAGGCCATCAGCACCGTAACCGGGCGCCGGACCGACAAGTTCGGCAGGAGGGAGTTCCGTTTCATGAAGTTCTCGCAGTTTGTGTCCATCGCCGATCACAGCAGCCGCTCGAGCGGCTGGCTCGTCGTGCGGATTCGAAGACACCATTGGCAGCCGCAGGCCGGAGCGACGCCGGCAGTCGGCTATTTGGAGCGATCAAGTACGGCGTAGACCACCGGAATCACAATCAAGGTCAGCAGCGTGGAGCTGGTCAATCCGGCTATGACGGTGATGGCCATGGGTGTGCGAATTTCCGCGCCGTCGCCCAGTCCCAGGGCCATGGGCAGCAGACCCAACACCGTGGTGCCGGTGGTGATCAGGATCGGCCGCAGCCGCACGCTGCCGGCCCTGACAATCGCCTCGATCTTCTCCATGCCGCCGCGGCGCAGGTGATTGATGTAATCGATTAAAATAATGGCATTGTTGACCACCACGCCGACGAGCAGGATCATGCCGATGAACACCACCACGCTCAACGGAATCTGCAGCACCCACAGCACCAGCACCACGCCAATGAGCGCCAGCGGAATCGTGAACATGATGACGAAGGGATGCAACAGCGATTCGAACTGCGCCGCCATCACGACATAGATCAGAAAGACGGCCAGCGCCAGCGCCAGCATCAAACTGTTGATCGAGGTTTCCATTTCGGCATTTTGGCCGGTCACCGTAAAGGTGAAATCGTCGGGGAAATCCATGCTGCTGAGCGTGGCATGAATTTGCGCGGCGGCGTGCTTCAAATCGACGCCGCTGATGTTGGCGGTGATCAGGGCGGCACGCTGCTGCTCGATGCGCCGGATCTCGCTCGGGCCCTCCTTCACTTGAATGTCGGCAATCGCCGCCAGTGGAATCGGCACCGGTCGGTTGGGATTGACCACCAGCCGCTTCAGCTCCGCCAAGCCGGCCTTGTCTTCCTCATCGACCTTGACACGGATGTCAATGCGCCGGTCGGCCTCGCGGAATTCCGTGGCCACCACGCCCTGCACTTTGTTGCGCACCACCGCCGCCACTTCGTTGATGTTCAAGTTGTAGAACGCCAGCCGGTCGCGATCGTAGATGATTTGCACTTCCGGGTTGCCGGTTTGAATGTTGGAACGGACATCCTTCAAATTCGGCAGCCGGGCCAGCCGGGCTTCCGCCTCCCGCCCGAGTTCCTTCAGCTTGGTGAGATTGTAACCTTTGATTTCGACTTCGATCGGTGTCTTGAAACTGAACATGGCCGGCCGCGAGATTTTGGTTTCGACCTCCGGCACATTGCTGAATTGCCGGCGAATCCCGGCGATCAACGCTTCCTCGCGCCGCTCGAAATCTCCGTTGCCTTTCAACGTCACGGTGAGTTTGGCGGTGTGCTCGCCTTCTTCGGTTTGCGACTGCGAGGTGCGTTCGCTGCCCGCCACCATGGCGATGCGCTGCACCTCGGCATGCTGCAGCGTCATTTCTGCCAGCGGCAGCAATTTCTCATCGGTCGTTTCCACCGGCGTGCCCACCGGAAAGCGGGCCTCGATGTTGAATTCGCCCTTGTGCACTTCCGGAATCAACGTTACGCCCAGCCGCGGCAGCAGCACCAGGCTGCACACCGCGAACAATCCGCCGGCCCAAGCCAGCACGTTGCCGCGATGGTGCAGTGCCCAGCGGACCGCCTTGGGATAGGTGCGGTAGGACCACTCGAGCACGGGATTCGCGATCAGCAGCAGGACGGCAAAGAACAGGGCAACAGGAATGCCCGCCACCACCAGGCTAATCATGACAACAAAGGCCAGTGCAAACAGCAGCATCAGGATGGTTTTGAACAGCGTAGCCGAAAGGTGCTGAATCGCGAAGCGAATCAGACTATAGAGCAGAAAAATCGGGAACCAAAACAGGGCGAGCAGCACTTTTTTCCACCAGACGGCTGCGGAGAATTTTTGGGCGAAGCCGCGGCCTCCGGCGACCAACAGATCATAGGCTTTGAACACGAAAATCGTGTCCCACGTGGCAGTGTGCAGCGCGGCCACGAATTTCGGCGCGAGCGTCCAGGAAGCAAGCTTGCTTACCAGGCGTCGCAGCGGCGGCAGCCAGCCGGCCAACAACGTGGGCGGCAAAAGGGCCAGTACCGCCGTGGCCTTCAGCAGCATGAGCAGCAAGGTAGCCGTAAGGAAGAGCAAACTGGCAAGGACCTGCCGCACTGTTCGCCCCAACGCACCGGCGGCGAATTGCAGCCGCGGCACCAGCGTCCCGGCGGTGGTGCGCGCCGGCCACGCTTTCACCTCATCAAAAATCGCCAGGCGCAAGACGTGACTGCCGGCGAAGCGGCCGCGCATATCCTGCAAATACTCTTCTTTGATATAGCGCGAGGCCAGCATGGGCACGACAAACAGCGCCACTGCCAGCGAGGCCAGCAGTGAAAACACCACGGTCAGCGCCATGTCTCCGAAGATCTGGCCGGCAACGCCCTTGACGAAGACGATGGGAAAGAACACCGCCACGGTGGTGAGCGTCGAAGCCAGCACCGCGCTGCCGACCTCGCCGGTGCCCTGCACCGCCGCACTGAAGAGATCCAGGCCCTCTTCGCGCTTGCGATGAATGCTCTCCAAAACCACGATGGCATTGTCCACCAGCATGCCGATGCCGAGCGCCAGTCCGCCGAGCGACATGATGTTGAGCGTGACGTCAAAAATGAACATCGGCCCGAAGGTCGCGATCACGGAAATTGGAATGGCCGCGGCAATGATGATCGTGCTCCAGACCCGGCGCAGGAAAATGTAGAGCACCACCACGGCCAGGATGCCACCGAGAATCGCCGTGCCTTTCACTTCATCAATTGCACTCTGGATGAAAGTCGATTGATCGGAAAGCAGGGTGATTTCCGTGCTCGCGGGCAGATGATACGCCATGAAATCGGTCATGGCTTTGGCGAGCATGGCCTGTGCTGCCGCCGCCGGCCCGCCGGCAGCGGGTTTCTTCTCCTCACTCCTGGGCTTGCCGTTTTGTTGAGGGGCAGCCTGCTGCTTGAGATTGGCGACGAAAGCCTGCTGTTCCGGCGTGCCGAAGATCTTTTCCCTCACCCGCCGCGCAACGGTGACGATATTGGCATCCGCTTCCTTGTAGATTTCGATCTCGACGCTTTCCTTGCCGTTGACCCGCGTGATGACTTCGCGTTCCTTGTTGGTGCGCGTGACCGTGCCGACGTCCTTGACGCGCAGATCCACGCCTTCGCGGCGGCCGATGACCAGGTCGCGTATTTCCTCCAGATCGCGGAATTCGTTCAGCGTGCGCACCAGATATTCGGTCTGGCCTTCCTTGAGATTGCCGCCCGCCAGGTTGATGTTCTCCGCGGCCAGCCGGCGGTTGACTTCTTGAATATCGAGGCCGAGCAAGGTGATTTGCCGTTCGTCAAGCTCGACGCGAATCTCCTCTTCCAGGCCGCCGCGCACCTTGACCGCCGCCACCCCCTCCAGGGTTTCCAATTCGCGTTTGATTTCCTCCTCCGCCAGATAGCGCAGCGCAAACAGCGATTGATCGCCATACAGCCCCAGCCGCTGAATCGGATCGAGCGTAGGGTCGTATTTCAGAATCAATGGCTTCTTCGCTTCGGGAGGCAGAAAGACCTGGTCGAGCTTCTCGCGCACGTCCTGAATCGCCGCGTTCATGTCGGTGTCCCAGGTGAACTCCAGAATGATGTCGGAGAAGCCGGCTTTGGAAATTGAGCTGATGCTGACCAGGTTGCTTACCACACCCAACTGCTGCTCCAACGGCCGCGAAATGGTGGTTTCGATTTCCTCGGGCGCGGTGCCGGCATACTCGGTGCGGATGGTGAGGGAGGGATAGGAAATGTCCGGCATCAAATTCAGCGCGAGCCGATCATAGGACACCAGGCCGAACACGCTGACTGCCACCACAATCATGAAAATCGCCACTGGCCGCGTGGTGGTGATGCGAAAAAAATCGGTGACGTCTTGTTTGAATTCAGCGTTCATGGCGTGCGGTCTCTTGGTCAGGAAGAATGAGGAAAACAGAAAGGGCGGCGGGCGCTCGCGCGGAATTCAACGGCGTTTCCACGACTTGCGCCCCTTGCCCAGTTCGCGTCAGATCTTCATTTCGGCGATCTTCACCCGCGTGCTGTCCTTCATGGCGTTATGGCCGACGACGATGATGGTATCGCCCACGCCGACGCCCGCGAGCGCCTCGATGTTGTCGCGATCGCTGTAACCGGCTTTGAGCGGAATACGGCGTGCCAGCGAATCCTGCCGCACGACGAATACGAACTGCTGATTGTCATCATAAACCACCGCGCGCTTCGGCACCAGGACGGCACCGGCCCTGGTATCGGTGATGAGTTGCACATTCACGAACATGCCCGGTTTCAGCAGGCGCTGGCGGTCGCTCACGCGAATCGTCACCTTCACCATGCCGCTGGCAGGATCCACCACCGGGCTGATGCGATCGACCACGCCGTGAAATTCCTGCTCAGGCAGCGCCTCGGAGAACACCTTCGCCACCTGGCCGGCCCGGGTGCGCAAGGCGTCCTTTTCCGTCAGGTGAATTTTGACCAGCAGCAGATCGGGATTGACGATGGAATAGACCTTGGTGGAGGGGAGCAACCGGTCGCCCAGCTTCACTGTGCGCTCGGAAATGAAGCCCGAGATCGGCGCTTTGATCTGGCAGTAGTCCAGCGTCAACTTCGCCTGTTCCCATTCGATGCGCGCCTGCTCGAGGTTGAAGTTGGCGACTTCAAATTCGCTCGCGCTCATCAGATTCTTCTCGAACATGCTGCGCGAGCGCTCATGGCTGTTCTTCTGGCGTTCATAGTTGACGCGCGCCGCCTCCTCTTTGAGCTTGTATTCACGCTCATCCACCGCCAACAAGACCTCGCCCTTGCGCACGTACTGGCCCTCTTCGGTGAGCAGGCGCACCGCGATGCCGGTCACCTGCGGATAAATGTCAACGGCCTCTTCGGTTTCGATTGACGATGTCGTAAACACAAAGGCCGAGATCGAGCCGGGCTTGATGGTGGTCACCTCGACCGGCACGGCCTTGATTTCGTCCACCTTCGCCTTGTCTTTCGGGGCGCCGCTGCCATTCTTATTTTCCGCAGTGCCGTTCTTGCCTTGGTCCTTGCCCTCGGCCTCTGATTTCGCACAGGCGCTCATGCCAAGGGAAGCAGCGCACAAAAGCACCAGTAATACCCGGGCTGCGTTCATGGATTAACCTCCTCGATGAAAATGGGGAATATCGACCGGACAGGCTGCAAGACCGGCGTGTGATACAGCGTTTTTCGATCAAAAGTTGCAGGCAATGACAGCTTTAATTTGGGGCGTTTGGGGCGGGAGATGATGCCGGCGGACCGGCCACCAGAGGAGAAATCCCCCCACGTAATTCAGTCAACCATGAGCGTGAACTCGCTGGCGGCGCCAACTTCGCCGATTGGCTTCGCTTCTTCCTGACCGAGGCGGTCAAGGAACTCCTGCAAGCGCTGCGCCGGCAATGCGATCAGCAAGCCGCCGGCCGTTTGTGGATCGAACAGTACACTCACCAACGCCGGCTCGAGGCCGGCCGCGAGGCGTGCCTGGCTGCCTACGAATTCGGCGTTGCTGCGGCCGCCGCCCGTCAGGTAGCCGGCGCGGGCAAATTGCAGAGCTTCCGGCAATAGGGGAATCATGCCGGAGGAGAGCTGAAAAGTGACCCGGCTGGCTTGCGCCATTTCGTGCGCGTGACCCAGCAGTCCGAAGCCGGTGATGTCCGTGGCCGCATGCGCGCCCACGGCAATCATGGCTGCGCTCGCCTGCCGGTTGAGTTGCACCATCACTTCGGTCAACCGGCGGCTGGCGGTGGCATCGAGCTTGCCGGATTTCAGCGCTGTGCTCAGAATGCCGGTGCCCAGGGGTTTGGTGAGCACGAGCACATCGCCGGGGCGGGCCGTGTGCGAATGGATGATCCGCTGCGGATGCACCGTGCCGGTGACGGCCAGACCGTATTTGATCTCGAGATCATCCACCGTGTGGCCGCCGATGATGGCCACGCCGGCAGCCGCGGCTTGTTCGAGACCGCCGTTCAAGATCGCTGCCAGCCAGTCAAGATTGCCGTTCTTGGGAAAGCACGCGATGTTCAACGCGGTGAGCGGCGTGCCACCCATGACATACACATCGCTCAATGAATTGGTCGCGGCGATGCGGCCGAAATCATAGGGATCATCAACGATGGGCGTGAAGAAATCGACGGTCTGCACGAGCGCCAGGTCTTCCCGCAACTGGTAGATACCCGCATCGGCGGCGAGATCGAGGCCGGCCAGCACATTGGGCATCGGCGTTTGCTTCACTTTGCTCAAGACTTGCCACAACAACGTTGGGCTCAGTTTGGAGGCTCAGCCGGCGCAGCGCACGGTGTGAGTGAGTTTGGTGATTTCGTCTTTGGTATGGTTCATGTTAATTCAAGCACAGCGTGCCAAA
Source organism: bacterium (assembly GCA_037444905.1). GTDB lineage: Bacteria > Zhuqueibacterota > Zhuqueibacteria > Zhuqueibacterales > Zhuqueibacteraceae > JABWAN01. The sequence continues at coordinate 169,628 of JBBILN010000005.1, read as the reverse complement.
CGCGTCCTTGTCTCGCTGCAGCGCTTCCTTCAATTCCCGGCCGCAGCGCTCGCTGCAAATGACAAAGTACAAATCATTGCCGTCTTTCTTGGCCTGCGAGTCGCTCGGCACCACGATGGCCGGTACCGTGCGGCGAATCAAGGCGAGGAACAGCGGAATCGTTTTGCCCTCGCGGTCGCGCAGATCGATGCCGGGCATGGCTTTCGCCCCGCAGCCAAACACCTCTTCGTCGGGATCGATGACGCGGTCACACCAGGCGCAGCGGTCGGGCATGCGGTCATGCGCGGCAGGTTTCTTCTTGGGTTTCATGAGGCAGATTTCAAGTTCTTTTTCAACCATGGGATAAACATGCTGGTCGTGCGCTGGTAATCCCGATAATCCTGACCTTTGCTGCGCAGCGCCTGGGCTTCGGTCGCCGGAATGCCGGTGACCTTGAAGATCGCCAACAAAATGAGCGCCGGCGCGCTGAGTGCCAGCCAACCCAGCGGCGAAGCCAGGGCGAACAAGGCGTAAGCGATCCAGATCAACGATTCGAAAAAATAGTTGGGGTGGCGGGAGTAGTTCCACCAGCCTTCGCGGCAGGTCTTGCCGCGATTTTCAGGATTGCTTTTGAAGCGGTGCAACTGCTCATCCGCGATGGTTTCACCGGCATAAGCCACCAGCCAGAGGCCGAAGCCGATCCATTCGAGCGCGGCCAGCCGCGGCGCCGGATTCAAAGATGCCAACACGAACGGCAGCGACAGCACCACCGCGAGCAGGGCCTGGGCCTGAAAGAAAATGAAGAATTTCAATCCGAGATGGGTTTGCCAGCGGCGCCGCAGTTCGCGATAACGGCCCTCTTCCGGCTGGCCCACATAACGCGTGAGCAGGAGAAAGAAAGCCAGGCGCAATCCCCACGTCATGGCCATGGCCGTAATCAGCAATCGCCTGGGCAAATATCCTTCTGCCGTCAGGCAATACCATAACGCAAGCAGCGCCAATCCCAAAGCCCAGCCGAAATCCACAATACCGGCATTCCTGGTGCGGAGCTGGATCAGCCATAATACCGTCATCAACACCAGGACGAGCAGCCAGCCACTGCCGAGCAGGGTGAAAATCTGGGCGGTCATGGCATTCTCCCTTCGGTAAGGCAATTGCTGCAGCCCGGCCGCTGGCTTTTTCCGGCGGAATTGACTGAACACCGCGCTGGAATGTCGCACTGCGCCGTCTAATAGTCAACCGATCTTTTTGTAATTTCCGCGGCGCCGGACTTCATGCTTGGCGGCATTCGCTCTATTCCAAAACGTTGAGTAGACACTCTCCTCGTTCAGTGGACCGGATAGACGCCGACGGCGTCGCAGGCAAAAGTCCACGGGCAGCGCCTTGGAAAGCGACAGAAACTCTCGTATCCAGCGTCCCAAAACACCACAGCCCGGATGCTTGGTCATGAGCAAGGGTGCGTTTCGTTTGGCTTGTGCACGCTTCTGGGCCCGGCGCCCGGATGGTTTACTGATCACGGCGTTCTTTCCGAGGGCGTTGCCCTCGCTCTTGCCTTTCGTCCCTTTGGGGCAATTCGTCTGTGCAATAAGATTCGGCCCAACGTTGTATGACTGACCGCACTTCAATAGCGCAGCAGGCGTCTGGCAGTTTCCTCGATCTGTTGCTGGCTCACGAGGAATTCTTCCTCGAGCGGCGGACTGTAAGGCACGGGCGTGTCCAGCGCGCCCAACACGCACACCGGCGCATCAAGCGCGGCAAACGCTTCCTCCGCGATCAGCGCGGCAATGGCCTGGCCGAGGCCACCGGTTTTGGAATCCTCGTGCACGATCAGCACGCGATTGGTATGCCGGACGCACGCCAAAATGGCGTTCTTGTCGAGCGGCTGCAGCGAACGCAGATCGAGCACCTGGCAGGTGAGGCCGTCGTTCTCGGCAAGCTTTTCGGCCGCCGCCAGGCAGCGGTGCACATAGGCACCGTAGGTGATCATGGTCAAATCATCGCCGGCGCGTTTCAGATGGGCGCTGCCAATCGGGATCAATTCTTCCGCGTGCGCCGCGGGCAACTGCTGTTTGATCGAGGCCAGGCGATAGAGCGCGATGTGTTCGAGAAAGAGCACCGGATTCTCGTCACGAATGGCGGCTTTCAGCAGGCCCTTGGCCTCGCGCGGGGTGGAGGGGCAAACAATCTTCAGGCCGGGCGTGCGGTAAAACCACGGCTCGGTGTTCTGCGAGTGAAACGGCCCGGCGTTGCGCAAGCCGCCCCAGGGCAGGCGCACAGTCATGGGCACGGGCCGGCCCCAGCGATAGTAGATTTTCGCGGCATTGTTCACGAGCTGGTTGAATCCGCTCGCCACGAAATCATTGAACTGAATCTCCGCCACCGGACGTTTGCCCAGCAGCGCTGCGCCGGTGGCACAGGCGATGATGGCCGCTTCGGCGAGCGGCGTGTTGATCATGCGGTCGCCGAACTCCGCCAGCAGGGATTTGAGAATGACGAACGCGTTGCCGTAGTTGCCGCCGATGTCTTCACCCAGGAGAAAGACGTCGGGATCCCGGCGCAACTCTTCTTCCAGCGCTTCGACAATCGCCTGCCAGAAGGTCTTGCCGTTGGCATCGAACTGCACGCCGGTCGGTTCGCCGGGCTGCCAGGATGTGGTTTCACGTTTTGGCTCGCGCTCGCCGGCCAGCGGCAGGCGATGCTGTAGCCATGCGCCGCCCGCGATCACCGGATGCCCGGCCAAACTGGCCTCCGGCCACGGCGCCGCGATCACCTGCTGCGCCGCGCTCTCCATTTCCGCGGCAATCACAGCGATCATCTGCTCGAGTTCCCCGGGGTCCAGCACGCCTTCCGCCAGCAAACGCTGCTGATAAAGCTTGATCGGATCCTTCTGGTACCAGAATTCATACTTTTGGGCATCGACATACCCGCCGCTGATTTTTGCCGGCGGCACATATTCCAAAAACTGATCGGGTTCCTTGCCGAAATAAAGCATGTCATCGTGATGCGCATGGCCGCACATGCGCATGGCAATCAACTCGACCAGCACCGGACCTGCGCCGCGGCGGCAGGCTTCGGCAGCCTCGGTGACGGCGGCAAACACGGCTTCCGGATCAGTGCCATCGATCGTGATGCCACGCATGCCATAGCCCGCCGCCTTTTGCGCGAAGTTGAACGCGGCGCATTGTTCCTGCACCGGCGTGGAAAGCGCGGTTTGATTGTTTTGCACGATGAACACAATCGGCATCTTCTGCACCGCCGCGAAGTTGATGACTTCATGCCATTCGCCGGCGGAAGTGCCGCCTTCGCCGAGGCAGTTGATGATCACCCGCCCCGTGCCGCGCAAGGCGAAGCCGATGCCGCACGCCGAGCCGGTGCTCAAGGTGATCGGCGCGGCAGGAGGGAGGATGCCGCAGGCGAAATCGCCGATGTGCAGGTCTTTGCCGTTGGTCGGTTTGCCGGTTTTGCCCATTTGCGCGGCCATGACGTCGTAAGGTTGCTGGCCCATGGCCAGTGCCAGGCCCAAATCGCGAATCATCGGGGCGACGAAATCACCGGAGTAACGGCCGTCTTGTTGGAATGCCGGCCCGCGCCGTAGCCGCAGCGCCGCGGCGTAGATCGCCTCCTGGCCCATCGAGCGAAAGCCCTTGCCTTGAAAGGGCAGGCCGCCGGGCAGCTTCACTTCGCCGCTGGTGAAGAGTTTTTTCAGCCGGGCATCGAGATGGCGCGTGCGCAGCATGCCGGCCAGGGTTTCGCGCTTCTCGGCCTTGGTGAGTGAATAACGCAGCGCCGTGCGCGCGAACGCCGCACGCAGATCCTGAACGAGCCGCTCGCTAAAATGCTCACGCAACTGATTGCGAGTCACGGTGGGATAGGCTTCGACCAGGCCGGTTTCCGGCGCAAGTTGGTTCAGGCGACGGCGCACTTCGTGGAGATAGCGCTGTTCGAATTGTGCCACGTGCGCAGGCAGCAATTCTGCGGGAAAATCGCCGGCAATGGCGCGCCAACACGCCGCCAGTTCAGCCTGCAACAGCGGAGCGACCTGGGCAACGGTGGCAGCCACTTCAGTTTCCAATGCGGACAGGCGCAGACTTGACACCGCGGCGCTCTTCGCGCTCGAGTCGAGATGCATGACGACTTTCCCTTTGGATTTTTTCGACACCGGGTTAGAGGGACAACGGGGGCAAGAAATGCAAATCGAACGCCGGAAGTCAACCGCCGGCGCGAGGTTGGGGACACCGGCAGTCATTCGTCATAGTCTGCGGCGCTTGGACTTGGGGTGCAGAGCATCCCGCGAGGCTCACGGGCTTTCACAAGTCAGTCGACCGGGACTCGGGAACACATTCTCGCAGCATTTATCACCGCAACACTTCGTTGAAAGCGAATCACGCAAAGGTGGAGAGCTGCGCCGCCTGCCTGCCATGCCGTGCACCTTATCTCCGCCTTTGCGTGCGTTGTGGTCGTGGTGTGATTCCGGCGCGCCGGCCTTATGCCTGCGCCTTGGTGAACAAGTCAACCAGGCCCTTGTAGTTGTTGGCGACCATGTTGACCGCCTGTTCCCGGCTGTGCTTGTTGTTCTTCAGACCCTCCAGTGCCTCCCAGAACACGGTGCGGCCGACGGCGAAGCCGATCACGCCCTCGACTTTGGCGCCTTCGCGCAGCCAGTGATTGACCTTCTCCGCGTTCTCGCCGCGGCCGAGCACGATCATGCCGACTTGATTGCGGCCGTTGCTGCGCGCTTGCGCGACAATCGCCTTATAATCTTCCGCGTGCTCCAGCCCTTCGATCTTCCACACGTCCGGCTCGATGCCGGCGGCCTGCAATTCCGCAATCGCCTTTTCCATCAAGCCGGGGCGCACCGCCGTGTCGAACTTCTTCTTATCGCCGCCCAGTTTCGCCAATTGCGCCTCATTGGCCGGCACCAGCAGCTCGAACATGAACTTTTTGTTGTGAGCGTGGCAATAGTCGCTCAGCCTGGCGAGGCGCGCCGCCTGGCGCTGGTTCATGGTGGCGTCGTCTTCGACATTGTAGCGCACCAGCACTTTGACGAAGCTGGGATTGAATTTTTCGATGTGGGCGGCAAACTGATCGCCGTACTCGAAATCGAATTCATCCTGCCCGCTCTTCTCGGCCGGCATCGCAACCATGATGCCTTTTTTCGCTGCATCCAGCGCGCAATCGCTGCCGAATTGCTCATCCACCAGGATGGCGGCTTTGGCTTTCGGCACGCCCATCGCCAGCGCCTTCAGGAAGCCTTCATAGACCACGTATTTGTATGAGGCAATCATCTTCGTCTCTTCTGCGGTCGGCTGACGGCCCTTGATGCCGAACATTTTGGCCTGAAACGAGCCGCGGTGATCGAACGGCATCACAAATAATGTGTCGGGATAACCCAAATTCGACATCGCCATGGAAATCTCCTTGCATTTGGTTCTTCAGATGTTTGAGGGTAAGCGCCCGCGTGCGCGGCAGAGGCGGCCTGGACTGCGTTCGAAGCTGGAAGGCTGAAGTCGCCTCCGCCTCACCATTTCCTCCCGGCTCCTGCTGACTGCCTGGCGCACGCCTGGGCGTGCGATCTTGATGCGTCACTTCATGGTGTTCGAGCTCTTGTTCTTTCTCTTTGTTTTCCCTGCTCAACGATGCGCACTCGAGGGAAAGGCATACGGGAGGCATCCCTGGCACGGAATTGAATGCATATGCAATCGCGTACAGTCGCTTTACTTCTTGCATTTTGCGCCAGGCAAAATAATCAGTTTTGCCGACTCTTGCAAGGCTGTTTTCCGCGTGGTCGCAACCAGGCGAAAAACTGCTTGCTGTTTTGCTCCCACAGCCCTAGTTTGGCGTGAATTGCAGGGTCTACCACACCGTCTGGAAGGAAACGCAGCGAACAGGTCTTCGCTTCGGGGAACGATTCAAAGTTGCAGAAAACAGTGGTCTGCAACTTTGAGGCGAAGCATTGGCTTTTCAACGTGTCGTTCAGAGGAATCCGGTGAAATACCTGGCTCTTTCATTAAATCTTGACAAGTTTCCGCGGGATGACAGGGCGGTGGACAGACTTTGCGAGCCACCGCAACACCCGCAAACGCGATCACCCAACGGAGTTTCATCGCATGAAGCATCTGATTCGTGCAATCTTTTTGAGTGCGAGCTTGCACACCGCCTGCTGGGCGCAAGCTGCACTGGTTTTCCAGACTGATTTTGGCGTGCGCGACGGCGCCGTGGCCAGCATGAAGGGCGTGGCTTACAGTGTGCAGCCAAATCTCAAGATGTTCGACCTCACCCACGAAATTCCCGTCTTCAATATTTGGGCAGCGGCGCTGCGGCTGAAGGAAACCGCGCCTTACTGGCCGGCAGGAACGGTTTTCGTTTCGGTGGTGGATCCCGGTGTGGGCACGGAACGCAAGTCGGTGGTGCTCAAAACGAAGACCGGCCACTTTTTCGTCACGCCCGACAACGGCACGCTGACTTTCGTCGCGGAAAACATGGGCATTGCCGCACTGCGCGAAATCGATGAAAATCGCAATCGCCTGCCCGCCTCACGCGAGTCCCACACCTTCCACGGCCGTGACGTGTACGCCTTCACCGCGGCACGTCTGGCGGCCGGCGTCATTACTTTTGAAGAGGTTGGACCCGCGCTCGCGCCGCGCGTCGTCGTGATTCCCCATCAAAAAGCGGCCTTCGAACAAGGTGCCCTGCTGGGCACGATTCCGATTCTCGACGTGCAATTCGGCAACGTCTGGACCAACATTGATCCGGCGACATTCGCGAAGCTGGGGCTGCAACCCGGCGAGCGCTGCCGCGTGGCCATCACCCACCAGAACACGCCGGTCTACGAGGGGGAGATGCCCTACGCCCGCACCTTCGGCGAGGTGCCGGTCGGCACACCGCTGCTCTATCTCAACAGCGAATTGCATGTCGCGCTGGCCATCAATCAGGGCAGTTTTGCCGCGGCGCACCAGATCGGCTCCGGCCCGGATTGGCGCATCCGCATTCAGAAAGTGATGCAAGCAGAATGATGAATATGCCGCCGGCAGCCGGCCCGCCAAAGGGCAGGCTGCGTTCGCTGTGGGAAGGATTACTCGCCTTTCGCCTCAAGCTGCAACCACCTGGACACCGCGACGAGCCGCCTGTTACTTTCCGGGAGCGCTTCAAGGCGCTGGGGAATTTGCCCCAGCTCTTTCAGTCGATCTGGCAGACCAGCCCGCCGCTGACGATTACCAGCATGCTGCTGCGCGTGGTGCGCGCGGCCGTGCCGCTGGCCACCCTTTACATCGGCAAGCTCATCATCGATGAGGTCGTGCATTTGACGCAACTCCCCGCGCCGCGCGAGCTGGATGATCTCTGGAAGCTGGTCGCGACGGAGTTCGGCATCATCTTTGTGTCGGACATCCTGAACCGGGCGCTGGCGCTGGTGGACAGCATGCTCGGCGATCTTTTCTCCAACCAAACCTCGGTGCGCTTGATGCGGCATGCGGCTGATCTCGATTTGGATTATTTCGAAGACGCCGCCTTTTATGACAAGCTGGAGCGGGCACGCCGCCAAACTGCCGGCCGCATGGCGCTGATGTCGCAGGTGCTCGAGCAGGCCCAGGACGTCATCACCATGATGTTCCTCTCGGTCGGCCTGGTGGCGTTCAATCCCTGGCTGATTCTGCTGCTGACCGTGACGCTGATTCCCTCGCTGTTGGGCGAATCGCATTTCAATGCGCGCAGCTATTCGCTGATGTACAGTTGGACGCCCGAGCGGCGCCAGCTCGATTATCTGCGCTACACCGGCGCCAGCGATGAAACCGCGAAGGAAGTCAAAATCTTCGGGCTGGCGGGATTCCTCACCGAGCGCTATCGTGAACTGGCCGACCGCTATTTTCGCGCCAATCGCGCGCTGTCGGTGCGCCGCGCGAGCTGGGGCACGCTGCTCGCCATGGTGGCGAGCGTGGGCTACTATGCGGCCTACGTCGTCATCATCATGCGGACGGTGAGCGGCCAGCTCTCCCTGGGGGACATGACTTTTTTGGCGGGGTCGTTTGCCCGGCTGCGCGGCCTGCTGCAAAGCCTGATTCAGCGCTTCTCGAATGTAGCCGAAGGCGCGCTCTACCTGCGTGATTTGTTCGATTTCTTCGCACTCAAGCCGCGCATCGTTTCCCGGCCGCAGCCGCGGCCGTTTCCGCGGCCGTTGCGCCAGGGTTTCACCTTTGAGAACGTCGGGTTCAAATATCCCAACTCCGAACGCTGGGCCAACCGCCATTTGTCCTTCACGCTGCGGGCCGGCGAGAAGCTGGCGCTGGTGGGAGAAAACGGCGCCGGCAAGACCACACTCGCCAAATTGCTGGCGCGTTTGTACGATCCCACCGAAGGCCGCATTCTGTTGGACGGCTATGATTTGCGGGAATACGATCTGGAGGAGTTGCGGCAGGAAATCGGCGTGATCTTTCAGGACTTCGTCCACTACCACTTCACCGCGGCGGAGAACATCGCGGTGGGCCGCATTGAAGCGCGCGACGATCACGCGCGCATCGAGCAGGCCGCGAGGCGCAGCCTGGCCAACACCGTCATCGACAAACTGCCGAACCGCTACGAGCAAATTGTCGGCAGAAGATTCGATAGCGGCGTGGAACTCTCCGGCGGCGAGTGGCAGAAAATGGCGCTGGCGCGCGCCTACATGCGCGATGCGCAACTGCTGATTCTCGATGAACCCACGGCCGCGCTCGATGCCCGCGCCGAGCATGAGGTCTTTCAGCGCTTTGCGGATTTGACCCGCGGGAAGTCGGCGGTGCTCATCTCACACCGCTTTTCCACCGTGCGCATGGCGGACCGCATTCTCGTGCTTGATAACGGCGAGCTGCTCGAGTTGGGGACGCATGAGGACTTGTTGCGGCAAAATGGCCGCTATGCCGAGCTTTTCCGCCTGCAGGCCGCGGGTTATCAATAAGAGCCGGCGAGCGCGGCTCACGCGGGACCGCCGGCATGCAGCGCGGCCACGATCGCTTCCGCCATCGCTTGCGTGCTCACCGGCGCCGAGCGGTTGAGATCCGCGGTGACCGATTTCCCCTCTCGAATCACTGCGCGCACCGCCTGTTCGACGCGCCGGCCCGCCTGATATTCACCGAGATAGTCGAGCATCATGACCCCGGCCATGATCACCGCAGTGGGATTGGCGATGTTCTTGCCCGCGATGTCCGGCGCGCTGCCGTGCACCGCCTCGAAAATCGCGGCTGCGCGGCCGATGTTCGCGCCCGCGGTCAGGCCCAGCCCGCCCACCAAACCGGCGGCCAGATCCGATAGAATATCGCCGAAGAGATTGGTGGTGACAATGACATCAAAAGCGCCGGGATTCATCACCATTTGCATGGCGCAGGCATCGATGATCTTGTCGTTGAATTCCACCTCGGGATACATGTGCGCCACCGCGCGGCCGATTTCCAGAAACATGCCGGTGGTGCATTTGAGAATGTTCGCCTTGTGCACCAGCGTCACGCGCTTGCGCTTGTTGTTGCGCGCGTATTCGAAGGCATAGCGCAGAATCTTCTCTGAACCGCTGCGCGTGATCAACGCTGTGCTTTCCGCGGCGATGTTGATGCCGTCCGCCGTGATGAAATGCTCGATGCCGGAGTACAAGCCTTCGGTGTTTTCGCGAATGATCACCAGATTGACGTTGGGGTGAAGGGCGGCGGTGCCCGCGAACGAGACCGCCGGCCGGACGTTGGCGTAAAGGTTGAATTCCTGGCGCAGCGCCACGTTGACGCTGCGATAGCCGCCGCCCACCGGCGTCGTCAACGGGCCTTTCAGGGCCACGCGCGTTTGCCGCAGCGATTCCAGAGTCTGCTCCGGGATCGGCGTTCCCAACTGCTCGACCGCCGCCATGCCGGCGAGCTGGCGATCCCACTCGAACGGTACGCCCGTCGCTTCCAGCACCATGACCGCGGCCTCGATGATCGCAGGCCCAATGCCGTCACCTGGAATCAAAGTAACCTTGTGCACCGATTTTTCCTTTCCGAATAAGGTGAATTGCCGGGAACGCCCCGGCGTTCTTGTTCCCGCCAAAAGCGCCGCGAAATTTGTGAACTATTCTGCTTATTTCAAATGAAAAAGTCCGGTACGCTTGACAATCCCGGGAAAATCCGGTATTATGCAGCCGCACAATGGCCATGAATTCCACCAACCGGAGCAGGATCGATGGGAGCAGCCAGCCGCAAGGCAGTGTTGTGCGTTTCCAGTTATGAGAAGGGCCAGGAATTCCTGCGCGAATGCCGGCGCCAGGGATGCCTGGTGTATTTGCTGACCACCAAGGCCCTGGAGCATGCCGACTGGCCGCGGGAAAGCCTCGATGAGATTTTCTATCTGCCCGATCTTTACAACCGCGACGACGTCATCAAAGGCGTCAGTTACCTGATGCGCACGCGCACCGTTGACCGCATCGTGCCGCTCGATGATTACGACGTGGAAATGGTGGCGACCCTGCGCGAGCATCTGCGGCTGCCGGGCATGGGTGAGACTACGGCGCGCTACTTCCGCGACAAACTGGCCATGCGCCTGCGCGCGCGCGAACGCGGCATTCCCGTGCCTGATTTCATTCACGTGCTCAACCATGACGCCCTCCGCCATTTCATGGCGACCGTGCCGCCGCCGTGGGTGCTCAAGCCGCGCTCGGAGGCCTCCTCGGTCGGCATCAAAAAAGTCCACGCTGCGGATGAGCTCTGGCCCCTGCTCGACGCGCTCGGCGACCGCCAATCGTTCTACCTGCTGGAGCGGTTTGTGCCCGGCGAGGTTTATCATGTAGATTCCATCATTTCCGAACGCAAAATTGTTTTTGCGGAAGTGCACGAATATGCCCTGCCGCCGATGAGCGTCGCGCATGAGGGCGGTGTGTTTGCCACGCGCACAGTGCTGCGCGGCTCACCGCTGGAACGTGCCCTGCAGGTGGAGAATGCGCGCGTCATTGCCGCGCTGGGGCTGGTGCGCGGGGTCACGCATATCGAATTCATTAAGAGCGCCGAAGACGGCCGCTTCTATTTTCTCGAAGCGGCAGCGCGCGTGGGCGGCGCCAACATTGTCGAAATGGTGCAGGCCGCGACCGGCATCAATCTTTGGGCGGAATGGGCGCGGATCGAAATCGCGCAGGGCGAGTGGGCGTATCGCCTGCCGGAAACCCGGCGCGACTACGGCGCCGTCATCATTTCGCTGGCCAGGCAGGAGTGGCCCGACACTGCGGCCTATCAAGATCCCGAGATCTTTTATCGTTTGCACAAGCAAAACCATGTGGGCTTCGTGTTCGGCTCCCCCGATCGCGACCGCCTGCTTTTCCTGCTGGAAGAATACCGCCGCCGGATTTATGCGGATTTCTTCGCGGTGCTGCCGCCCTCGGACAAACCGACCAGTTGACGGGAAGGCGCGTCCGCCCATTTCCGCAAAACCCTGCCAACCACTGTAGTTTTCGAGCCGCGTCCACCGGACTCCCGCGCTGCAAGCCACCGGGAAGCCTTCAAACACAATTGCAGCACTGCCTCAAAGTTGCGGGTGCCGCCACACCTCGGGGACTCGAACGCTCCCGCATATCGAGCCTTGACTTTCTTGCAGATGCTTTCTATGTTCACGCCATTTTTCGCCCCATGCATTGGGATCGTCGCGAGGTGAGCCATGCTGAAAGAATTGCTGGTCCCGGACATTCAGGAATTGATTCGTAACAAGGCCTATTCCGGTCTGAAGGACGGCATCTCCGACTGGGAAGCGCCGGAGATTGCCGATCTGCTGGCCAGTTTGCCAGTGGAAGATCAACCGATCCTCTTTCGGCTCCTGCCCCGCCAGACTGCCGCCGAAGTGTTTGCCTATCTGCCCCCGGAAGAGCAGGAACGCCTGCTGCAGAGCCTGAACACGGAAAACACCCGCGCCTTGTTGCGCGAACTCGCGCCCGATGACCGCACCGAGCTCTTTGGTGAACTGCCCGCGCAGGTGACGCAGCAACTGCTGAACCTGCTTTCGCCCGAGGACCTCAAAGAGGCGCGACACCTGCTCGGCTATCCCGAAGAAAGCGTCGGCCGTTTGATGACGCCGGAATATGTTGCGATCAAGCCGGAATGGACCATTGGCAAAGCGCTGGAACATTTGCGTCAGAAGGGCAAGGATGCCGAAACGATTAATACCGTCTATGTCGTCGACGACGCCGGCAAGCTCATCGATGATGTGCGGTTGCGCAAATTGATTCTGGCGGAACCGACCGAAGCCGTGGCCACGGTGATGGACCGCCACTTTGTTTCGCTGTCCGCCTATGACGATCGCGAATATGCCGCCAAGCTGATGCAAAAATACGATCGCGTCGCGCTGCCGGTCACCGACTCCGAAGGCGTGCTGCTCGGCATTGTCACCGTCGACGACATGCTCGACGTCGTCGAGGAAGAAGCCACGGAAGACATTCAGAAAATGGCCGCGGTGCAGTCCCTTGATGAGCCTTACATTCAAACCGGTTTTTTCAGCATGTTGAAGAAACGCGGCGTCTGGCTTTCGCTTTTGTTTTTGGGTGAAACGCTGACCGCCGCAGCAATGAAGTATTTCGAGGGCGAGATCGAGCGCGCCGTGGTGCTGGCGCTTTTCATCCCGCTCATCATTAGCAGCGGCGGCAATTCCGGCTCGCAAGCAGCTTCACTGGTGATTCGTGCCATGGCGTTGGAGGAGATTCGGCTCCGCGATTGGTGGCGGGTGATGCGGCGGGAGCTGGCCTCGGGCTTGGGCTTGGGCTCGATCCTGGGCACCATCGCGATGCTGCAGGTGCTCTTGATTCCCAACAATGAAACGCTTTACGGCGAGCACTATTTGCTGGTGGGCTTGACCGTGGCCTGCAGCCTGGTGGGCGTTGTCATGTGGGGCACGCTCACCGGCTCGATGCTGCCCTTCATCCTGCGGCGGTTGGGCTTTGATCCCGCAGTATCATCGGCGCCGTTTGTGGCTACGTTGGTGGATGTCACCGGCCTGATCATCTATTTTTCCGTGGCGCTGCTGATCTTGGGCGGAACCTTGCTATAGAGCGACTCTGCCGCCTGCGGGCAAGTGCCGCCGTGCGGCAGAGGGGGTGGCGCTCTTTCCGTATTCTCTCGCGCCAAATGGCGAGTCTCCGTTGGGAGATGTTCCCAGCCCGGCTGAGCTGCGGTTTTCGATGCAACGGCCAGGCCGTTGCAGGAAATTTTTATCAAGAGATCAAGACTTCGGCAAAACTCAATTCAAGAGGGTGAGCATGAACTCGAGGCGAAGCGGCTGTTGGCACGTTTGTAGTGTGGTTCTGTTCGGCTTGCTGTTGCCGGCGGCGGTATCCGGTCTCCAGGCACAGGAAAGCCTGGCCGCTCGTGACGCGCGGCCGGCAGTCGACGCGCCGCCTGGGGTTGCCGCAGGCAGGGAATTGCCTCAAGCCCTGACCTCGCCTTTTCGGATGTCGAAAAAAGAAAGCGTGCGGATGCTCGGCTTTGCGGCGGTCACGGCTGGCGTGTATTTCTTGCTCGATGACCTGATTGATGAAGAGTACGCCCGCGAAGGGGACAACATCTTCTATCCCGCCCACGAGCTTGCTGAGATCGGCGAGGCCTATGATCAGGTTTCCCCGGTGGCTTTTACTGCCGGCGTCACGGCCGGTCTGCTTGCCGGCGGACTGGTGTTGCAGGATCAGAAGCTGCTGCAAACAACCAGACTGGTTGTCGAAGCCAGCGTGCTGACGCAAGCGCTCACCTACCTCGGCAAACACGCGCTCGGCCGCGCGCGCCCCGACACCGACCAAGGCCCGCATCATCTCTCGCCGTTCAACAACAGGGGAAATGCCTTTCAATCCATGCCCTCCGGTCATGCCAGCAGCGTGTTCGCGACCATGACGGTGATCAGCAAGCAATACGATCACTGGTGGGTGCGCATTCCGGCCTACACCTTTGCCACGGCCGTCGCGTTTCAACGCATGGAAGACCGGCGGCATTGGGCTTCGGATGTGCTGGTTGGCGGCGGCCTGGGCTATTGGGTGGGAAGCACCCTGGTGCGCGCGCAAGCACGGCGGCCTCAGGGCGCTTCCTGGCGGCCGGCCTTCGGCACTCACGGCTTCGGTCTCGCGGTGGCATTCTGAGAGTGAAAACTCATCGGTATCGTAGGCCAACGCCGGCTCGTGAAGGAGTCTCCGCGCGGACATGTCCTGGTTGATCTTCGCCCTGGGCTCGGCTGTGATGAGCGCGGTAAGCGATACGCTCTGCAAAAAGGCGAGCCAGTCAGCCGATAGCTGGACCGTGACGTGGGTACGGTTTGGCTATTCTTCCATTTTTCTTCTACCCCTGCTGCTGTTCGTCGCCATTCCGCCGCTGGATGCGACGTTTGCGCTCACCGTGGCGGTGCTGCTGCCGCTGGAGCTGACCGCAGCTTCGTTGAGCATGCGCGCGCTGCAGCTTTCTCCGCTTTCGCTCACCGTGCCTTATCTCGCCTTTACTCCGTTATTCCTGCTGGTCGTGCCGACTTTGCTGTTGGGAGAGCAGCTCAGTGTCCGCGGCGCCGCCGGCGTGGTTTGCATCGTTCTGGGCGCCTACTGGCTCAATCTGCAAAACAACGCCGGCACACCGCCGGCGCGCGGCCAGGATTTGAACGGCAGGAAATGGCTGGCGCCGGTGCAGGCGCTGGCACGCGAAAAAGGCTCCCGCCTGATGCTGCTCGCTGCGGCGATTTACAGCCTCACTTCGACGCTCGGCAAAGTGGCGGTGCAACATTCCAGCCCGGTTTTCTTTGCGATCTTCTATTACCCGCTTGCCAGTTTGGTGATGCTGCCGGTCACCGCGTTGCGCTCGCGCCGGGGCTGGCGATTTGCCCGCGGTCAGGTGCGGCTGTTTCTGTTGATCGGACTGGCAGTCACCGCAACCGTCTTGTGCCATTTCCTGGCGCTCAGCCGCGCCGAAGTCGCTTACATGATTTCCGTCAAACGGACCAGCATGATCTTCGCCACCTTGCTGGGCTGGTGGTTTTTTCATGAGGAGAATATTCCGCGGCGGCTGTGGGGTTGCAGCGTGATGCTTGCCGGCGTCATCTTGATTGCCTTCGCGTGAGCGAAAAAGGCAGGCCGCGCGCGGCCGTCACCGAACGGCCTGCGCCTGCTGCCGTTGAAACGCCGCCAGCCGGGGATGCATGACTGCGCGCCACAGCGGCGGCACCAAGGCCAGCAGCATCATGCCGGCATAGCCGGTTGGCAGTTGCGGGCTTTCATCGCAGTGGCGTAAAGTCTGGTAGCGCCGTTGGGGATGAACGTGATGATCCGCGTGGCGCTGCAGTTTGAACAGAAAATAGTTCGTGAGGCGCTGATCCGCGTTCCAGGCGTGCGTCATATTGACCCGCTCATAGCGCCCGGGCGCAAGTTCGCGGCGCTGCAAACCGTAGTGCTCGAGGTAATTGACGATCTCGAGCAAAGTGAACCCCACCACACTCTGGGCAAAAAAGTAGGGGACTGCCTGCCATCCCAGGATGCCACCCAGCAGCACGGCGAACAAAACGGGCAGCGCGGCAAACCAGAGCATGCGATTGCGCCTGCTCCAGAGTGGCATTCCCATGCGTTGGAGGCGCCGCCGCTCGAAATCCCATGCGTTCCGCCAACTGTTGATCACCGTGCGTGGATAGAAGGCATACACCGATTCTCCCAGACGCGCCGTGGCGGGATCGCGCGGCGTCGCCACGTTCACGTGATGCCCAATGAGATGCTCGAGCGCAAAGTGCATATAACTGACGGTCAACAGCAGCACGTGGCCCAGCGCTTTTTCGAAGGCATTCTTTTTGTGAAACAACTCATGCGCCACGGTGATGCCGATGCCGCCAGTGGCTATGCCGACCGATACCACCAGCCCGAGCCATTCCACCGGTGTCAACACCGCGTGCGTGACGACATACCCGCCCCAAAGCACCAGACCCACCTGCACCGGAACATAGAGAAAGGTGATCACCCGAAAACTCATCTTCTCCGCCAGCTTCTCCAGCTCTGCCGGCGGCAGATTGTTGCCCTCCACACCGGCCACCAAGTCGAGCAGCGGAATGATGACAAACGCAATCACCGGTGTCAGAAAGTGGAAAACGCCTCCCCACCAATGTCCCACCACTGCGCTGAGCGGCACAATGAACGCCAGCAAATAAGGCCACGGCTTCATGTCTTCCTCCTTGGCTGAAGTTGAGTCTGGCAGGAAAGTAAAAAAGGCCGGGGATTCTGCAAGGGAATTCTGCCAGTCGCGCAAGCAAACATTTGAACTGCGGCAATGCCGCGAGTGCCGCGCCGCAACAACAAGAACCGGTTCGGCGCTTGCAGCGACTCCGCCGCTCCGGCGAAGATTTTGTCTCCGTGCAGGAATTGTTTGTGCAGACGAGGGCATTTGCAGGTAGCTTTTTTATCCAGAGTTTTTCGAAAGGGCGGTGCAGGACTGCACTGGCGGGCGACGACCTGTTAGCCAAGGTCCCCATCGCCGCAACAACGATTTTGCCCGCCACAGCGAAAAGTCCGGAGAGAATTTCTCCGCGGCTGTCAAATGCCATGCGCAGGAGGATACAGAATCACGAGCCGTTTTGGGTTGCCCGTTTGCTGGATGAAATATGAGCAAGGGAGGAGTCTAGCCGTGAGGCAGGAGCTTGGTATTCGATGTCTCGACGTTCTTGGCGCGGGCGTCGGCCTGTTGCTCGCGCTGCCGGTGCTGGCCGTGGTGGCCGTATTTGTCAAGGCCAGCTCGCCTGGGCCGGTTTTTTGCCGGCAAGTTTATGCCGGCGTTGATCGCCGCCGCCGCCAGCGCCGCATCATGAATCTGCCGCTCGCGGCCGACCGCCGGCAGCCGGAGAAACGGAAAAAGGACTTGCACGGCAAGCCGTTCACGGTCTATCGCTTCCGTACCACCCATTACGCCGCCGCCAGCGAGGAGCTGGCGACCCTGCCCTTTGCCAGCGAGCTGTACTCCACCAGCATTGGCAGGCGGCTGCGCGGCTGGCGACTGGACGAGCTGCCCATTCTGTGGAATGTTTTGCGCGGAGAAATGAGCTTGGTGGGGCCGCGACCCGAGCCGCCCGGCTTGATCGGCAAAGGAGCCACCGCGCGAATTGACTATCGCAAACGGCAACGCGTGAAACCGGGACTCATCGGTTTGGCGCAACTGTGTGCCAGCCCGGGCTGCACGCCGGATGAAACAGCACGCCGGATCGACCTGGACTTGTACTACGCCACGCACCGCGACTGGCGGCTGTATTTGCGAATTCTGGCAGCGGCCGCCTGCCGGGTTGTCGGCAGGCACGAACTGTTTGCGAACACCTCCAACCCGCTCCGCCTTTGCCAGTCGCAAGAGTTGGGGCCACGCGTGGTGGAAAAGAAAAATTGACGGCCGGCGCGTGCGGCATTGTGAAGGCGGCGGGACCGTGCCGGCAGAAGATTGCGTTGGTCAGCAGAACGCCTCTCAGCGAAACTGGCCGGCTGCGCCAGAACCGGCAGACCTTTGCCTAGCCATTGGCTGCCGCCTCCGCGCCGCCGGTGTTTCCCGCCTGGGCATCGCCCTCAGATCGTGCGGAGATTAGCTTCCGTTTCTCCCGCGCGAGTGTTTCTTCCAACCACTGAATCGCTTCGTCATCGGACTGGCCGCGCGCCAGGTAGTGTTCGGTAACGATCTCAATGATGCGCTGGTTGTGTTTGAAGCCGGGATTCAGTTGCAGAATGGTCTTGTAGAGCTGCAAAGCCTGTTCGTCTCTTCTTTCCTGCATGAGGTAAATATCGGCCAGCGAGCTGTACAACCGCAGGCGGTGGGGGGAACGCTTCAGCATTCTTTCGTAGATGCGCGCCGCCGCCGAGATGTTGCCGCGCATGAGTTCAAACCGCGCACGCGAAGTGGGAAGCAGCCCAATGAGTACGATGAGTCCCACACTCAGCACCGGGAGCAGGTAGGCCATCAGCCGGCCGGTGCGGGTGGAGATTGGACCGACGCGTGACAGCTCGACCGTGTTGAGGTTGGCGCGCGCCTCCACCAATTGCTCAGGCGCATTCAGATAGTTGGGCCGCACCAATTGCAGCTTCTCCAGGGTGATGACGGCATGAATCCAATCCTGTTTGGCCATTGCCACTTGTGCTTCCAGGTAGAGCGAATCGGCCCAGGAAGAGGGCACCATGATGGCGTTGTACTCATCTTGCAACACCGAGTCGGTCGGTGTGCGTCTGTTCTGCGGTCTGGCGCCGCTGTCTTGTGCGGCGGCCGTGGCACACAGGATGATCAGCAGCAAGCCCAGCGCCCGGCCGCGTGGCTGTGATGGAAAAGACATGACCGTCGGCATGGTTGAATCGACCTCCACCTATAGCCCAAAAACAAGAAGGCGAACCTGCGCCCCATTCTCCCGCCAGAGGAGGGGCGATTTCGCCTTCAGCTTGCAGGCCCGTCGTCCTGCACGGAAAGGCAGCTCACAGCGACACCGTGAGTCCACGAGCAGTTTATCCTTTCGTTTCTAACCTCAAAACCGCCGCCTTGCGGAAAGCGTCCGCAGCACTGCAAGGGTTTGGCGTTTTGAGCTTTCCGCACCTGCCGGCATTGCATTGTATGGTTGATGGCGTAAGTGTCGCTGCGACGCACGCGCCCCGGCTTTGATTTTCTGCGAATCATGACACTGCGGCAAGTTGGGCCGCCGGTTTCTCGCCCGGGCAGCGGTGTCACGGGTGGGCGATATCCTGCGTTCGACTTCTTTGCTCCGCCGGATGCTGGCTACACTTCTGGAGTGGGATGAAACGAAGAACGCGAACTGCCGGCTCGGTGTCTCGATACGTCTGACCAACCACTGATTCTGATACACTCCTTTACGCTGGTTTGCATCACCCATTGCGACTGCGCTGGCACACCTTTGCCGACCGAGGCGGATTTCAACGGCATGGGGCCAGAGGAGCCACGGCAATCAGTCCTTGGTACCCAAGGCCTTTCACCGGGCGCCTGGCCGCCGCGCAGGTCTTGTGGTTGCACTGGCAAAGGTATAGTGGCTGGCGGCACGACCAGGACAAAGCACTCAAAAGGGAGTCGGCCGCGAAAGCGGGGACTGGGCAAGCGAGGTTCACACCTTTACAGGGGACGCGCGCCATTCTTGACGCTGGTCACGAGCTCGGCAATTTTCTACTGGCTGGCTGTGGAATGGTCGCTGCCCCGCGCAGTTGCGCCGGCGGCGGCTTGTTTGAAGAGGAGATGCATGCGAGCACTTGAGCGCTTCCTTCTGGCGTGGCTCATCACCTGCAGGGTTGCCGGGTTGCAGGCGCAGCCGCACAACCGTGAAGCCCTGCAATGGTTCAGCGCCGGCATCATGGCGGCTGATCCCGACAAAAAAATCGAGGCCTATCAGCGCGCCATTGAGCTGGACCCGGCTTATGTCGAGGCCCTGTACAATCTCGGCATGGTTTACAAGTCACGGCAGCAGTATGACCAGGCGGCGCAGTTTCTCAGCCGGGCCTACCAATCCCGGCCCGGACAGACCCAGACCGCGCTGCGGGTTCAGATTCTCTATGAGCTGGCGGTCACGCAATTGCAACTCGGCCAGTTGCGCGAAGCCGAGCAGGGCCTGCGCAACGCCAAAGCGCTGGCCCAGGACAAGACCATGGCGAGCTTGATCTCCTTTGAGCTTGGCCGCTTTCTCCATCAGCGTCACCGCCATGCCGAGGCCCTGGCGGAACTGCGCGCCGGCATGTCATTGGAGCCGGACAACCGCCTCAAGTTCGCAAATCTGATTCTGGCCGTGGAAAAGGCGCAGCAGCTTCAGACGCTCTATGATGAGGCGCAGCAGGCGCGGCAGGCCGGCCGGCTTGCCGAGGCGCAGGCCAAGTTGGCGGAAATCATTGCCGCCGATGCGAATTTCAGAGATGTGCAGGAGCAATACGCTGGCCTGCAGGCCAAACAAAAGGCCGACATCGACAAGGCTGCCTTCAATGCGCTCTATGAAGAGGCACACAAACTGGAGAGCGCAGGAAAGCTCGAGCTGGCAGTGGCCGCTTATGAAAAGCTCGTGAACCAGGCCATTGTCTTCAAAGACGCGCGCACCCGGCTGCAAAGCTTGCAGCAAGAGCTCGCAACGCGCCGCTCGCAGGAGGCCCTGGAGACGCAGTACGATTCCGGCCTGGCGGCTCTCAAGGCCCGAGACTGGGCGCGCGCCATCATCCTTTTCGAGAAAATTCTGCAGACCGATCCCGGCTTTCGGCAGGCGCGGCAGAAGCTCCGCGAAGCGCAAAGCAGTCTGGATCGCGAAAACTCCGAAACCGTGCTGGCCCGCTTCTACGCCGAAGGAATGGCGGCAAGGAATGAGGGCGACATACGCGCGGCGCTGGTGGCCTTCGAGAAAGTCCACAAGATCAACCAAGACTACCGCGATGTTGCCAGCCTGCTGGCGGAAGCCGAAGAGATGATGGCCAAAGGTCCGGCCCTGCGCGCACCGCAAGCGAAGGCGTTGGAACAGGATTCGCTTTATCGTGCGGCCCAGGTCATGATCCAGCAGGAGCACTGGACGGAAGCGGTCAAGCTGTTGGAGCGGCTGCAAGCCGCCGCGCCGGATGACCCTGTGCTCATTGATCTGCTCGCCCAAGCGCGCGCCAACCTGCGACTGGTCGTTCCACCGGCGCCGGCTGAGACGCTGCGCTCCGGCCCGTCGATGTTACTGGTCAGCAGTGCGATCATGGCATTGCTGATGCTGCCGGTGATCGGTTTCTTCGCGCTTTCGCCCACGCTGCGGGCGCGGGTCGCGCTGATGCGCGGCGACTACAACCGCGCCGCGCAAATCTATGAGAAGCTCCTGCAGCAGCATCCCGGCCGGCTGAAGCTCTATCCCTCGCTGGCCAATATCTACTTGCTCACCGGCCGGCGGGACGAGCAGGCGCTCAAGGTCTACAAGACCATCCTGCAACTCAACTTGATTACCTCCAATCGCGACGAGATTAACGCTGCGGTCGCGCAAACCTACCTCGCGCAAGGCCGGATGGACGCCGACGCCATCAAGGTCTTTGAAGACATGCTGCAAGCCGAGTATCGCAAATCCGAGTTGCTGACTCGTACCCAACACGGCAGATCCTGAGCGGCAGACCTCCCGCGCCGGCGGCGGCTGCCGCCGCGCCTGCCCTCAGACGAACCATCACCACAGTTCCAGGAGGTGATCCGATGCAAGCCAGGTCCTGTTCTCCCTTCGTCACCGCTCTCTTGCTGGGCTTGTCCGCCGCGGTTGGATTTGCCCAGGTCAGAAACCCGGAAGCCGTGCGGTGGTACAATGCCGGCGTTCTGGAAAAGGACGCCGCCAAAGCCCTCACCGCATATGAAACTGCAGTCACCCTCGACTCCACGTTTGTGGAGGCGCTGTTTGCCCTTGGCCTCGCGCATAACAGCCAGAAGAACTACATCACAGCCGAGCGTTATCTCAGTCGGGCTGCCCGCTTGATGCCGGCAAACACGAAAAACTCTCTCAAGGTCAAAATCTACTATGAGCTTGCCAGCGCGCAGCTCGGCAAGGGCGATTTGAATGCGAGTGAGGAATCCCTGCGCCAGGCCCAGTCTCTTGCCAGGGATAACAAGCTCAAGACCAATATCACCTTCAGGCTGGCGCGGTTGCTTTGCCAGCAAAACCGCCTGCTGGAGGCGCTCACGGAGCTCAAGGCACGGCGCCAGGAGGATTTGAAAAACAAGGACAGTTTCGACAGTTTTATCGCGCTGATCGAAAAGGAAATTGCCGCGGCCCAAACACCCCAACCGACGCAGGCGGAAAGCACGGGCGCGCTCGCGGCGGTGCCGGCCACCGCGGCTGAGCTGGCGGCGGACTCGCAGCGCGCCGCACTGCCGGCGGCAACTCGCAAGGAAGAGCCCGCGACCGCGGAAGCAAAACAGACCGCGGAAGAGCTGTATCAGCAAGCCGTGGCGCTGGAAGCAGAAAACAATTTGGAACTGGCGCAGGCCGCCTATGAGGCGCTATTGCAGCGCATGCCGAATTTCAAGGACGCACGGCTGCGGTTGCAAAGCACGCAGCGCCGGCTGCTCGAAAAGCAAATTGCCCTGGAAGTCGAGCAGAAGTACACCGAAGGCCTGGCGGCTCTCAAGGCAAGTGACTGGCTGGGCGCGATTACTGCCTTCGAGCGAGTACTCGAACTCAGGCCCGATTACAGCGAGGTCAGCCGGCATCTCGCCGAAGCTCAACGCCGCCTGAACCAGGAGAACACCGAGGAAGTGCTGGCGCGCTATTACGGCGAGGGCTTGAGCGCGATGCGCCGCGGCGATCTCGGCCGTTGTTTGGTGGCCTTCGAAAAAGTGCGGCGCCTGGACCCCAACTACCGCGAGGTCGCCGGGCTGCTCGCGCAGGTGGAAAGCGAAATTCAAAACCAACGGCTGGCAAGCATGACGCCGGCAAACCTGCTGGGTGCTTCAACGACGGTGGATTCCCTTTATGACGCGGCGCTGCGTTTCATGCAGCAAAATGAGTGGAAGCGGGCGGTGGTGACGCTGGAGAAGCTGCGCATCCTTGCTCCCAGCAACGGCGAGATCAACCGCTTGCTGGCCCAGGCCCGCATGAATCTCAGCTTCCTGGAAGCGGACATGGCGAGCGTGGACGCGCGCGACGAGACGAGCCGGGTGTTGACCACGGCGGGAATGCTGATCGCAATCATTCTGGTGCCAGTCCTGTGCTTCTTCGTTTTTTCGCCCACCGCGCGCGCCCGCCTGCATTTGCTCCTGGGCGATTTTCCCGGCGCTGCACGCTTGTATGAACGCCTGATTACGCAGAAGCCCAGCCGGGTCGATCTCTACCCCGCGCTGGCCAACATCTATCTGCTCTCTGGCCGCCGCGATGAAAACGCCATGAAAGTTTACAAAACTGTCTTGCAGCTCGATCTGCCCCTGCAAAATCGCGAACAAATCAATGCGGTGTTCACCCAACACTACCTGGTGAACGGCCGTGGCGATACCGACACCCTTAAGGCGTTGGAGAGCGCCATTCACCTGGAACTCAATCGCAAGAGTGCCCGGCGCGAATCCTGAGTGGCAGAAGTATGCGGGCCGGCAGGAGGGCATTGCGCCCGGGCCGTCCGGCATCTTTTCTGCTGTTCAATCGCGGCCGCGCGCGTGGCGGCGAAGAACTTGTCAGCGCGTCACTGGGACAGCCCATTGCGATGGGGGCTGAACCGAGCAGGCACACGGCTGGCCCTGTCTGTACCGGCTGAAATGAATACTTCACTCTTTCGCAACTTGCATTCTCTAGCGGTAATGATTTCAGGATGCAATTGGCAAATCTCTGGTCGTCGGTCATGAAGGACGTTGGGATGAAATACCACTTGGCTCGCTGCGGAGTGCTGCTCTTGATTTGTTTGTGGCTGCTGCCGCCGCTTGCCGCCCATGCCCAGTCCCGCAACCCGGAGGCCAACAAATGGTTCAAATCCGGCTTGCGACAGAAGAATGTTGAGCTTGCCATTGCCGCCTACCAGCGAGCCATCGCGCTCGACCCGGGTTTTCAGGAAGCGCTGTACAATCTCGCGCTGTTGTATCGCAAACGGAAGGACTATGCCCAAGCGCGGGACTTGCTCGAACGGGCGCGGGTGCTGGGCGCCGATCCTGCCAAAGAGGACTGGCGATTCAAAATCGTCTATGAACTGGCTGCACTCAACCAGCGGCTCGATGATTTGGAAGGTGCGGAGGAGGCGCTGCGGCAGGCGCGGGACCTTGCTGCCGATGCCAAATCGCGCACGCTGGTGTCGTTGGATCTGGGCAGATTGCTGTATCAACGCGGCCGCTATCGTGAGGCATTGGCGGAATTGCAGGAGGGGCGGCGCAGCGCAACCGCCAACCCGGCGGAATTCGACAGGCTGATTCCGGTCGTGGAGGAGGCGGTGCAGCTCTTTGAGCTCTATCAAGAAGCGGCAAAAGAGCGGGCGCGCGGGAATCTCAACAATGCGCTGGCGTTGCTGCGGCAAATCGAGGCGCAGAAGCCCGGCTTCATGAATGTCGGCCGTGAAATCGCCGCCCTGGGCGCGAGTTTGGAAGCCGCCGATCGCGAGGAGGTTTTCCATCGGCTCTATCTGCAGGCGCAAAGCTATGAAGCCGACGACCGCCTCGAGCTCGCCATCACCACCTACGAAAGCCTGCTGCAGTCAGCTCCCGGCTACAAGGATGCCGAAGCCCGGTTGCAGCGGGTGCACCGGCGGTTGGATGACAAACAGCGCTTGCTGAACGTGCGGCCGTGGCTGGCGCGCATCCAGGCGGACACTGGCCGCGCCGTGCTCGAAGCCCGCGCCCGGCGCTACTACCTCGACGGCCGGCGCGCCCTGTCCAGTGGCAACTACAGCCGCGCCCTGGTGGCCTTCGAAAAAGCACGCGAACTCAATCCCTACGATACTGAAATCGATACCCTCCTGGCGCAAGTGCGCAACCACCTGCTGCCGGCTGCCACCGTCCTGCCGTTTGAAATGGTCGACGCGCCGGTCGCGGTCGAGACTGCCGCCGGTGATTCTGCCGCGCCGGCTGCGCTTGATTCCGCCGTCGCGATGCCCGAAACCATGCCAGTGACTGTCGTGCCAGCCATCACGCGGCTCCCCGACGATGACACCAGTCTGTATGCCGAGATCGAGTTTGCCCAAGAAGAGGAAGAAGCTGTCGTGGCCGCCGGTCTCAATTGGGGCATGATTCTCTTTGTCGCCGCGATTGTAATGGCGCTGGTGGTGTTGCCCTTCAGCGGCGTATTTCCGCATTCCGACCAGGTGCGTGCGCATGCCTTTCTTTTCCTGCGTGATTTCAATCGCGCCGCCTCGATCTACGAAAAGCTGCTGCAGCAGAATCCCCAAGCCACCGGCCTTTACCCGCGCCTGGCGGAGATTTACCTGCGCACCGGCCGCACCGATGGGAATGCGCTCAAGGTCTATGAGAGCATATTGCAAATGAGTCTGGCCACGCGCAACTGGGACAGGATTTCCTCAATCGTGGCGCAGAGCAAGCAGCAAAGCAGGCCAGCGGCAGCGCCGGACGAGACCGCCGGCCGCAACCGGAGCCACCATCCGCCGCGCGAACAGCGGCGGTGAGCGCGCCGTTTTCCCGAACCTTCATCCAACGCATCCCACGGATTTTCCCAATCCCGTTGTGCCTTTCTGCAGCCCATGTCATTGGGGGTAAAATATGCGAAATCGACCCGTTGCAGAGGCGGTGAGGGGTAAATCGCGCTGAAGCCAGTCATCTCGCACATGCTGTCGCCGGTATCCACGGATCGGACGCCGGTTCCCGTAGCTCATCTCAAGGAGGCTTGCAGTGAAGTCACGACAAGGTCATGACTCCAGAGGGCGGATCATCGCGCTCGCTCTCATGTTGGTGTGGCTGGTGCCCGGCCTTTCCCAGGGGACGGAGGTTGCCGGCCGCCAGTCCGGAACTTGGGATCTGGCCGGCAGCCCTTATCTGGTGACGGACGATGTGATTGTGCCGCAGGGAGAGACCCTGGTGATTCAGGCCGGTGTGGTGGTGAAGTTTGCCGGCGCGTTCAGTCTCAAGGTGCATGGAACTCTGCTTGCCAATGGCACGGCCGCCGACCGCATCGTTTTCACCTCGGCCTATGACAACGAATTTGGCTGGAGCGGTGTGGCCAGCCGCCGTCTGCCCACGATTCGCGACTGGCTCGGCCTCGAGTTCTTCGGAGAGAGTCAACCCGGCTCGCAACTTTCCTTCTGTGTGATTCGCTACAGCGACCATGCGATCATCGCCAAAAACGCGCAGCCGGAGCTCAAGAATCTCATCATTACCGACTGCGACGTTGACCGGCTGGTCATCAACGGACGCGAGGTTCCGGTACTGGACGGCATCGAAAGCGACTACAGCACGAGTCGGAAAACCGTTGCTGCCCCCGCCGGTTCGCCGCCGCGTGAGGAGGCGCACATGCCGGTGATCGAGGAGAAAAACGGCGGCGAAACGGTTGCCGCCGCGGCCTTGGCTGCCGAAGCCACCGTGCTCGGCTTCGTCAGCGATGTCGAAACCGGTGAACGCCTGCCCGGGGCCAGCCTCGAGCTGATCCCGGAAGGCATTGCCGGTCAGGCCACGGGCACCGTCTCCGGCCCCAACGGCGAGTTCGAAATCAAAGATGTCATTCCGGGCGTTTACACCATTACCGCCTCCTACCTCGGCTATGAAAAGAAAACGCTGCCGCAGGTTGAGCTTTCACCCGGCATGACCAAGGCGCTGGAAATCTCGCTGTTGCACGTCGGGTTACAGCTCAATCCGGTCATCATTACGGCGTCGCGCCGGCCCGAGAAGATTTTCGAGGCGCCGGCGGCCATCTCGCTGCTGGAAAGCGCGCAGCTTCAGTCCAAGTCCGTGCTCACAGCACTGGAGCACGTCAAGACGTTGCCGGCGGTGGACTTTGCCAACACTGGCATCAACCAGGCGAACATCGTGGTGCGGGGATTCAACAATGCGTTTTCCGGCGCGCTGTTGGCGCTGGCCGACAACCGCATCGCAGGATTGCCCTCCTTGCGCTTCAATGCCTACAATCTGATTCCAGTCGCCAATGAGGATTTGGAGCGCATCGAAGTGGTGTCCGGGCCGGGCGCTGCCCTGTACGGCCCCAATAGCGCCAACGGCGTCGTGCATCTCATCACCAAATCACCGTTCGGATCGGAGGGCACCACCCTCAGCGCCGGCGGAGGCGAACGCATCGAATTCATCGGCTCGTTTCGCCACGCCAACAGTCTGGGCGAGCGCCTGGGCTACAAAGTTTCCGGGCAATACTATCAGGGTGTGGACTGGTACTATCGCGATCCTGCCGAGCCGGAATTCTTTGAAAGCGGAGGCAGACGTGTGCCCGCGCCCGGTCGCGATTTCGACGTCGAACGGCTGAGCCTTGATGCGCGTTTGGACTTTCGGCCGGTGTCAGGCATGACCGGCATATTCTCCTCGGGATTCAGCCAGACCAGTGACATCGAATTGACCGGTATTGGCGCGGCGCAGGCGCGCAATTGGCGTTTCTACTACCTGCAGGGCCGGCTGTACTACAAAAACTTCTTCGCGCAGGCCTACTTCAATCAAACCGATGCCGGTGACACCTATCTGCTGCGCACCGGCGCCCCGATCGTGGACAAATCCAGCCTGATGGTGGGACAAGTGCAGCACGGCTTCACGCTGTGGCGCCGCCAGCGCTTCACCTACGGCCTCGACGCGCTGCAGACCAAGCCGAACACCGGCGGCACCATCAACAACCGTCACGAACCGTTCGACCGCATCGATGAACGCGGCGCGTTTCTGCAGTCGGAAACTTCACTTTCGTCCCGGCTCACGCTGATTTTGGCCGCACGCGTGGATGATCACACCTTCATCAAAAACCAGGTGATTTCGCCGCGGGCCGCGCTGCTGCTCAAGCCGCGCGAGAATCATGCGCTGCGCCTCACCTATAATCAGGCGTACAGCACACCTTCCGCCAACAATCTCTTCCTGGATATTCTGTCAGCCACGGTGCCGACCAAAGCGATCAACCCCGCGCTCGAGCCGTTGCTGGGGCCGGTTTTCTTCAACCTTTATGCGGAAGGCACGGCGCCGCGCATGCGCAGCTTTCCGCGCACCAGCGCCGGCGGATTCACTTTCCGGCGTGGCACGGATCAGCGGCCTCAGATGATTTCGCCTTTCGGCGCGGCGGCGGGTGGCGGCAACGGCTATCTCGCGCCGGACGCCAATTCCGTCTGGCCTGCGTTGCGCAACTTGGTCCTGGCGTCGCAACCGGCCGGCCCGGCGCGCGAGGCGCTGGCGGCGGCGTTGCCGCGCGCTCTGAGCGCGAGCGTGCCCGGCGTGTTGCGGGCGTTCAATCCCACCACGCGCGCGTTTGACTTGCCGGTTTCCACTGTTGCGGATATTCCCCTGACCAAGCCGACGATCACCACGACAACGGAATTCGGGTACAAGGGCTTGTTCAGCCAAAGACTGTTGGTGGGGATAGATCTCTATCGTTCGCGCGTGAAGGATTTCATCGGCCCGCTGAATGTGGAAACGCCCCATGTGTTCGTCGATCCGGCGGCGCTGGCGCAAGTGCTGGCCACGGACTTGAAGGCCAACGGTTTCTCGCCGGCGGCCGCACAAGCGACCGCGCAGAGCATAGCCCAGAGCCTGGCGAATCTCCCCATTGGTCTGATTTCACCGCAGGAGATTCAAAGCGCGACGGAAGTGATCATGACCTATCGCAACTTTGGCGATATTTCCCTCTACGGCGCGGACCTGAGCCTGGGCTGGTTTCTCAATCGAAGCTGGCGGCTGGGTTTGAATTATTCCCATGTCAGTCGGGATTTCTTTGCCAGGAACGCGCGCCAGCCGCACGACATTGCGCTGAATGCGCCGCGCAACAAGTTCAGCGCCAGCGTCCGTTTCACCGCGCTCAGCTCCGGCTTGGAGACCGAAACACGGCTGCGCCACGTTCAGGGCTTTCCGGTGAATTCCGGCGTTTACCTCGGCGCGGTGCAGGCCTACACGGTGGTGGATTGGGACATGAGCTTCAACCTCAGCCGGAGCACCCAGGCCTTGGTTGCCGTGCAAAACCTGCTGGACCGTCCCTATCGGGCATTCGTCGGCGCGCCATTGATCGGCCGGATGATGACCCTGCGGTTGCTGCAATCGCTGTGACGCTGTGCCGCGATTCACCCGTTGTAGTTGGGGCGGTTCCACCCCGGCACTTGCTCGCGCACGATTTTCTGCTGTACTGCTTTGCGGCTGCACCTTCAGGAGGAGTGTGAGCCATGCCTGTTCCCGCGATGAGATTCCAGAGAGGGATTTCGCTGTGATCACGATCGGTTGTTGAAAGCCTGCCGGCGAGATTTGCCATGCGACAGACTTTGCTGCAAACCTGCCTCGGAACCATGCTGATTCTGAGCCTGACCGGACCCGCCGCGCCACAATCGCAGAACGAACGCGCGGTCCGCCTGCTGGAAGCCGGATTGCGGGAATCCGCACCGCGCGACAAAATCTCCGCCTTTACCCGCGCGCTCGCGCTCGATCCTGATTTTGTGGAAGCGTCATACAACCTCGGCCTGGTGTACAAGCAATTGCAGGATCACGTCCGCGCCGAGCAATTCCTGCAGCGGGCGCGGCAGAGCTGCACGGCCAAAACCCGCAAGGACTTGCAGATTGCCGTGCTCTATGAACTCGCGCAGACCTGCAAGCGACTGCACAAGCTGCCGCAGTATGAAGACGCCTTGCGCGCCGCGCAAAGCCTGGCGCGCGCAGAGCAGATCGGCGGGACTATTTCGTTTGAGCTGGGACGGTATTTCTATCAGCAAGGCCGGCTGGACGAAGCCCTGGCCGAGCTGCGGGAGGGGCAGAGGCTTTATCCCGCCCAGGCGCAGCAGTTTGCCAACCTCGCGCGTTTGGTTGAAAACGCCCGGACGGCGCAGCGTTTGTGGGATAAGGCCGAACAGGCCGAGGCCGCCGGCCGGCTGCAAGAAGCACGCTCGCTGTTCGAGCAAATCGCGACGCACGCGCCGGATGATCAAAACGCCCGCAACAGGCTCGCTGCGGTGAGGGAAAAACTGCAGCGGCAGCAGGATGAAACCGCCTGGCAGGCGCTGTATCAGCGGGCGCAAGCCTTAGCCGCGGCAGGCAAGTGGGAGGAGGCCATCAACGCTTATGAAGAGTTGCTCGAGAAGGCCGGCGACTATCGCGAGGCCCGGGCTCGCCTGCGCCAGGCGCTCGAACAACTCGAGCTCTCGCAAGCGACAGCGCAAAGGCAGCGCCAACTCGAGGAAGTGGAGGAGCTTTATGATACCGCCATGAGCGCATTCAACCGGCAGGAGTGGGCGGCTGCCATCGCGGCCTTCGAACGGATTACGGCCACCATGCCGAATTTCCAGGACACCGCCAGCCGTCTGGCGGCGGCCCGGCAAAACCTGGCGCAAGAAACTGCCGAAGCCGGGGTGGCGGCGCTCTATGAAGAAGGCCGCGCCGCGCTCGCAGTGGGCGACTTGCCGGCCGCTGTGCGCGCTTTGCAGCAGGGCGCGCGCCTGGATCCTTCCTACAAAGACATCGCCGTCCTGCTGGCGGAGGCGCGTCAGCAACAGCAAGAATCCCAACCACCACCGGCATCAGCGCCTGAGTCCGGGCACGCCCGCGTGCTGCAGGATTCGCTCGATGCGGCTGCGCGCACAGCCATGGCCAATGAAGACTGGGGCCGCGCCATCCTGCTGTTGGAGAAACTGCGGCGCATGGCACCGGATGATCCAAATCTGGTCGCGCTGCTCGCGCAAGCCCGGGTCAATCTCACTCTGCAGGCTGCGGAATTGCCGAGCGTGAATGCCGCCGGCGGTTTGGGCCGCGCCCTGTTAATCGGTGGCGCAGTGACCGGTTTGATCGTCCTGCCCCTGCTCGGCTTCATCATATTCTCCCCGGAGGCACGGGCGCGCCTGCATCTGCTGCAGGGCAACTATGACGCAGCCGCCGGCGTGTACGAAAAGCTGCTGCTTGACAAACCGAACCGCGTGAATTTTTATCCGGTGCTGGCAAGCATCTACCTGCTCGCCGGCCGTCGCGATGAAGCGGCGATGAACATTTACAAGACCGTCTTGCAATTGAATCTGGCAACCCGCAACCGGGAAGAGATCAACACCATTGTGGCGCAGGCTTATCTTTCACAAGGCGTGCGGGATACGCAGGCGATCAAGATTCTCGAAGAAGCGTTGCGTGCCGAAGTGCACGGCCGGCGCCAGCGGCCAGTGGCAGGCTGAATCCGGCCGGGGCTGTGCCGCACAGGCGATAGTCGTTGCACCCAAGGACTCGCGCACCTCCCGGCGGCGCGGCCGGTGCACCTCGCCTCAAATCAAAGCAAGTTCTTCTCGAAGGCTTTGGCAATGGCCTCCGCCTGCGTGTGCACGTGCAGCAGCTCATAGATTTTCTTGATGTGGCATTTCACGGTGTTTTCGCTGATGAACAGCTCCTCGCCGATGGTGCGATAGCTTTTTCCCTCCCGCAATTTCTGCAAGATTTCCCTCTGACGCGGCGTCAGTTGCGGCCCCGCCTGGCTGTGTTGAAATGAACCCACCACCAGCCGCGCGATCCTGGTGCTCATCGGTGCGCCGCCCGCAACCACTTCCTGCAGACTGGCCAGCAACTCGGCCGGCGGGGTGTGCTTCAAGAGATATCCGCATGCGCCGGCGCGCAGGGACTCGAAGATCAAATCATTGTCTTCGTAGATCGTCAGCATCACCAGGTCCATCTCGGGCCACCTCGCCTTGATGCGGCGCACGCCCTCGATGCCCGACATGCGGCCGGGCCGGAACCGGATGTCCATCAGCACCACTTCCGGCAGATCGCTCTCCAGCCGCTGCAGCGCGGATTCGCAATCGGCATAAGCGCCCGCGCAGGTGAATCCCGCCGCCCCGCCGATAATGATCGCCAGACTCTCGCGAATTTCGTCTTCATCTTCAACAATGGCCACTCGAATCATGCCGCTATCGCTCTGCTGAATCGTTCAGGTTTGATCGGCGGCCGGGACAGGCGCGTGCCTTCCGTTTTTTGGCCGCGGGTGGTCAGCGCGGGCAAGCTCGGCGGTGCCGGCAAGGACCGCCTCCGCGGCCGGGATCCTGGCCACCAGGTGAATTGCTGTGCCTTTGCCCTCCCGCGAAATCACCTGCAGTTCTCCCTGCACCGCGCGGGCACGCCGTTGCATATTGTAAAGGCCCCGGCCCGGTGGGCAGCGGCCGGTATCGAAGCCCTTGCCGTCATCGCTCAGCGTCACGGCATACTGCCCGTTGGCAGCAGCAAAGGTGCAGCGAACCTCGCGGCAGTCCTCCCGCGTGTGTTTCAGAATGTTGTTCATTCCCTCTTTGAAAATGCAAGTGAGGTTCTGGCGGACTTCCATCGGCAGCACCACCTGCTCCAGGGCAGGCGTGAGGCCTTCCAGCCGAAAGCGAATGCCGGTGCGATCGAACAGCTTCTCGCCGAAATCCTTCAGCTTGAGTGCGGCATCATGCAGGGTGTTTTCAGCGGGATCGAGCGACCAGATGAAGTCACTGATGTCTTTGTGCAGGCTTGCCGCCACCGCCATGATGCGTCCGGCATACTCGTCGAGATCCTGCGTGCCCTGGCCCAAGCGCGCCTGCAGCACGCCGCAAAACAGCGAAATCTTCGTGAGCTTGTGGCCTGATTCATCGTGAAAATCCGCGGCGATTTGCCGGCGCACGCGTTCGCGCTCCTCGCGCCGCGCCTGCTCCACCGCCTGCAACCGCGCCAATTGCTCCTCGTGCTTGATCCGTGCAATTTCCGCGACCCGGGCCCGTACCTGCCGCAGCCGCGCCCGGTGCCAGAGCACCAGACTCGCGGCCAGCAGCACGCCGGCGCCGCCAGAGAACCACCAGGTCCGCCAGAACGGCGGCGTGATCACGAGCGCCATGGCCGTTCCGGTTTCATTCCACACGCCGTCACCATTTGACCCTCTCACGCGGAAAACATAGCGGCCCGGCGGCAGGCCGGTGTAACTTGCGCTGTTGCGCGTGCCGCAGGCAATCCACTCGCGGTCGAAACCCTCGAGGCGGTAAGCGTATTCGTTCTTCTCCGGCCGGGCGAAATGCAGTGCCGCAAATTCGATGGTGATGAAGTTTTCATCATGCCGCAGCCGCAGTGGCCGGCCGGTGAGCGGGCGGGGCTGGTCGAACACGCGCAACGACGTGAGGGCGACTTGCGGGGCCAGCGTGTCCTGCGGCAAACGTGCGGGATGAAAACGGTTGAATCCGTTGATGCCGCCCCAGAACATCTCGCCGCCGGCACCCTTGCAGTAGGCCCCGAGGTTGAACATGTTGCTTTGCAGACCGTCGGCCAGCTCGTAGTTGCGAAACTGCCGCGTGCGCGGATCGAAGCGGCTCAATCCTTTTTGCGTGCTGAGCCACAGCCCGCCGCCCTCCGCTTCGAGCATGCCGCAAATCACGCCGTTGGGAAGTCCGTCCGCCTCGGTAAAAATCTCAAAGCGCTGACGCGCAGGATCGAATTTGTTCAGCCCGTCGCTGGTGCCGACCCACAAGTTGCCGGCGCCGTCTTCGTGCAGGGCATAGACGTAATCGTTGCTCAAGCTGGCAGGATCGTCGAGGCGGTGGCGATAGGTGACAAAGGTCTCGCTCTGCCGGTCGAATCTGCTGAGGCCACGATAGGTGCCGATCCACAAGACGCCGCGCCGGTCTTCGTGCAGCGTATGCACGAAATCATTGCTCAGACTGCCGGGATTCGCCGGGTCATGGCGATAGTGCTTGAATTGCGCGCTGCCCGCGGCCAGGCGGTTCAATCCGCCGCCCTCGGTACCCACCCACAGGTCGCCGTTGCGATCCTCGTAGATGACGCTGACATTGTCGTGGCTCAGGCTGTGCGCTTCCTGCGGCCGGTGCTGGAAATGGGTGAACCGCGTGCGGCTGGGATCCCACCGGCTCAACCCGCCGCGCAGGCTTCCGATCCACAGATTGCCGTGACGATCCTCCACCAGCGCGGTGATGAAGTTCGAGCGTAAGGCAGCAGGTTTGTACGGTGTGGCGCGATGATGAACAAAGTCGCCGCTGGCTCGCGCCGGCAATTCATTGAGTCCGCCGCCAAACGTGCCGACCCAAAGCGTACCGGCCCGATCCTGACAAAGTGCACGCACATCATTGTGGCTCAAGCTGGCACTTCTTGCCGGCTCGCGTTGCACGTGCACGATGCTTTGCTGGTCGGGCACCAGCTTGGCAACACCGCCCTGGTAGGAACCGATCCACAAAATGCCTGAGCGATCGCGGCAGAGCGCAACCACGGCATTGCTGCTCAAAGAATGGCGATCGGCAGGATCGTGCTGATGGCGGAGGAAGCGGCCGGTGCTGCGTTCCAGTTTGTTGAGACCCGCCGCGCTGGTGCCGATCCACAGATCCCCATTGCGATCCTCGACCATTGGTCCAATTTCATCCTGACTCAGGCTGAAAGGATCCGCTGGATTATGACGGAAGTGAATGAACGCAGCGCCTTCCGGCGTGGGCGCGGACTCGAACACACTGTCCTGCGAATGCTGCAATTGGTTGAGGCCGCCGCCCAGCGTGCCGATCCAAAGCGTGCCTTCCTGATCTTCGTAGATCGAACTGACGGCATTGCGGCTCAGGCTGCGCGGGTTGTCGGGATCATGCCGGAAGGTCACGAATTCACTGCGGGCGCGATCGAACAAGTGCAGGCCTCCGCCCAGAGTGCCCACCCACACCCGGCCGCGCCGGTCGACCTGCAGGCTGCGCACAACTGGATTGCCGGAGCGGCCGGCCACCAGAAAATTGAAGGTGTAATGCAAAAACGCGGCGTGCGTGGGAA
Source organism: bacterium (assembly GCA_037444905.1). GTDB lineage: Bacteria > Zhuqueibacterota > Zhuqueibacteria > Zhuqueibacterales > Zhuqueibacteraceae > JABWAN01. Next base: position 135,399 of record JBBILN010000005.1, on the reverse strand, counting down.
TGCGCGCGCCCTCCTCTGCTTTGTCGAGGCGCGTGGCGCCAGGCCAGCGATCCACCCCGCGATTCGTGCCCACCCAGAGATCGCCGGCAGGATCGCTGGCGATCGCCCACACGGTGTTGTCACTCAGGCTTGCGGGGTCTTTCTCCTCATGCAGAAAGCGCGTCGCTGTCTCCGTCACCGGATCGAAACGATTCAGGCCGCCGCCCCATGTGCCAATCCACAGGGCGCCCTGCGCATCTTCATGAATCGCGATGATGTCGTTGAATGACAGCGAATGCGGATCGCGCGCCTCGTGGCGATAGCAGGTGTAACGCCGGCCGTCATATTTGACCAAGCCGTACATCGTGCCGAACCACAAGAATCCGCTGCGATCCTGGTGGATGGCGTACACCAGGTTGTGAGAGACGCCCTGTTCGAGGGAGAGCGGTTCAAAGCGGAGTCTCGGCGCTTGAGCCGGCAACGTGGCCGGCAGGCTGAGTGCCGCGAGAAGCAGCAGGCAGGCACGCCTGCGCACCGATTGCAAGGAGTTCATCACGCTGATCGTGGCCTCGAGTTGGGCAGACTGAGTCGAATTGCCTTCGTCCGGGCACCGATTGTGCGGTTCCCAGAAAGATGACGGTGAAGCAGGTTGGTGAAAAGACGTATCCCGCAGAAGTTTCGTTCAAATGCCCAGCGCAACACCGCGCTGCCGCATGTTGCCGGACACGATCGCGCACGGCCGGCACGAGTGCATTGGCGGGCCGTTGGACGTTCTGTCTGCACCGCCGTGATGCTTCACGGCACCAGGCGCCGCGCCACTTCTCTCTTGAAATAGCCGTTGGCGAGATAGCGGTACAAATCCTTGCCCGGGCACACGGTGCCCTCGGCCACGTCTTTGTGGCCTTTGATCACTTCGGCCGGGAGACCGTAGGTGCGGCACAACCACGCCATCAGTTCGACAACCGCGCGCAGTTGCCGGTCATTCGCTTTCTGCACTTCGAAATTTCCCAGGACACAAATCAGCGCGTGGCCGGTGGGATCATATGCCGTGTTGGTGTCGCCGGGAAGGCGCAGATCGCGACCGGCATAGATCTTTCCCTGCCAGTCGATCAGGAAGTGGTAGGGAATGTCGATCCACTTTTTCTCACGGCGTGACCAACTCTGCAGGTTGCGCAGATACTCGGCGGTGTCTTTGTCGGGGGGATACTCTTCGCCGCCGTGATGGAGCGTGATGAACTTGATTTGATGCGTGCGGAAAGAGTCCGCCATGGCCTGGCCGCCCCATTGCGCGACGGAGATAATTTCCGGAGCTGCAGCCCGGGCGGGGGAGTGGTGGTGCGGCGTGCAGCCTGCTGCGCAAGCCAGGCCCGCCAGCACAGGCAGAAATCTCGCATGGCGATTCTTCATCAGTCGGCCGGTGATGGTGAGAGGCTGTTTTGGCCAAGTTGTCGAATTGCCGGCCGCTTGTCAAGCAGAAATTCTGCTCGCTATCGGTCGATCTGCTTGAACATCACCGGAATGTTCTTGTCCGTTGGCGTACCGATTTAAATCAATTGCCAGTTCTTGTCATACTGCGCAATCAGGCGCTGCAGGCAGGACGCGCGCTGCGCCGGCAGCTCCTCACACTGCTCCCAGGCGAGAATCTCGACGCGGTAACACAACCGGCGCGTGCGGCCGTTGCTTTTGACTTCGACGTCGATCTGCTGGTCCGCCTCCACGGCAGGCAGTTGAATCGCAATGGCAGGAATGGCCGGTTCTTCCAAAAGCAGTTTATTGCGCTTCTTCAACGGGTTTGTTCAACGCTGCTCGCGCACGATGCGGCCGTCGAGCAAATGAATCGTGCGCCTGCCGTAGGCGGCGTTCCTCTCGGAATGCGTCACCTGTACGATGGTGGTGCCCTCCTGGTTCAATTTGCGGAAGAGTTCCATGATCTCTTCGCCTTGCTGCGAATTCAAGTTGCCGGTCGGCTCGTCGGCGAGAATGAGTTTCGGCCTCACGATCACCGCGCGCGCAATGCCCACGAGCTGCTGCTGCCCTCCGGAGAGTTGATGGGGAAAGAGATCCTTCTTGGCGACGATCTGGAAGCGGTCCAGCATGTCGGCCACCATGCTCTTGCGCTCCGCCGCTTTGATCTTTTGGTAGAGCAGCGGCGTTTCCAGGTTCTCGTAGACCGTCAGTTCATCGATCAGGTGATAGCTTTGAAACACGAATCCGATACAGTTTTTGTGCAGCTCCGCGCGCTGTTTCTCGCTCAACTGGTGCACGGGCTGGTCGAGAAAGTAATATTCGCCCTGACTGGGATCATCCAGCATGCCGAGTATGTGCAGCAGGGTGGATTTGCCCGAGCCGGACGGGCCCATGATGGTGATGAACTCGCCTTGCCTGACTTCGAGATTGATATCCTGCAAGACGTAGGTTTTGACGAATTTGTTGGAGTAGTGTTTGAAGATGCTGTTCATTTTGACCATGGGGGTTCCTTTCTAATCTTGGTTGGCGGCGGCATAGCGCACGGAGCAAAGCACAGGGCAAAAGGCGCGCCCTCACCCTGCGCCACTCGTCCTTCTCCCGAGAGGTCATCACACAGGCGGCAAATACGGCCTTGACAGTGAACTTATGGGTTGTGTATTTTTAGAATACATAACTCCAAAATGAGGCGAAAAATGGAATCATACATTCCAAGATTCTTTGCCGCACCGAAGCAGAGTTTTTTCCTGTTCGGTCCCAGAGGAACGGGAAAATCGACTTTCTTGAAGCAGCACTATCCTGATGCGCTGTGGGTGGATTTGCTCAAGCCGGATGTTTTCCGCACTTATATCTCCCGGCCGGAGCGCATCATCGAGCTGGTGCGCGGCAATCCGGAAAAGAAGGTCATCATCGTTGACGAAGTCCAAAAAGTGCCGGAAATCTTGAGCGCCGTGCACAGCCTGATCGAGGAAAAGATCAAAAAAACATTTGTGCTGACCGGCTCCAGCGCGCGCAAGCTGAAAAGAACCGGCATCGATTTGCTGGCCGGGCGCGTTTTGCTGCGAACGCTCCATCCGTTCCTGTTGTCGGAATTGCCCGCCCCTCCCTCCTTTGCCGAAATTTTGCAGGTCGGCCTTTTGCCCCTCGTGCTTTCGGCGGAGAATCCGCGCGACGTTCTTAAAGCGTATGTCTCGCTGTACGTTCGCGAAGAAGTCCAGATCGAAGGTCTCGTGCGAAACCTCGGCAATTTCTCGCGCTTTTTGGAGGCGGCCAGTTTTTCGCACGCCGGCTTGTTGAACGTCAGCAATGTTGCCAGAGAATGTGGCGTCGAGCGCAAAGCCGTCGAAGCCTACATACAAATTCTGGAAGACATCTTGTTGGCGTTCAAGCTTCCGGTTTTCGCCAAGAGAGCGCGGCGCGCGGTGGTCGCGCATCCGAAGTTTTATTTTTTCGACACCGGCGTTTTTCAAAGCCTGCGCCCCCGAGGCCCTCTCGATCGGCCCGAAGAGATTGCCGGCGCCGCGTTGGAAGGTTTGGTGGCGCAACATCTTCGCGCTTGGAACGCTTATCGCAACGGCCCGTACGAAATCTTCTTTTGGCGCTCGCGCGGCGGCCTCGAAGTCGATTTCGTGCTCTACGGCAAGAGCGGCATCCACGCGATTGAAGTCAAAAACACCAACCGCGTGCGTCCGGAAGATCTCCGTTCCCTGCAGGAGTTTCGCCGAGATTATGCAAAGAGCAACACCATTTTTTTGTATCGCGGCAAAGACAAGCTTCTGATTGACCACATCCTGTGCATGCCCTGCGAGGTGTTTCTGAAAGCGCTGTCACCGCATGTTGATCTCAACGATATTGTAAAGAGCAGAGAGCTGAAGGCTTAGAGCAACAGCACCCCTCTTCTGCCCTCTGCTCACTCATACCGCAGCGCTTCCACCGGATTCGCCAGCGCGGCTTTGATCGCTTGCGTGCTCACGGTGAGCAGCGCAATGAGCAGCGCGAGTCCACCGGCCAGCGCGAAGATCCACCAATTGGGATCGATGCGATACGCGAAGTTTTGCAGCCATTTGTGCATCGCAAAATACGCCGCCGGCCAGGAGAGCAAATTCGCAATGAGCACCAATTTGAGGAAATCTTTAGAGAGCAAGCCGACAATGCTTGCAACCGAAGCGCCGAGCACTTTGCGCACGCCGATCTCCTTGGTGCGGCGCTCGACGCTGAAGGATGCCAGGCCGAACAATCCCAGACAGGCAATGAAAATCGCCAGCCCGGAAATGTAGCCGAAGACTTCGCTCATTTCTTGTTCGGTTTGATAAAGTCCGGCGAAGTTGTCATCCAGAAAAGACATCTCGAACGCGGCGCCGGGTGCAAAGCGCGCGACGGTTTGCCGAAGCGCCGCGATGGTTTCCGGCAGATTGTTGGCGCGCGCCTTGACGGCGATAAAATGGTAGTTGGGCAATACGCTCATCACCAAAGGCGCGATGGGCTGCCGCAAAGATTGAAAGTGAAAATCCTTCACCACGCCGATGCGGCTGACGCTGTTGTTGGCGCGAATAAAATCTTCACCCCACGCCTCGCGAAAACGCACAAAAGTCTCGACGTCGGCAAAATCGTGCTTGATCGCCGGACCAAGAGGCATGGGCAGATACGGATCGCCCTCGGCATCGTCGCCTTTCATGGCCTCTGTCCAGCGATAAACGCGAAAAATGCGTTTGGCCTTTTCGTGCAAACGGTCGAAGCTGAATTCAGTCCCTGCATAGAGCAGGAACAGTGTGAAGCACGCCAAACCGGCGGATAAGCCGAAGACGTTGATAAACGTCAGCATTTTTTGCCGCGCCAGATTGCGCAGGGCGATTTTGAGGTAGTTGTTGAACATTGTCGACTCCAGTTGTCAAAGACCAGTGATCAGTTATCAGTCACTGACCACAGATCACTGGTTACTGATTATTGATCACTGGCTTCGGCTTCAGCTCCCACAGCACGTTGACGATTTTCCATTCGCCGTTCCATTTGGCCAGGTGCGTGTAATCGATTCAGCCGGACATGATGGCTTTGGCGCTGGCGGTGTTTTGGAAAATGTCGAGGATAAAAACATCCTTTTGCTGCTGCTCGGCGGGCGTATCCTTGCCGCCACCGCGCTTGACGCCTTGCACGAGCGTCATCGCGCTCATTTGCTCGAGCCGGCTTCTGACGCTCTGATCCGTTCGCACGATGCGCTTCGCCAGCTCGGGATGGAGCGCGGCCTCCATGCGCTCGGGATTGCCTTCATACCAGCCTTCGACATAATCCAACGCCGCTTTTTTGATCGCGGCGGAGTCTGCCGCGGTTTGTGCGTACATCGGCAAAACTGTGGTGATTACGGCAAACATGAATGCAGTGACAAGAATTCTCATGAGGGAGTTTTTTCGTTATGTTTCAACTCAATGCAAGAGGAGCCTTACGATGCCGTGGTCATTCCACGTTGCGCAGCATCGCTGCGGGATTGACTCGCGTCATGTTCCACGATTGCCGGCCAATCGCAAGCGCGGCGGTGAGCAAGACGATGAGGTTGGCCAGCAGAAACGGCGCCAGGCCGGGCGCGTAATTTCCAACAAAAGGCTCGGCTTCACGCAGCAAAAGGCGCGTCGCGACGAAACTCAACGCCGTCGCGAATGCGCCGGCGCCCAAAAACAGAAACAAGAACTCGCGATTGATCAACAATAGAATCTGCGTCACCGAAGCGCCGAGCATTTTGCGCACGCCGACTTCCTTCAAGCGGCGGGAAAAATGTTGCGTGGCCAAACCGTACAGGCCCATGCACGCGATCATCAGCGCCAGTGCTGCGATGTAGCCGAAACTGCGCGACAGCTTGTGAAACGTGCGATAGAAACCGTCGAAAACTTCGGATTGAAAAAAATGATGGACCGGCGTGTTTGGAAAAAGCCGCTGCCAATCCTGTTCTATTTGCGCAACGACTTGCTTGCCGCGGCCGGGGGCGAAGCGCACCACGAGATTGCCGAACGTATTTTCTTCGGCGCGAAAGAACAGCGCGGGCCGCGTGGCGCCGGTGGCGAAAAGTTTGAAATCGCCGGCCACGCCGATGATGGTGTATTCTTTCAACTCAATGCGCAGGCGTTTGCCAATGGCCTCGGTCCAGCCTTGTTTGCGCAACAGCGCTTCATTGACCACCACGGCGTTTTCATCCTCGGCGCGGCGATCCGAATCAAAAAAACGTCCGGCGATTAGATTCAAGCCGACTGTTTCCAAATAATCGGCGCCGACGTCATAACGCGAAGCTTTTTGTTTGGCCTCGTCGATTTGAAAAACTTCCGGCCTCCAGGCCTGCCCGACGTGATTCACCGAGCCGGCGACGCGCAAGACGTTCGGGTTCTGCAAAATTTCATTGCGCAACAAGTTGTACTGCGCGCTGTCATTGAGCTGCACCACTAACGTTTGGGTGGGATCATAACCCCACGTGAGCTTTTCCCACACGCGAACCGTGGTCAATAACAGCACGGTGATGATCACCGCGAGAAATGCGAGCGCAAATTGCGCGGCCAGCAAGCTGCGGCGCAAAATATTTTTGCCGGAAAATTTCAATCTACCGGTGAAAATGGCCACGGGCTTGAATGAGGAAACATAAAACGAGGGATACGCGCCCGAGGCCAGCGCCGTGAGCGCGAGCAAGCCCGCGAGCATCAACCACAAGCCCGCGTTCTCCAACGGCGAGAATTTTATTTTCAGCACGAAGTTCGCGTTGAGCAGCGGCACGAGAAACGCCTCGGTGAGCATGAGGCCGATGAGCAGCGCGATGAAGCACAGCAACAAATTTTCCGACATGAATTGCGCGATGAGCTGCTCGCGCTGGCCGCCCATCACTTTGCGAATGCCGATTTCTTTTAACCGTCGCGACACGCCGCCGAGCGAGATGTTCACGTAGTTGAAGCAGGACAGCGCCATCATCGTCAACGCAATGAGCGAGAACATCAGTGTGAGCACCGGATGCGGCGCTTCCGCGGGCCGGCGATTGACATCATAAGCGCCGGGCATCGGGTGGCGCAGATTATCGAGCGCAAAAGCGACAATGTTCGCTTCGGGATTGTTGGCATTGAACGGCGCGAGATAACGCGCCATTTGCGGCTCAAGTTGCGCGGCGTCTTCGGGCCGGGCCAGTTGCACAAACACGCAGTTGCTCGCGCCGATTTTCCAATCTTGCGCCTGCAGCGATTTGTGCACGGCGTGATAGCCGGTGAGCAGGTCGAAAACAAAACCGGTATTGGTGGGGAAAGGCTTCGCCACGCCTTGCACGACAAATTGCTTGCGCTCTTGCTCCTCGGTCATCACCGTCAGCGTGCGCCCCATCGGCATTTCTTCGCCGAAATACTTTTGCGCCATGTTCGCGCTCAGAATCATGGCATTCGGATCGTTAAGCGCGGAGGGATCGCCGTATTGCAGCGGAAACGTGAACATCGCGAAGAAGCCCGTGTCCGCATAGACGAGCACTTCGTTAAAAACATTTTCTTGGTTGAAGAGCTTCACGCCTTCGCGTTGCATGCGCACGGCGCGCGCGACCTGTGGGAAATCCGCAGCCAGCGCCGTGGCAATGGGCGCCGGCGCATCGCCCCAGAATTGTTTCTCGCCGTCGATTTCGGTGGCGTATTCCACCATAAAAATGCGCTCGCCGTTTTTATGAAAATTGTCGAGCGTCCAATAATTTTGCAGAAAGAGAAACACGGCAATGCAGCACGCCACTGCGATGGACAGCCCGAAAACATTGATGAGCGTGACGGTTTTATTCGCGAGCAAATTGCGCCACGCGAGGCGGAAGTATGTGGAGAACATGTTGCTCCTTTTGAAAGTCATCTTTTGAAGTGAATACAAAAGCGAAAGGCAAAACTATTTCCGGCAAAACGATGAGCAGCATGGTTTTGTCGCAATCGTTTTGCTTTGGCGGCTTTGAGATTTTTTAGCATGATTTGCCTGCTGACTTCCTGGCTCCTTATCTTTTTTGTCTCTTTTGGCTTCTTGCCTTATTCGTATCGCAGCGCCTGGACCGGATTCAATAACGCGGCTTTGATCGATTGATAACTCACCGTCAGCCCGGCAATGAGCAAAGTTACTGCACCGGCGAGGATAAACACGCCGGCGCCAAGCTCGATGCGGTAGGCGAAGTCGTCAAGCCAGCGGCGCATTGCCATGTAAGCGACGGGCGCGGCAATCACAAATCCGAGCAGGACGAGTTTGGTAAAATCTTTCGAGAGCAGCGCGATGACACCGGGAACAGAAGCGCCGAGCACTTTGCGGATGCCGATTTCTTTGGTGCGTTGCTCCGCGGCGAACGAGGCCATGCCGAACAATCCCAGGCAGCCGATGAAGATCGCCAATGCGGCAAAATAGCTCACGATCTTTCCGAGTTGCGCTTCGAATTTGTAAAGCTGATCGAGCCGGTCGTCGAGAAAAGAAAATTCCATGGCGCGCTCGCTCTCAAATTGCGCCCAAACTTTTTGAATCTGGCTCACCGTGTGGGAGAGCTCTCCGTCGTTCAATTTGACGGAAAGGTACGGCAGCGGCCCGTTGGAAAGTCCGATGACGAGCGGCTCGATTTTCTGGTGCAGCGAAGCAAAATGGAAATCCTTGAGCACGCCAACGATCTGCCCGCGCTGCGGATTTCTATCGCCGGAAGCGATGAATCTGCCGATAGCGGGTTTCAAGTCATAAGCTTTCACCGCCGCTTCGTTGACGATATAGACAAAGTTCGTGTCCGTCGAGAACGTTTTGGAAAAATCGCGGCCTTCGAGAAATTCCAAACCGTAGACCGTCGCGAAATCATGGCCGACGAAAACGTAAGGCAGCGCCACTTTTTCGCTTTCGACTATTTCCTTGAAGAAGAGCGAGCGGATGGGAAAGCCCTCTCCCATCGGCGCGGAATTTCTCGTCACGCCGGCGACTTCGGGAATTTGCAAAAGCTGTTGCTTGAACGATTCATACGCCGCGGCCCATTTGGTTCCTGGCGCTTTGATGAGCAGCATTTGCTCTTTTTGAAAACCAAGTTTCTTGCTGCGGATAAAATTCATTTGCTGCGAAATCGTGGCAATGGCGACGAGCAGGATGATGGTGATCGCCATTTGCAAAACCACCAAACCTCTTCGCAATTTCGCGCCGCCGGCAATTCTGGCAAAAGCGCCTTTCAAAGTCTTGCTCGGCTGAAAAGCCGCAAGAAAGAAGGCCGGATAGATGCCGGCGAGCAGACCAACGCCCAGGCCCAGGCCGATGAAGCCGAACACCCACCAGCCGTTCGCGAAAAGGTTCAAGCGCAATTGAATAGTGGAAAGCGCGTTGAAAATCAGCAGAAACATTTCGATCAGCCCGACGGCAAATATGACCGCGAGGCCGCTGACGAGCATGGATTCCGCCAGGAATTGTTTGATCAGTTGCACGCGATAAGCGCCGAGCACTTTGCGCATGCCCACCTCTTTGGCGCGATGGATCGACCGCGCCGTCGTGAGATTCATGAAATTAATGCAGGCAATGACGAGCACGAGCAATGCGACGCCAGAAAAAATATAAATGTAAAGAATATCATTGTTGGCTTCGATCTCGTTCTCCAATTGCGAGGTGAGATGAATATCCCGCAGCGGTTGCAGGAACAGTCGCGAGTTTTGTCGCGTCGGCGGAAAATATTTTTTGACGACCTCGGTAAGCTTGCCTTCAAATTCCGCTGCGGGAAATCCCTCGCGCAGCTTGATGTAAGTCCAGGCCGGATAAACGAACCAGCTTTTGAAGAAGTCCGGATTCGGCACCACCATCTCTGCGTTCCCGAAAGAGGCAAGCACGTCGTATTTGAAATGCGTGTATTCCGGCGCGTTTGCGGCGACGCCGGTGATCTTGAAATCGACGTTGCGATTGTTGAGATTGACCGTCACCACTTCGCCGAGAATCTCGAGGCTGCGAAAATATTTCTCGGCAATTTGCCGGCTCACCACCATGCTGTTCGGATGAGTGAGCGCGGTTTCGGCATTGCCGCGCAAAAGAGGAATCGTAAACAGCTTGAAGAGCGTCGAATCGGCAAAATAAAAGCGCTCTTCGGTGAATTGCTGATCATCGATTTTAATGACCGCCGCTTCGTTGGCTTTGAACAGGCGGGCGGCGGCGATCACTTCCGGATAATCTTTCTGCAACACTTCTGCCAATCCACAAGTGGCGCTGGCCTGGCCCTGACTGATGCCGGTGGCATCTTTCAAGACTGCGACGCGATACAACTGCTCCGCGTCCAGATGATATTTGTCATAACCCAGCTCGTTTTGCACGTAGAGCAAAATTACGCCGCAACAGGCAAGGCCGACTGCCAGCCCAAAGATATTGATGAACGAATAGGCTTTGTGCTTGAAGAGATTTCTTGCGGCGATTTTGAGGTAATTTTTGAGCATGGCTGTATTCCAGTTATCAGTGATCAGTGATCAGTTTGCTGAATACTGATCGCTCGTTACTGCTTACTCGTATCTCAATGCTTCGACCGGATTCGCCAGCGCGGCGCGAATCGCTTGCGTGCTCACGGTCAATAATGCAATCCCCAACGCGACGCCGCCCGCGAGCGCAAATATCCACCAACCGATTTCGATGCGATACGCGAAATCTTGCAGCCAACGATTCATCGCGAAATAAGCAATCGGCCACGCAATGAAGTTGGCGAACAACAGCAGCTTGACGAAATCTTTTGACAGCAAAGCCGCGACGCTCATCGCGCTTGCGCCGAGCACTTTGCGAATGCCCAGTTCTTTCGTGCGTTGCCGCGTGATGAAGGCGATCAAACCGTAAAGCCCGAGACTTGCAATGGCCAACGCCAATGCCGTGAACACCGAAATCAAGCGCGCGAATTTTTGGTCGTTCGCATAAAGACGCGCGAGGTGCTCGTCGAGAAACGTGAAGCGAAACGGCTGTTCCGGCGCAACGTGTTTCCAATCGGATTCCAGCGAGGCGAGCAGCGCGGACAAATCACCGGGGCGAATTTTGAGATAAACATTTTCCACCAACTCGGCGACGAATACGGCGAGCGGCTGAATTTGGTTACGCAACGAAGCAAAGTGAAAATCCTCCGCCACGCCGATCACTTGGCCGTCCACTAAATCGCCGATGCGTAACTTTTTTCCCACCGGATTCTCCCAACCGAGCGCCCTGGCCGCGCTTTGATTGAGCACGATGCCCTGATCGACATCACTCGCAAACTGTTCCGAAAATTCGCGGCCTTCGGACATGCGAATGTTCAACAGCTTGAAGAAATCGTGCCTCACGCCGAGAATGTTGGAAGCCATGGGCCGCTCGTCAACGCGGCCTTCGGGATAAATCGGCACACTGCCGTTATCGCCATCGAGCAAGCCCGAACTCGCGCTCACGTTGAGCACATGCGGATTTTGCCGCAGCCGATCTTTGAGCAGTGCATAGCGCGCTTCCGAGCCGTCGCGCATCATGTGCAAAACAATCACAGCCTCGCGTTCGAACCCGAGATTTTTGTTGCGCACAAAATCCATTTGCCGCGCAATCACCAGCGTGGCCACCAGCAGAGCAGTAGTCACGCCGAATTGCATGCCGACCAGCGTTTTGCGCAACGCCAATCCCGTTGCGCTCGCACGGAATTTCCCTTTCAACACTTTGATGGGTTGGAAGCTTGCAGTCATGAAAGCAGGATAACTGCCGGCGAACACGCCGATCAAGACGGCGAGCACAAGGCCGAACCCGACAAGCTGCGCATGTTCCATCGGCGCAAGGAGAAGGTCAAGATTGAACGCGGCGCGCAGCATTTTTAAAAAGATTTCCAAAGAGGCGAGCGCAAGCACGAAACTGCAGAACGTGAGCAACAACGCTTCGCCGAGAAATTGGCGCACCAACTCCGCACGCGAAGCGCCGGCAACTTTGCGAATGCCGACCTCTTTGCCGCGATCGAGCGCGCGCGCCGTGGCGAGATTGATGTAATTCATCGCCGCCAACAACAGAATCAGCGCGCCAACCACGAGCAGCCCGTAAGGCAAAGCGCGATTGCCGGAAGCGACGTCCGCGTGTTTGGGCGCGTCCAAATAAATCGCCGTGATCGGTTGCAAGCCGAGGCGAAATTTGCCGGCGCGTTCGGGAGCATGCGTTTGCATGAAGTCCGGCAGTTTGCGTTCGAGCAGTTCCGGCTTGGCGTTGGGCGCGAGCAACAAGTACGTGTGAAATGAAATCCACGACCAGCTTTCCAGCGTCACGGGATAACCGGTGGGCACGCGGAACGTGGAGAACGAAATAAGAAAATCGCATTGCACATGTGTGCGGCGCGGCATCTCGTGCAACACGCCGGTCACTTTCAACTCGCGCTCGTGATTGAGCGTGAGCGTTTTGCCGAGCGGATTTTCTGCGCCGAAATATTTTGCCGCAGTTTGCGGAGTGAGCACGATGCTGTTCGGTTCGCGCAACGCCGTGGCCGCGTTTCCGGCTTTTAGTGAAAAAGAAAACATTTCAAAAAAAGTCGAGTCCGCATAGACGCCGCCGTTTTCAAAAAAGCGCCGCTCGCCATAAGCCAGCACGTCGTTTTCGGAAAAGCGCAGTCGCAGGCATTTTAGAATTTCAGGATACGAAGCCACCAGCGCGGGTCCCATCGGCGGGCTGGTCGTGGCGAGAAATCGTCCGTCCGCCGGACGGCTTTCGCGCTCGTCGTAAGTGAGGCGATAAACCTGTTCGGCTTTTTCATGAAAGCCGTCGTAGGTCAATTCCTGCTTGGCATAAAGAAAAATCACCAACGCGCTCGCCATGCCCAGCGCCAATCCGAAAATATTGATCGCAGAAAAAGTTTTATGTTTCAGCAGCGTGCGAAACGCGATGACGAGATAGTTTTTGATCATGGTCTGGTTGCTGGTTACTTGTTGCTGGTTGCTCGTTGCTGGTTGCTCGTTGGCACTTTGGCTCATTATCTTTTTTGGCTCCTTGCCTTATTCGTATCGAAGCGCCTCAACCGGGTTCGCCAGCGCGGCTTTGACCGCTTGCGTGCTCACGGTGAGCAATGCGATGAGCAACGCGACGCCGCCCGCCAGCGCAAACACCCACCAACCTATTTCAACGCGATACGCGAAATCTTGCAGCCAACGATTCATCGCAAAATAGGCGATCGGCGAAGCAATCAGCATGGCTACGATGACGAGCTGGACGAACTCTTTGGAAAGCAGGCCGATAATGCTCGGCACTGAAGCCCCGAGCACTTTGCGAATGCCGATCTCTTTGGTGCGCTGTTCGGCCATGAAGCCGGCCAGGCTGAACACCCCCAGGCAGGCAATGAAGATGGCGAGCGTTGCAAAGATTATGAACAGATACCCCAGGCGTTGCTCTGAGCGATATTGGCGCTGAATTTGATCGGAAACAAAATGAAACTCGATGGGTCGATCCGGAACAAATCGGGACCAGACTTTCTCCAAATAAGCCAGCCCGGCAGAGACACGCTCCGGATGCAATCTCACCAGACCGGTCCAGTTGGCGCCGGGGCTGAGCTGAAACACCATGGGCTGGATGGGCGCATGCAGCGAGCGATTGTGGAAATTCTCGACAAGACCAATGACGCTCTTATCCCCTGCAACGGAAGGAACGAGCTGCCCGAGCGGATCGCCAGCAAATCCAAGCAGGTTGGCTGCGGCTTTGTTCAGCACCACTGCGTTTCGCTCGTCAATGGTGTAAGCCTCGGAAAACGTCCGACCGGCCAGCAGTTTCAGGCCCAAAGTTTCAATATAGCCATCGTCAACATCCATATAGAAGAGCCGCTCCTTTATTTGTGTGCCAGGCCGAGTGACTTCTGTCGACATGTTCGCGTGGCCAATGCCCATCGCCGGGCCGGAAGCCACGGCGACAATGTCCGGGCTTGCCAGCAATTCTCTTTTGAATGTCTCCCAGCGTTTGCCAACCCAATGGGAAGAAAACGTCACCACGTTTTCTTTTTCAAAACCGAGCCGTTTATTTTGGACGTAGCGAAGTTGTTCCTCGATGATTAAGGTGGAGACCAACAAAATCATCGACACGGCAAATTGCGTGACAACCAGCGTTTTCCGAAATCGCCCCGTCGTTCGCTGACGATCGAGCTTGCGGCCAAGAATGTGCACGGGTCTCAAAGCCGAGAGAAAGAGCGCCGGATAGCAACCGGAGGCAATCCCGATGAGCAGCGTGATGGCGGCCGCACCAATCAGAATGAAGGGATCATCCGCCAAACCAAAGTGTATTTCGATGTTGAACCAACGTTTGATTGCCGGCAGCGTTGCTTCAACGAGGAAGAGCGCGAGCGGCAAGGCCAGCAGGCAGAGCATCACCGCTTCGCCCATAAACTGCCGGAAGAGCTGATGGCGGCTTGCCCCAACCACTTTGCGAACCCCGATTTCACCGGCCCGCGTTGCCGAGCGCGCCGTCGCCAGGTTCGCAAAATTTATGCACGCCACAGCGAGGATGATGAGGGCCAGGGCCGAAAAGAAATAGAGGTAACGCACGTCGCTTTGCGGCTCGATCTCATCTGTAACGGTGGAGTGCAGATGAATCGAAGTGAGCGGTTGCAGCTTCAATCCCCAATCTTTGGAATCCAGATCTCTTACGGCTTTTGCCCATTCGGTGATTTTGGCTTCGAGCGCTTTTGCTTCGGCGGTTTTGTGGAGCTGGACATATAGATATTCTCCCCAAAAATTCCATTCTATCGTGCTGCCATGGCGCTCCTTCCTTTGCTCATCTGAAAGTGAAAGCAGGGCCTCGAAACGGAAATGCGAATTCGCGGGCACGTCTTCCAACAGCCCCACAATTCGGTAATCCATTTGATTCTCATAATTCATGATCTTCCCGATGGGATTTTCCTCACCAAACAGCTTTTTGGCCAATGAGCGAGTGATAATCATCTGGCCAGGCTGTGCGAGCGCAGTTTGCGGGTTGCCTTGAACGAGTGGGAAGGGAAAAACCTCGAAAAAATTCTCATCAACACACTTGATGCCCTCCAACATGAAGCTTTTCTCTTGCTGCCGAAAGAGCGCACGTTGCGACCACGGCACCTCGGTGGCATGCTCGATTTCGGGGAAACGACTTTCAATCGCCGCGGCCAAGCCGGGGGGCGTCCTGCCGCTTTGACCATACGAGCTGTTTTGCACGATCCGATAGACCCGTCCAGCATTGGGATGGAATCGATCGAAGCTCAATTCTTGACGCACGAACAGGCCGATGATCAAGCAGACCGACAGGCCAACAGCCAGGCCGATAACGTTGACCATGGTGTAAGCCTTATGGCGGTACAAATGCCTCAGCGCGATTTTGAGGTAGTTTTTGAACATGGCGTTGTCCGAAATCGTTTAGTCCAAAGTCCGAAGCCAGTTGTCCTTTTTTTCTTTTTTATCTTTTTATCCTTTTTGCTTCACTCGTACCGCAGCGCCTCCACCGGATTCGCCAGCGCGGCTTTGATCGCTTGCGTGCTCACGGTCAACAATGCGATGAGCAACGCGAGGCCGCCCGCGAGCGCGAACACCCACCAACCTATTTCAATGCGATACGCGAAATCTTGCAGCCATTTGTTCATCGCGAAATAAGCAACCGGCCACGCGATCACGTTTGCTGCGAGCACGAGCTTGACGAAATCTTTTGAGAGCATGCCCACCACGCCGGCAACGGAGGCGCCCAAAACCTTGCGCACGCCGATCTCTTTCTTGCGCTGCTGCGTGGTGAATGCCGCCAGGCCGAACAAGCCGAGGCAGGCAATGAACACGGCGAAAAACGTGAAATAGCCGAACAGCGTTCGCACGCGGCCCTCCGCGCGATAGAGTTGATCGAAGTCCGCGTCGAGAAAGGAGTATTCGAAATCAAATTCCGGATCGAACTTTTTCCACACGGCCTCGCAATGCGCGAGCGTGCCGGGCAGATCGCTCGGGCTGACCTTGACGAGCATGTAGTTGAACGAGCGGCGCGTGAGGCTGATGAGCAATGGTTGGATGCGCGTGTGCAGCGATTGAAAATGGAAATCCTTTACCACGCCGATGACCGTGCCGCGCCTGGTGTTGTCGTCGTCAAACCACGTGATTCTTTTTCCCACCGCGGTATCCCAATCGAATAATTTTGCCGCGGTCTCATTCAAGATAAAAGCCGAGTCCGCGTCCGTGGTGATTTCTCTTTGGAAGGCGCGGCCTTCGGCGAGCGGAATGTCCAGCGTCGCGAAGAAATCGTGATCCACGCGCGTTTGCGCCACGTCTTGATCGTCCTCCTCGGGCCGCCATTGAATGGGATTGCCGTTGAACCTGCCGCCGGGCAAGTTGGAAACCGCGCTCGCGCGCAACACCTCGGGCTTGCGCAGCAGTTCCGTTTTGACGCTTTCGAATTGCTCGCGCATCGCGCGCTGCTTGAGGCGCAACACGAGAACTTGTTCTTTGTCGAAGCCCAACTTTTGCGAGCGGAGAAAATCGAGCTGCATGGACACGATCAGCGCGCCGGCAATCAACGCGATGGAGAGCGCGAATTGCGCGACCACCAGCGCGCGGCGAAAGCGCGCGCTGCGATTCCCGGCTGTCATTTCGCCTTTCAACACTTTCACGGGTTGATAGGCCGAAAGAAAGAACGCGGGATAGCTTCCGGAAAAAATTCCCACGAGCAACGCGAGGCCGCACATGCCCCAAAAGAGTTGCGGCTGTTCGAAATAATGAATCGCGAGCGCTCTGCCGCTCACGGCGTTGAAGAGCGGCAGGAGCAATTCCGCCAGCGCAATGGCCAGCGCCAATGCGCCGAGACTCAAGAGCAGCGCCTCGCCGAGAAACTGTCCGATGAGTTGCGCGCGCGCCGCGCCGAGCACTTTGCGCACGCCCACTTCCTTCGCGCGCGTGGCGGAACGCGCAGTGGCGAGGTTCATGAAGTTGATGCCCGCAATGAGCAGAATGAACGCCGCAATCGCGGTGAAAAGATAGACGTAGGCAATGTCGCTGTTCGGCTCCAATTCCCACGCGAGGTGCGAGCGCAGATGAATGTCCGTGAGCGGCTGCAATTCGAAATGAATGCGGCCCTCGCGCAATGCGGCGAGCCATTCTTCCGGCCAACCGAGATAAGGCCCGACCCAATTCGGAATCTTCGCCGCCACCGCTTTGGGATCCGCGCCGGGCTTGAGCAGAATGTAATTGTAATGGCCGAAGTCGGCCCAGGTGTAATAGCTGCCGGTCTCGCGCGGCTTGAGCATCGCATATGAAATCAGAAAGTCGAAATGAAAGTGCGACTGCGCGGGCACGTTGCGCGTCACGCCCGTGACTTTGAGATCGATCTCGTTGTCGATGCGCAGCACTTTGCCGAGCGCTTCTTCTTCCCCAAAATATTTTTGCGCGATGCGTTCGCTGATGATCACCGCGAACGGCTCCTGCAACGCGGTGCGAGCATCGCCGTGGAGCAAGGGGAATGAAAAAACTTTGAAGAACGTGGTGTCAACGGACAGCACGTTGGTCTCGTCGAAACGTTTGTCGCCGTAGCGCACGGAAAAAATCCGGCGCGTCAAGCCCGCGCCCCACATGGGCGAAAGGCTCACCGCGTTTTCCACTTCGGGCAAGTCCTTCACCATGGCCTGCGCCATCGGGTGCGGCGTGCGTGTTTGCGGATGCTCGTTGATCCACGCGAGGCGATAGATGCGCGCCGCGTTTTCATGAAAGCGGTCATAGCTCAGCTCGTCGCGCACATAGAGCAGAATCAAAAACGCGCACGTCATGCCGATAGCGAGTCCGGCGAGATTGATGAACGAATAAGCTTTGTAACGCAACAAATTGCGGGCGGCGATTTTGAAATAGTTTTTGAACATGGTCTTGATGCTCGTTACTTGATGCTTGAGGCTGATAACTTGGCTCGTTGGCTCCTTATCTTTTTTGGCTCCTTATCTTTTTTGGCTCCTTGCCTTATTCATAGCGAAGCGCTTCCACCGGATTCGTGAGCGCGGCTTTGAGCGCTTGATAGCTCACCGTGAGCCAGGCGATGAGCAATGCCGAGGCGCCCGCCGCGAGAAAGAGCATGGGATCGAGCGCGGTGCGATACGCAAAATCCTGCAGCCAGTTTTGCATCACGAAATAAGCAATCGGCGCGGCGATGATAAACGCGAGCGCAACGAGCTTCGTGAACTCCTTCGAGAGCAACATGACCACGCTCTGCACGGTCGCGCCGAGCACTTTGCGCACGCCGATTTCTTTGGTGCGCTGCTCCGCAATGAACGAAGCGAGGCCGAACAAGCCGAGGCACGCGATGAAAATGGCGAGCATTGTGAACGTGCCGAAGATTTGGCTCAAGCGCTCTTCGCGCTGAAACAAGCGGCCGAAATCTTCATCGAGAAAAACATAACGCCACGGATAACCCGGCTCATACGCTTGCCACTTCTCCTGCAAAAAGCCGAGCGTGGCGGAAATGTTTTCGGGCCGAATGCGCACGGACACGTTATTGAACCACGTGGGCCGAATCGCCATCACCATCGGCTTGATTTCGAGGTGCAACGATTCGAAGTGAAAATCTTTCACCACGCCGATGACGGTGCGCGCGTCGCTCTCTTCGGGCGTCTGGCCTAAAGCGGTCAAACGTTTTCCCACTGCGCTTTCCGCGGTCCATCCCATGTGGCGCGCCGCGGTTTCATTGATGATAAACGCGCTCGTGGAATCCGTGGGAAATTTTTCAGAGAAGCCGCGGCCCGCAACGACGGGAATATCCATCGTGTTCAAAAAGTCGAAGCTCGTGCTGAGCGTGTTCAGCAAATACACCACCTCCGCCGGCGCGCCCTCGGCGCGATGCGCGTTATCGCCGAAGAACCGTCCGGGCACACTGCTCGAAGCTGCGACCGAAACGATATTCGGATGGCGCAACAACTCGCTGCGGAACGTTTCGAAATTGCGTTCGCCGGCCGGCGTTTCAATCGGCAGCACCACGACTTGCTCTTTATGAAAGCCGAGATTCTTTTCGCGCATGAAACGCAGTTGTTCGAACACCACGCCCGTGCCCACAAGCAACACGATGGAAATCGCGAACTGCGCCACGACGAGCACGCTGCGCAACCACGGGCTTTTTGCTCCCGCGCGCAGCGAGCCTTTCAGCACGGCCACGGGCTGAAACGCGGAGAGCACGAATGCGGGATACAAACCCGCAAGCACCCCCGCGAACAACGTGACCGCGATGAGCGTCGCAAACACCGTTGCGCCGTTACTGAAATTCAACGCCAGCGCTTTGCCCGCGAGTTGATTGAAATACGGCAACAGCAACTCCATCAACGTGAGCGCAACCAACATGGCCATGAACGCGAGCAGGAGCGACTCGCCCAAAAACTGCTTCACGAGCTGCGCGCGCACGGAGCCGCGCACTTTGCGCAGGCCCACTTCCTTCGCGCGTTGCGAGGCGCGCGCCGTGGCGAGGTTCATGAAGTTGATGCACGCAATGAGCAGAATAAAAACCGCGATGGCGCCGAGAATGTAGACGTACTTCGCGTCGCTGGTGACGCCGAGCTCGGATTGCACGCCGTTCGAGTGCAAATAAATGTCCGTGACCGGCTGCAAAAAGTAGGTCCATTTTGCGCCCGCAGCCACGGCCTCGTCAAAGCTCTTGCCCATCACGCGCTCGATCTGCGGCGCGACGTGTTTCTTCACGAGACTCGGAAACTTCGCGGCGAGTTGCTCCGGCGCGGCGTTGGGGCGCAGCAGGAGGTACGTGTAGTAATTGTTGCTGATCCAAACCGGGCTGCGACTGTCTTCGCGCGTAGCCATTGCGGCCAAGAAGTCGAAGCGCAAATGCGAATTGCGCCGCGGCGTTTGGAGCACGCCGGTAATTTTGAAGTCGAGGCGATTATCATAGCGCAGCACTTTGCCCAAAGGATTTTCTCTGCCAAAATATTTTTGCGCCATTTCTTCCGTGAGCAGAACGCTGTTCGGCTCCGTTAATGCCGTGCGCGGATCGCCCGCGACCAGCGCGTAATCAAACACGTTGAAGAAGCTCGAATCGGCGAAGAGAACATGCTCTTCATAAAAACGCTTTTCTTCATAACCGAGGAGCACGCGACCGGGCCGCCAAAAGCGCATCGCGGCTTCCACTTCCGGAGCTTCGCGCAAGAGTGTTTCAGCAATGGGCGCCGCGGTGAATCCGCCTTTCACAAACTGCCCGCCGACGCCCGCATCCAAGCACATGCGATAAATGCGCTCGGCATTGGCATGAAAGCGGTCATAACTCAACTCGTCCCGCACGTAGAGCATGATGAGCAAACAACACGTCATGCCCAGCGCGAGGCCGGCGAGATTGAGCAGCGCATAGCCTTTGTGCTTGCGCAGATTGCGCAGCGCGATGGTGAGATAATTTTTGAACATGATTTGATTCCTGGTTGATTGTATCATGCAACGGGGCCAAACCGATTCAGCAAAACGATTATTGGCAAAACTATTTTTTAGAATAGTTTTGCCCGTAATCGTTTTGCATTAAAGCATCGTTACGATTGCCGAGTTGATATTGGCTCCTTGGCTCTTTTTCTTTGTTGGCTCCTTGCCTTATTCGTATCGCAGCGCTTCGACCGGATTCGTGGCCGCGGCTTTGAAGGCGCGATAGCCAATCGTTGCGGCAGCAATGACAAGCGTTGCGCCGAGCGCAAGCGCGAACACACCCGCGCCGATTTCGATGCGATAGGGATAATTTGCCAACCAATTTTGCATCACGAAATAAGCCACGGGCGCGGCGAGCGCGAACGCGACGCCGATGAGCAGCGCGAACTCGCGGCTAAAGAGGAGCAGAATGTTTTGCACAGACGCGCCCAGCACTTTGCGCATGCCGATCTCCTTCGTCTTTTGCGCGGCCATGAATGAAATCAAACCGAACAAGCCGAGGCAGCCGATGAAAATGGCGATGCCCGCGAACACGCGAAACAATTGCGACATCTTTTGTTCTTCCGCGTAGAAGCCGGCGATGCGTTCATCCAGAAACTGATAGCTGAACACGAACTCGGGAAACGCCGCGCTCCACGCTTTTTCGATGTGCGCCAAAGCCTCTTTCATGTTCGCGGTTTCGATCTTGATGCCGGCTTCATAATATGCCCGCCAATTGGACGCTAGCAAACAGGGCCGGATCTCTTCCTGCAGTGGCCGTGTGTGGAAGTCTCGCACCACGCCCACCACCGGCAAATATGGGCGGCGGCCCAGCTTGAAAGTCTTGCCGATAATATCACCTGGGGCGAGGCCGAGCTTTTGCGCGAAGGTTTCATTGACTACTAATTCGAAGACGGTGTCGCTCGCCACGTAATTGCGGCCGGCAATCAGCTTCAAATCATAAGTCGGAATGTAGTTCGCGTCCGCAAATTTCAAGTCGGAGGCGAACGCTTCCTCATTCCCGTGCAACGTGTGGCGCAAATTGGAATCCCAAGAGTTGCTCGAAACCGCGCTGGAAAAACCGAAGGTGACGCTTTTGACCCGGCTGCTTTCTGCCAGCCTCGTGCGCAACGTTTGCAGTTGCACCGTGTCGTTGCCGGGCAGCGGCACGGTGAGGAGGGCATTTTGATTGAAGCCCATTTCTTTGTTTCTGAAATAATCCATCTGCTGCGTGACGATGAGCGTGCCGATGATCAACATCTGTGCAATGACGAACTGCAGCACCACCAAACCGCGGCGCAGAAACAGCCCGCCGCCGGCGCTGGTTTTGCTTTTGATGGCGAGCGCCGGCAAAAAACGCGAAAGCACGAGCGCGGGATAGAGGCCGGCGAGCAAACTCACTGCGAACACCAGCAACGCCACGAACATCAAAAGCGCGGCGCCGTCAAACAAATGGAAGCTCATCTTAATCTTTAAGATTTCATTTACGCTCGGCAAGGACAATTCCACCAACACGATCGCCAGCGCCACGCCGAGCAAGGTGATGATAAACGTCTCGCCAATATACTGCGTAACGAGCTGCGAACGGAGCGCGCCGAGCACTTTGCGCACGCCCACTTCCTTCGCGCGATTGATCGCCTGCGCCGTGGCCATATTGATGAAATTGATGCACGCCGTGAGCAGCAGAAATGCGCCGACCAAACCCAGCGCCCACAGAGTGGTCGTCGAGATGGTGCGCTGCCCGTAGTTGCCATAGCGACCATCATGGTGAATTTCGCGCAGCGGTTGCAGCTTGTGCACGCGCTTGTTCATATCGGTGGCATCGGGAAAATATTTGTTCTTGAATGCGGGGAGTTTGCCCTGCAATTCACTCGCAGAATACTGCGGCGGCAACAAGACGAAGGTGTTCACGTTCGAGGTCAAGTTGCCCCAGGACTTCACTTCCCAACCGGTTTGCGGCAGCGTTTTCCATGAAACGATCACGTGTAAGGCAAAATCGGTGTGCCGCGGCAATTCTTTGACGATGCCCGTGACTTTCAAATCGATCTGATTGTCCATGCGTAGCGTTTGGCCCACCGGGTTTTCATCACCAAAAAACTTTTTGGCAATGCTTTCTGTGAGCGCCACACAATTCGGCTCGGCCAGCGTTTGGGGATTGCCCGCCACCCACGGAAAATCGAAGATTTCAAAAAACTCCGGCTCGACCAATGCAACATTGTCGTTCTCTTGAAAGCGCGCAGTGGTTTGATCGGCGCGAGTAATGGCAAACAGGGCGGAATAATTGCCAAACATCGCCGCCACCTTCTCCAAGCTCGGAAAATCGAGACGCAATGCCTCCGCCATCGGAATGGGCGAGCCCATCGTCGTGCTGACGAGGTCGTTGATTTTCTCGTCGGTCACGATGCGATAGATGCGTTCCCGCTTGCTGTGGAAACGGTCGAAACTCAATTCATATTGAATGATCAAAAAGATAAAAAGGCAGCAGGCCATTCCGAGCGCTAGACCGAGCACATTTATGGCTGTGTGATTTTTCTCCCGGTTCAATTTGCGCAGCGTCGTGAGCAGATAATTTTTGAACATGAAATACTCCCTGGGGCAGTACGGTTAGATTCGAGTGGGGGCCAATTCGCCACCACTCCGCGCTCAAAAAGTCAAGTATTATGCCAGCGCTGATTTTAAGAGAATTAAGGCGTGATTTTGGATATGAAATTTGGGGAAGGTATACGCTAACACGACAGCAAGCGTTCGTTAGCGAACAGAAAAGTTTGCAAGCTCAGCCGCGGCTTGGCCGTGGTTTGATTTTTTTGAATCACATCTGCGCTCACCAAGGACCTGGCCTTAGACGAAGAGCCGCGCCCAATCTAAAAAGCCACGGTCAAACCGTGGCTGAACACTGCACTCATGCCAATTCCAACGCCACCTCGAACATCTGCGTGAAGGCCAGTTGGCGCGCCTCAGCCGTTTCCTCGGCTTTCGTCACGAGGCTGTCTGAAACAGTGAGCAGCGCAAGCGCTTCAACTTTGTTTTGTGCGGCGAGGGTGTACAACGCGGCAGTTTCCATCTCAATCGCGAGCACACCGTATTGCGCCCAGAGCTTCCATTGCTCGGGATCGGCGCTGTAAAAATTATCGCTGCTCAGCACGCCGCCCACTTTTGCGGCAATGCCTTTTTGTTGCGCGATTCCATAAGCTTGATGGAGCAAACGAAAACTCGCGGTCGCGGCATAGTCCATTCCTTGAAAGCGCAGCCTATTGAAGCTCGAATCCGTGGAGGCGGACATCGCGAGGATGAGGTCGCGCAGCTTCAAGTCAGGCTGTAGCGCGCCGCAACTGCCCACGCGCATCAATCGGCGCACGTGATAATCGTTGATCAGCTCGCTCGCGTAAATCGCCAGCGAAGGCATGCCCATGCCCGTGCCTTGAATCGAAACACGTTTGCCCTTGTAGAACCCGGTGAAGCCGAACATGTTGCGAATCTGATTATAGCACACGGCATTTTCCAACATGGTTTCTGCAATGTGCTTGGCGCGCAAAGGGTCGCCGGGCAGGAGTACGGTTTCGGCAATATCGCCGGGCTTCGCGGAAATATGGAAGGACATGGTTCGCTCGCTAATTGGTTTGAGGAGACAATTATCACGGGGGCAAATGGTATAGGAAGGAAAGATGGAAGTCAAGCAAAAATTCTTGTGGAGCGTAAGGCCTCAGTTATTGGTGGAAAAAGTAGCGCAGACATCTTGTCTGCAGGCAGGATGCCTGCGCTACTCCACCCGTAACTGAGGTATTACTGTGGAGCGACGTTAAAACAAAAGCAGAACGCAGATTCTGGGAAAAGGCCAGAATCAAATAGGATTGCACCGCTATTCCAGATCAAATCCTGCAAAGACCTGCTTTTTCCCAATAATCTGCGTTCATAAAACTGTACCGTAAAGCGCCTCTTGCAAAGTTATTTTGCAATCGCATCGACCATCCTCGCGTTCTCCCGAAACAATTCCACTGCGCCGTTTTGGGCGACGTGACATTGCCGGCAATTGGCGCGCTCGGGATGCGTGGTTTGCACGACTTCTTTGCGCGCGGGATCGTTGTGGCAGACGAGGCAGTTTTCGCGCATGAAGATACGATGCGGAATCAATGGCGGCCCACTCGGATTTGCTTTCGGCAGCGACGCGGGTTTGACGCTGTGTTTGAAATCATTCTCGCGAAAGAGCGCGACGCTTTGCTGCGGCACGTGGCATTGCTGGCAATTGACGAGTTGCGGATGCGGCGTGATCGGCGCGCGCTTGCCTTCGGTGATCATGCCGCTCGCGTGGCAATCGAGGCAATCGCGATTGCGCACAGCATGTGGCATAACCGGCGGCGCGCCCTCGTACATGCGCAAATCCGCGCGGCGATATTCGGGATAGGTCGAGCTTTCGGCTTTCTCGTCGCAGGCGATAAAAACGTTCATCACTGCGAGAGCACCGAGCAAAGAGAGGAGGGCTGTGGGTTTCATAAGCAGCACAAAATTTTTGTTTGAAATTCGAAATTAGGACAACTACATTCGCTTATCACAGTTAAGGAACGGAGTAACTCATTCTCAAGGTGTAATCATGGAAAGCAACTTGAGCACAGAAATCACTCTTCGCGTGAATGAAGACATGCTGCCGGCCCTCGATGTGGTCGCACAAAAATCCGGTTTGTCATCGCGCAGCGAAGCGATTGAGGAAATTCTAAAGTGCTGGCATCAAGTCTGGCTGCAACACAAAATTGACCGCGAAACCGTATCTTACTATAAATCGCTCTTGCCGGAAGAGCTGGAAGAAGACCGTGTCTGGACAGAGTTCGCCTCGAAGCAAGCTTTAACGCAATGGGAGGATTGATGTCTTTTCCGGAAAGAGGCAAAGTCTATCACGCCAAGATACCGGGGCAACCCGGCGACACCAAAGAGCGTCCGGTTTTGATTGTCTCAAACAACTCTCGCAATCAATATGCTCACGATGTTGTCGTCGTTCCTCTCTCCACAACGCTGCGCGCTTCGCCCACTCATGTTCGATTGCCTGCCCGCGCCGGCGGCTTGCCGCAGGATTCAATGGCGAAACGCGAACTCGTTACCACTCTTGACAAAACTTTTCTCACCAGTGGTCCACTCGGTGGCGCAATTACGCCTGCGCAAATGGGCGAGGTTGAAAGGGCGATCATGCGCGCAATCGGAATTGCTATTCCATAGCGCGACTTTGGCCGCAATCAAATTTCACCACAAAGACACAAAGGCCACAAAGAAAAGCCTTTGTGAACTTGGTGTCTTTGTGGTGAAAAAGATTTTCGTGGTCGTGATAATTTTTTCGGAGTAATACTATAAATTTCCTCTTCATTCTTCCCTCACAACGCCGCGCCGATCTTCTCCACTTTCACCGCACACTTCTTATAATCCGGCTGCTTCGAGATTGGGCAATACGCATCGAGCGTGAGTTCATTGATGAGATTGTTTTCATCAAAAAACGGCACGAACACATTGCCGCGCTCGGGACGGCCTTTGCCATTGAGCACGACTTTCAACTCGATCTTGCCGCGACGCGAAACCACACGCACGCGCTCGCCGTTTTGAATGCCCATGTCCGCGGCATCAAGCGGATTCATCTCGAGATACGCCTCGGGCATGGCGCGATGCAGTTGCGGCACGCGGCGCGTCATGCTGCCCGTGTGCCAATGTTCGAGCACGCGGCCCGTGCAGAGCCAGAGCGGATAATCATTGTCCGGCACTTCGGGCGCTGGCTCAAACGGCCGCGCCCAAATGTGTGCGCGGTCGCCGTTCGCGTGATTGCCATAAAACGCAATGCCCGCGCCTTTCTCCACATATGAATCAAAACGCTCGGTGTAGCGCCACGGCGTTTCCTTGCCATTGACCACGGGCCAGCGCAAGCCGCGCACTTGTTGATAGGTTTCATACGGCGCGAGGTCGTGCCCATGCCCGAGCGTGAATTGGCGATACTCATTGAACAGCTCTTTGTCGAGATCATCCGAAGCAAAGTTGAAAAGATGGCCATAGCCCATGCGCTTCGCAACCTCGACGAGTTGCCAATTGTCCGGCTTCGCTTCGCCCGGCGGCTCCACCATTTTGTTCCATTGCTGCGTGCGACGCTCGGTGTTGCCAAACACGCCGGCGCGTTCAACCCACATCGCTGAAGGCAGAACCACGTCGGCAATGTCCGTCGTGGGCGTGGGATAAACATCCGACACAATCACGAAACGATCTTCTTTCTCTGCGCCGGCGCGATAGCGATTGAGATGCGGCATTGTGACCATCGGATTCGTCACTTGAATCCACATCGTTTTAATGTCGCCGCGATCGAGCGCGCGAAACATCTCGACCGTGTTATAGCCCGGCTTCGCGTTGATCTTTTCCACCGGCACATTCCAAATCTTCGCCGCGAGGCCGCGATGCTCGGGGTTCATCACCACCATATCCGCGGGCAAACGATGCGCGAGCGTGCCCACTTCGCGCACGGTGCCGCACGCGCTCGGCTGGCCCGTGAGCGAGAGCGGGTTGTTGCCCGGCTCACAGATCTTGCCGGTGAGCAGATGCAAATTATAAACGAGATTGTTGATCCACGTGCCGCGCGTGTGTTGGTTCATGCCCATGCACCACAGCGACACGACCTTCGTGAACTTGTCCGCATAAATCTCCGCGAGCTGGCGAATGCGCGCCGCGGGCACGCCGACGATGCTCTCCACTTTTTCCGGAGAGTAATCGGCGAGGAAAATTTTATACTCGTCGAATGTCATCGCTTGCGGCTCGTCGGCAAATTGAAATTTGTCTTCGAGGCCATAGCCGATGTTGGTTTTGCCGCGTTTGAACAGCGTGTGGCTGTTGATGAACTTCTCGTTGTAGCGGCCGGTGTTGACGATCACATGTGCAATCGCATTCGCGAGCGCGAGATCGCTGTTCGGCTTCATGGGCACATACATGTCCGCAAACTCCGTGGTCGGCGTTTGCCGCGTGGCAATATCGACGATGCGCACCCACGAGGCCGTGCGCTTGCGTTCGAGCAAACGCGAGAAGAGCACGGGATGCATCTCCGCCATGTTGTTGCCCCACAGCACGAACGCATCGGCTTTCTCGAAATCATCATAGCAGCCCATGGGCTCATCCATGCCGAACGTGCTCATAAAGCCCGTGACCGCGCTGGCCATGCACAAACGCGCGTTGGCTTCAACGTTGTTCGAACCCATGCCTGCGCGAAACCATTTGCTCGCAGCGTAGCCGTCGGTCACGGTCCATTGGCCGGAGCCGTAAATCGCCACGGCTTCGGGGCCGTACTGCGCAAGCGTTTCTTTGAAGCGATTGGCAATGAGATCGAGCGCTTCGTTCCAACTCGCCTCGCGCAGTTTGCCGTTCGCGCGAATTTGCGGCTTGGTCAAACGATCGACGCCGTACAAAATTCCCGGCAGGCTGTAGCCTTTGATGCAGAGCAAGCCTTTATTCACGGGATGGAGTTGATCGCCGGCCACGGCTTGGATTTTTCCGTCCTTCACGCCGACCATCACGCCGCAGCCCGTGCCGCAAAAACGACACGGCGCTTTGTCCCATTTCAAATTGGGATCGAGATCAATGCTCGTGGGAAACGGCGAAGCGCCCGCGGGTTGCGGCTGCACAACTTCGGGAATCGTTGCCAACGCGGAAGCGGCGGCGAGGTGTTTCAAAAAATCGCGACGAGTAAATTCCATGATTGCTCCTCGTGTTCAACGCACGACAAAGTTTGTTCACAAGTTTGAAAGGATCGCGTTACGAATGCGGCCAAAATGCGGCCATTCATCGGCCATGTTAGATTTGCTTCAAAATGAATCTTGCCATTTGTCCGCCAAATGCCTGTCAAATTCTCGCCTCAGAATTGACTCAGAAATTGACTCATGCGAGTCAATTCTGCTTTTGGTCAAATAAAACTGAATCGGGGGGGTGAACTTATTTTTGGCTCATGAACAGGAATTTTTTCGATTCGCGCCATATTCGCGCCAAATGCGCGCCAAATGCGTGCCAAATGCGCGCCAAATTTTCTTCACTTCAATTCAAAGTAAAGTGTCTTGCCTTTACCACCTTGCTGCAAAAGACCTCTTTCAACAAGCGCCATGAGGTCACAATTGGCTGTTCGTTTGGAGACGCCCAAGAGTTTTGCATAGTCTCGAGCGGTAAGCCGGCCTTGTTGTCGGACAAGTTCTAATGCTTGTTTCTGCCTTTGGCTTTGCTCCGGCGCGTCATGATATTTCCTCGTTGGTTTTCTTCGCTTGAAACTCACCACCACCGCGCCACTACGCTCGTCATACTCCGGCTCGGGCAACCCCTCAGCTTTGCACAACTCGATCATGCGCAGCGTGCCGGTGCCCCATTGCTCGATATAGTTGATGAGAAAGAAAGCGTGCGCGATACGATGATTGCGCGGACGCAAGCTGTGCGTGCGATAGAGATCGGGAATCGTGATGCCTTCGGGCAACAAACCCGGGCTCCACACTTCAATACGATCATCGAAGATGCGCACTTGCACGTTGCCGCTGTCGCAATAATCGCGATGGCACACCGCGTTGATGATGGCCTCGCGCAAAGCTTCGAGCGGATATTCCCAACGGTCGATGCGTTCGACTTGTGTGGCAACGATCTCCGCGGCCATGCTGATGTGGCGTTGAATGAACTCCATCGCCGCGGGCACTTGCGCGATGATGTCGCCCGCCATCACTTTCATGTCGAGGAAGTGAATCGGCTCGGCGCCTTTGAAGCGCGCGCAACGCAATTCCGCGGGATAGAAAAAACGCTGCGGTCTTTTTCCAAACAAAAGAATTGCGGCGCGATTGGGCTTGCCTTCGTAGAGCAATTCCAATTTGGCCAGAGCTTCGGCGAGCGGAGTATCCAAAGCAATCGCCATGTTGCGCTCTTGTTTCGCGCGGCGCAGAAAATGGCGGAGAGCATTTTCATCGATGTCATCGAAAGTCGCATCAGCAACCGCGCCCGCATCCCACGAAGCGCCTTTGTTCGTGAAGAATAGCCGCGTCCACTCGTTGCTCGAAAGCACGTGATTGCTGCGCCCGACGCGCTTGTAGCCGCGGCCTTGCACGAGCACGGGTTTGAAAGAGTTTGTTGCTACATGCACCACAATCAGAGTTCGGCCCTCAACTGCAACGGTGCTGATCGTGGGAAAGAGTTTCGGATCGGTTTGTTGCTGCACGCTGTTGGCAAGCGCCTCCAACGTATCTTTGCCAATGTCAACGCCCAGCACCTTCCCCGAAGGCGCGACGCCAATCACGATCGTGCCGCCCGTGCCATTGGCAAATGCGCCTGCGGTTGCGATGATTTCATGCAACTCGCCGAGCGATTGTTTGAACTCTACGGTCTCGCTTTCGCCGGAAAGAAGAAGTTGTTGAACCTCGACTGTCATAGGTTCGCACGAGAGAATTGGAGCACGGCTGCTTGAGATTGCCATTAATCCATAACTCCACAACTCCACCAATCCAACTTCAATTCCCCACATACCTCTTCTTAAACTCCTCCTGCGCCTGTTTGCGCGCGGCCTTCTCCTCCGGGCTCATTTTGCCGAGCGACCATTGGTGCATTTCGGAGTTTAAAATTTCATTCAACATCTTTTCCACTTCCGCAGCCGCCGCGGCTTTGCCGTGCTTCTTGCCTTCTTCAATCACTTCGCGCACTTCGGGCACGAATTCCATGTAGAAACGGTCGCCCACTTCGAACATGCCGTGCCATTGCGTGTAATCCGGGCCCATCATCGAAGCGCCCATGCGCGCGCGCCGGCCTTCGTGATGCCAGAGATAATAATATGTCCATTCGAGCTTTTCATCAAACTCCACGTCGGTCGTGATCAAGCCGCCTTCTTTGATCTTCTTCATCAAAGCGGTTGCGGGCTTGCCGAACTTTTCATTATAGAGCACGACGACATCATCGTATTGTTTATAGAAGCTCTGCACGTATTGCTTGCTGTGGCATTGATAGCACACGTCCTGCATGTTCTCGCGGCGCTTTTCCCAGGGCACAGTTTGCTTGCCTTCTTTCAAATCTTTCGCATCGACTTTTTCTGAAACTGCGGGCCGCAGCGTCCAACTGATGCGCATGCCCACGTCGTGCGTGCTTTCCTGATTGGGCGTGGCAGCCATGTGGCAGGTCGCGCACGTCGGCGCGGCAACATAGTCTTTGCCCACAACCCACGGCCGTTTGTCGAGATTCATTTCCTCTTTATGCGCGATGAAGTTGATGCCGTGCTTCGACTCGCGATAGATTTCATATTGCGGGTGATCGGGCCCGAGATGGCACTTGCCGCAATCATCCGGCTCGCGCGCTTGCGCCACGGAAAAGTAATGCCGATTATGACACGCGGCGCACGAACCCAAACTCCCGTCGGGATTGACGCGGCCGATGCCGGTGTTGGGCCAGGTTTCGGGATCGATCATCGCGATACCATTGCGATCTTTTTTCACCGAGCCGTCTTCGTTTTTGAGGAAGCTCACTACCGAGCCGTGGCATTGTTTGCAGCCGCTCACCGCAACGGGATTGCCCATGTGCACGCTGCCCGCAACCACTTCCGCGAGCACGTTATCAAGCGAGCCGAGAATCTTTCCGCCTTGCGCGTGATGGCTGCGCTGAAATTCTTCAAACTGCTTTTTATGGCAACGCGAGCAATCCTTCGGCGAGACAATGGTCGCGATCGAATACGTGTAATGATCGAACGCATCGATATCGCCTTGCTCTGCGCTGTGGCATTCGAGGCAACCCACGCCGAGGCGCGCGTGATAGCTGTCTTTCCATTGCTGCACGAGCGTGGTCGCGTTGCCGGGCTGCGCGTGGCATTCGATGCACTTCTTATTATCGTCCGAGATCACGATCTTCGGCTTTTGTCCGGGGATCGAGCGCTTGGCTTCGATATAGCCGACGATCAACAATGCCGCGAGAAAGAAAAAACTCAGCACGGCAATGATGCGACGTTTGGTGTCGAGAGAGAGCATGCCTCCTCCTCAAGATGATGGTTGCGGGATTCGTTTTCAAATGCGGAATAAATCTTGGGCAGAATCATTTTGCGGCAAAATGATTTTGAAATTACCTGCCGACAAATCATCCTGCTGCTTTATTATAAATCAACAAGCGCATGGGTGCTGTTCGTTATTAAAGGATACTTTAATAACGCCGAGGCTTATTAAAGAAAGCGGCGCTTTTTTTTAATAAGAAAATCGGCGCATCTCACGGTTTCAAAAGAGCATGCTTCGGGTGGATTTAAAAGCCCCATCGCAGCGCACCGATTCCGGGCTTTTCGCCTCACCCTCTCGGGCAACGCATGAAGTGAGAAGATTGGCGTTCGAACTTAGAACTGTCATTTTGGAAAAACCTTCCCTCGCACTTGCGACACGTCTCAACGCGAAGTGAATCACCAGCGCTAGGGAAGTTTCTTTCAGAATGACATGAGAGGCCAGTTCGATTTCATCCATCGATCCAAGAATCCATCAATCCACAACTCCATTGCCCCAAAACTCCATCCATCCAACAATCCACCCATCCAAGCTTCACACAAACGCTTCCCACAAAGTAAAAATCATAAAAATCGCGAAGCCGATGATGCCGAGCCAGAAGCTCACTTCTTTGGTGGGATAGCGCCGCACGAGCCAGCGATCGATGAACGGCCAGAAGATGAACGTCATCACAAAAATCATCGTGCCCACCACGCCGACCGTGAACGAGGTCAATTTTAACCAACGAAACGTGGCGTAAAAATACCATTCGGGTTTGATGTGCTCCGGCGTGACAAGCGGATTGGCCGGCTCGCCCATCGTGGCCGGCGCCACGAGCGCGAGGATCGTGAGCAAAAACGTGAGCACCAAACCGATAATCAACTCGGTATAAAAATGATCGGGGTAAAAGGGAAACGTGGGATATTTTTCTTCCGTGGAAGCAGCGGATTTATCGCCAGGCACGGATTCCGGCGTGACTGGCGCGGACACGTCAATGGCAAGTCGCACGCTGCCTTCGCCGCGCTCGTCGAAACGCAACTTCGTGACGCCATGCAAACGAATCTGCACGACATGCAGCACGAGCAGGAGCACGATCACCGTGGGCAGCACGCCGATATGAAACACGAAGAAACGCGTGAGCGTGCTCGCGCCGACTTCCGGGCCGCCGCGCGCAAAGTTCGCGAGCCAGCCGCCGATCAACGGCGTGGCCTCGGCGATGTTGGTGCCGACTACCGCGGCCCAATATGAAATCTGCTCGTAGATGAGCGAGTAGCCCGTGAACCCGAACACGCAACTCGTGAGCAACAACGCCGCGCCGATCATCCAGTTGAACTCGCGCGGCTTGCGATAGGCCGAGGTGAAGAACACGCGCAGCATGTGCAAGATCACCGCAGCGATCATGAGATTGGCCGACCACTTGTGGACGCTGCGAATGTACCAGCCGAACGGCACTTCGTTGGTGATGCGCGCGACGCTGTTGTAAGCTTCCGCGGGCTCAGGCACGTAATAAAACGTGAGCATGATGCCGGTGATCGCTTGAATGATGAAAAGATAGAGCGGTGTGCCGCCTACCGCAAACCACCAACGTTTGAGATGATACGGGATCGGCTCGCTGGACATCTCTTTGAACACGTCCAGGTCGATGGGGAAGGAATCTTTCGCCCAGGTTTTTACAGATTGCAAAGCGGCCATCATCTCTCCTTGTTTGCTTGGGGCTTGGAGCCTGGAGCACGGCGTATGGTTAATAGCTTAAAAGCCTATCGCTCACTCCTTCACTCCCTTAATTCAACATGATAAGGTGTCTCGAAATCTGAAAATCTTACGGCTGAGTAGTTCTAAACGATCCAACAAGTCTTTTTGCGCCATGTCATCGATGAGTTTTCTTCTTTGTAGGATGAAGATCATGTTGGCGTTTTCAAAAGTCGAACCTCGGGCGATGTTCAAATAGCGCGCGAACTCTTTATCGGAGCCGTGGCCCGAGCCTTCGGCAATATTGTTCGACATGCTCATGCCCGCGGCGCGCACTTGTTCGGCAAAACGATAGAGGTGTCTGCGCTCCAACTCCTCAGCAATATCGAAGAGCCTGTCACCCAATTCTATTGCCAGTTTCCAAATCTCCAAGTCTTGAAATCGAAACTGCGCCATGGCACACCTCCAAAAAGTTATTTGAGACGCCGCATGCGGATTGTTCAACAATGCCATGCACCATGCTCCTCGCCCCCGGCCCTCACGCCTCTCTCACCTCGACAAACACATTGTCATTCTCATCAACAAAGACTTCGAATTTATCCAACGGCCGCGGAGGCGGACCGGAGACGACATTGCCGTTGACGTCGAAGTAGCCGTTGTGACATGGACAAAAGAAATGCCCCTTCTCTTGCTCCCAATACGTGGTGCAGCCGAGATGCGTGCATGTGGTTGAGAGCGCGACGAAGCCGTTGCCGGAATTGACGAGCACGATTTTTCTTCCGCTCAAATCTTTAAACGTGGTGCTCGCGCCCGGCGGGAGCTTGTCCGCAGAGGTGACGAGAATGCGGCGAGGTTGCGATTGCTTGAAACGAGGGCTCAAAAAGCGCAGGCCATAGAAGGCCGCGGTGCCATAGCTCAAGAACAGTCCCGCGCCCATCCATAGTTGCGAGAGGAAAGTACGTCGCGTGGGTTTGGAATCTTCTGCCACATTGCCTCCGAATTTGATTGAAAGGCGTGCTGATCGATTTTGTATTCGGATAAAAGTATCGCTTATTTTGCAGCAATCATACCAGAGAGGGGAGAGACGTTGGAACGCAGCGCAATATATAGAACGAGCGGCAGTGACGCAAGGGAGGTTCTAAAATTTTTGAAGTTACTTCGCGGGAAGTGCAAGCACGGCTCTTGGCGTGTAAAATTGACGTGCGGTGTTTTTCTCATTTATCGGACAAAAGCCTCTCAAATTTGAGAAAGCTGCGCGCAACAAACTCCGACCCTGGCCGGCATATTTCCAGAAATCAGGAGATTACACTTCGAGCGAATCAATACTCTGTGTGGCATTTTTGTTGTCATAATTTTGCTCATATCAAATGCGAGGGAGGAAGAGAGTTCCATTCTTTTCCCCAAGCTGACTCACTGCGCACTAAAAGAAAGGAAAAAGTATGTTGAAACGAACTGTGATGATCGGACTCGTATTGTTCGCGTATGTTCTAAGTTTTGCGCAAACCCCGGCGCCCGCGACGAGTTTCAAGATCAGCGGCGTGTACAATGCGTGGGGCTATTCGCAGCAAAACTTTTTTTTGGGCAGACTCAAAGCGCAGGACGATTATATCGTGCAGATGCTGCGCTTGAATCTTGCGTTCACGCCTTCGGAGAATACGAAGGTGGTCACGCGCTTCGACATGGCGCAAGGCTGGTGGGGTGTGGATAATGAACTGCCCGCGGGCGGAAGTTCTTCGCGCACGTACAACAACAAGGACACGAAGTTCATCACGCATGTAGATCAAGCTTACTTCTGGGTCAATGTGCCCAAACTGAAATCCGCGTTCACGATTGGCCGCATGCAATGGCTCGTCGGCAATCGTTTGTTGATCGACAACAACTACGACGGCGTGCAGGCGGATATTGCTGTGGGCAAAAACAAACTCAAGCTCGGTTGGGCAAAAGTGTGGGAAGGTTACGACGGTCTCTCGGACAAAACCGATCAAGCGCCCGACCTCTATGGCAACAGCGATGCGCGCGACGCGGATCTGTTGCTCGCGGATTACGCCAAAGCCGGCGAGAAGAACAAATGGAATCTCTTCGGTTTCTTCTATAAAGACCGCGGCATTCGCGACGGCTCGGCCTATATCATCGACGATCTGCAATACAATCGTCCGCGCTTTACGCCGCAAGTGACGCAACTCATGGCCGGCGGTTTCGCGTGTGATTTCACGCTCGGTAAAATCAAGCTCAACGGCGAAGCGAGTTATTTGATCGGCAAAGACAACATTGCCAACACCGGCTTCGGCGGCGCGCTCAATGTGAATCGCGCGGCGAACGATGCGTTGAAGCACGATGTGAATGACGGTGATTTGTCGGGCTATAATCTTTATTTGAAAGCAACCGTGCCCGGCAAATTCACGCCTGGTGTGGTTTTCGGCATGGGCTCCGGCGATGATGATCCCACAAAAGGCAAAGGCAACGTCAACAAGCTGCGCACCGCGGGTTTCTTTTATGTCACCGAAATTTGGGAAGACTCGGTGATGCCGGACGAGGAAGGCATCACGCCGCAAGGACTCGGCGCGCCGAACACGCGCGGCTATCGCGAGTTTGAAAACACCACGCTCGTGCAAGCGAATGGCACGTACAAGTTCAGTCCGAAGGTATCGCTGTTCGGCTCCTATACCTTCATTCGCGCGACGCAGCCGATTTATGCATGGACCGCAGCCGGCGGCCCGAATCTCAATCTCAGTTCGAAAGACATTGGGCAAGAAATCGACGGCCGTTTGGAATTCAACTTCCAAGAGAATTTGACCGGCGCATTGCGCGGCGGCATTTTCTTCCCCGGCAAAGGCGCGCAATATCTCATCAATGGCAGTGATCTGTGGGACGATGCCGCGATTGAACTGCGCACAATGATCGAGTACAAGTTTTAGCAAGGAGCTTGGAGCGTAGAGCATGGGACATGACCTCATGAGCAATAATGCTCATCGCCATGCTCCCAGCGCCTTGCCCCATGCTCTTCTTGAATTCAACCGAGGAGAACGACGATGCGAATGCGATGGATGCTGTTGATCCTCTTTGGTATTGGAAGCCTTTTTCTACTGTTTGCGTGTGCGCAAAATGAAGCGCTGCGCACGGGCGATCAAGCTGCGGCGCAACCTGCCTCCGCGTTTGCGAAACATCCCGAAGTGGATTTTAGCACGAGTTGCTATGAATGTCATCTCAACGCCTCGCCCGAAATCGTGGCGAAGTGGGAGACCGGCAAGCATGGCCAAGTGAATGTTGGATGCTTTGTTTGCCACGGCGACGGCGAGGAAGAGTTCTTTGCGAAGCCGCAAGGCGAACGGTGCATCGGATGCCATTCCGCCAAAGAAGTGAACTTCGCCGCAGTGCCGGTGAAGAATTGTTTCGGCTGCCACGGCGGACACGATTTGAAATTTCATAAAGCGGATTGACTAGTTGTCTTGTTTTTAGCACGTCTCAGGAAGAGAACGGAATAATTCCCCCTTATAAGTTTTGACGATCACATTCGGTAATCTTCGCGCTTCCGAACTCATCCCCCCGGCCCCCTTCTCTTGGGAAGAGAAGGGGGAGAACCGAGAATTTATGAAAGTCTTTTCTCCCCTTCTCTTTTTAAGAGAAGGGGCCGGGGGATGAGTTCAAAGTTGCTCATTAGCGATTTTGATCGTCAAATTTCATGAGGGGCAGGGAGTGTTGGCGCCGTTGCAAAATGTGAAATTGCGAAGAGCTGAAACGAATGAAATAACATCCCCCTGAATCCCCCTTCAAAGGGGGACTTCAAATCGAGGAGAATATGAATATGCCCATGACCCGAAGAGATTTCCTCAAAGCTTCCGCGGCGAGCGCGGCCGCAGCGAGCATTGGCATGGATTGGTTATTGGACAATGCTCATGCTGCGCCCGCAATGGCGTGGCACAAGTCGGTTTGCCGTTTTTGCGGCACCGGTTGCGGCGTTATGCTCGGCGTGGAAAACGGCAAAGCCGTGGCGGTGAAAGGCGACAAAGAGAATACGATCAATCACGGCTTGTTGTGCGTGAAAGGTTTTTATCTGCACAAAGTGATCAATGCTAAAGGCCGTTTGCTCCATCCCATGATTCGCAAGAACGGCGAGCTGGTGCGCGCGACGTGGGAAGAAGCGATGGCGCTCGTGGCGAGCAAGTTTCAAGAGACCATCGCGCAGTTCGGCCCGGATGCGGTTGCGTTTTACGGCTCCGGCCAGGGCACGACCGAAGAAACTTACATTGCGAACAAACTTTTCAAAGGCCATATCGGCACGAACAATGTCGAAGGCAATCCGCGTTTGTGCATGGCCAGCGCGGTCGGCGGCTACACCACCACGTTCGGCGTGGATGAACCGGTCGGCACGTATGACGACATCGACCAATGTGATCTTTTTCTACTCGTGGGCAGCAACACGGCCGAGGCGCATCCGGTAATTTACGACCGTCTCGTCGCGCGCAAAAAACAAAACCCGCAGACGAAGATCATCATCATCGATCCGCGCAAAACGCCGACGAACAAAATCGCGGATCTGCATCTGCAAGTCATTCCCGGCTACGACCTCGCCGTAATGCACGCCCTCGCGCGCATACTCGTGCTCGAAGGTTTCACCGACGAGCAATTCATCAAAGACTCGGTGAATTTCAGCGACGGCCAGAATCCGATGACGTATGAAGACTTCAAGAGATTTTTGGAGAAATACACGCCGGAGTATGCGGCACAACAAGCCGGCGTGAAGCCCGAAGACATCGTGCAAGTCGCGCGCATGTTTGGCCAAGCCAAGACCGCGATGACCATGTGGACCATGGGCGTGAATCAACGCGTGCGCGGCGTGTGGCTGAACAATCTCATGCACAATTTGCATCTGCTCACGGGCAAGCTCGGCAAACCCGGCAGCGATTCGTTCTCGCTTACCGGCCAACCGAATGCGTGCGGCGGCGTGCGCGAAGGCGGCGGCCTCTCGCATCTTCTACCCGGCCATCGCTCAGTAGAGAATGAGCAACATCGCAAAGAAATCGCCGCGCTGTGGAATGTGCCGCCGGAAAAGATTCAACCCAAACCCGGCAAGCACACGATGGCGATGTTCGATGCCATGACGAAAGGCGAAATCAAATTGATGTATGTGATGTGCACCAATCCTGCGCATTCGCTGCCCAATCTCAACAAGTATCTCAAAGGCATGCAAGACGCATTCTTGATCGTGAGCGAGGCTTTTCATCCCACCGAAACCAGCAAGCTCGCGGACGTGCTTTTGCCCGCGGCGTTTTGGGGCGAGAAAGAAGGCGTGTATGGCTGCACCGAGCGCCGCTCGCAACACATGGCCAAAGCGCTCGAGCCGCAAGGCGAAGCGCGTTGGGACGGCGCGATACTCATCGATCTCGCCACGCGCCTCGGGCACGGACAAAACTTCGCGCACTTCAAATCCGTCGAAGACGTATGGAACGAATATCTGCAAACCACCAAAGGCAAGGACATGGACTTGACCGGCGCAACGTACGCGCGTTTGCGTGAAGTGCGCGGCTTGCGTTGGCCCGTGCCCAGCGTCGATCATTCCGGCACCACGCATCGTTTTGTTGAAGGCGATCCGCTCTTTCCCAAAGAGAAAGCCGCGGGCCGTCGCATGTATTTCTACGGCAAGCCCGATGGCAAAGCCGTGATCTTCGCGCGCCCGGACAAAGGCCCGGAAGAGCCGGTCGATGCCGAATATCCGATTGCACTCACCACCGGTCGCGTGCTCGAACATTGGCACACGATGACGATGACCGGACAAGTCGCCGAGTTGAATCGCGCGGTGCCCAAGCCGTATGTCGAAATCCATCCCGAAGACGCAACCGCGTGGAGCATTGCGGACAAGAGTACGGTGCGTTTGGTCACACGTCGCGGCAGTTTGGAAATGGAAACGCGCGTGATCGATCGCCCGCGCAAAGGCACGATCTTCATTCCGTGGCATTGGTCGGAAAAGCTCGCGAATCTGCTTACCACCGACGCCATTGACCCCGGCTCCAAAGAACCGGAGTATAAAGTGTGCGCGGTGAAGATCGAAAAAGTCTAATGCAGTTGGATTGATGGATTGGTGGAGTCATGGATTAATGGGGGCAATCCCAACAATCCACCAATCCAGAAATCCATCAATCCAACGAGGATCTCATGTTGATCGCAAGCATGATCGTCAAAGTGGTTGCCACAGATGCGGAAGCCGTGCAAGCGCAATTGCAGCGTTTGCCGAACGTCGCCACCTACGGCATTCATAAAGAGGACAATATCATTCTCGTCACCGAAGCGCGCAGCGTGGAAGAATTGGAGCAGCTTGCAAAACACATAACGCACGAAGTCGCAGGCGTGCTCGGCGTGTTTCCCACATATGTGACGGAAGATGAGGAACCCTGAGCGTGCTGTCAATGTGCTCCCTCGCTGTGCTTTGTTTTGTCGCTGCTTCACCGAGGGGCGTTCTCCGTTTGTTTCTCGAGGTGATCTTTTCAAAGCAGAGTGACTTCAAAGCGATGGCATCCCGCTGCTCAACGATGTTTTTTAAAATAAGCCATGCTCGCCGCTCTCCTCAAATTTCTCACGCGCGCCGTCCATGCCTCTTCGCCATTGCGTCCGCCCGGCGCAGTGGCAGAGCGTGAGTTTCTTTTGCGTTGCATCAAATGCAACAAGTGCGCGCACGTTTGTCCGTATGGCAGCATTCAAATGGCGCCGTTATTTTCGGGCGCGCGCTTCGGCACGCCCGAGATTTTTGCGCGCGCCACACCGTGCTATGTTTGCATGAAATGTCCTCCTGTTTGCCCCACCGGCGCGCTCGACAATCACCTCACGCAAAAAGAAAAAGTGCGCATGGGCACGGCCGTGATCGACACGGAGAAATGCCTGCCCTACAGCGGCGTGATTTGTCGCGCGTGTTTCGAGCGCTGCCCGATCTATCGTGAGGCGATCACTTTGAAAGACGAAATTTATCCGCAAGTGCACGATGACAAGTGCCTCGGCTGCGGCATTTGCGAGCACGTGTGCCCGGCGGAAGAAGCCGCGATCACCGTGCGAAGCAGATTGGAGTGATGGAGTGTGGAGTGTTGGATTGGTGGATTGATGGATTGATGGAGTTTTGGATTGATGAGATGTTAGAACTGCAAGCAGCTTCACTGCGTTTATCTTACCGCGCGCTGCTCCGCGTCCGCAGCGCCGTTCAGATTTTATCTCTGCTCTTCCTGTTCGCCGTGCCGTTGTTGAACGTGTTCGGCGTGCATGCGATTCTCGGCACGCTCTACTCGCTCTCCGTGGGCGAAATCGAAATCACCGACCCGCTCATGGCGCTGCAAACGATTCTGCTCACCAAGCAAATTTATCTCCCCTTGCTCCTCGGCGTAATTCTGCCCGTGCTGCTCGCGTTGATATTCGGCCGCGTGTTTTGCAGTTGGATGTGTCCGCAGAATACGCTCTCCGAATGGCTCGACGCCCTGCAGAAACGCTTTTGGAAATCGCGTTGGCGGAAATCACATCATCGTTCTATAAACAAAAACCCTCGTCCGGCTTGGTACTGGGGAATTTTCACAACGCTCGTGCTCGCAACGCTGGCTTTTTCCTTTCCGTTGCTGAGTTATTTGTCCATGCCCGGAATCATTTCAAGCGCCGTTTCGCAAAGCATATTGGGACCGGGCGTCGGCGTAGAGCTTGCGCTCGTGTTGCTTATTCTCGTTTCGGAATTGCTTGTCGGCCGGCGCTATTGGTGCAAGTATGTTTGTCCCGTCGGCGCACTGCTCAGCGTTTTTCGTTGCCGTTACACCATGCACTTGGTTTATGAAGCATCGCAATGCGCCTGCCATTTACAAACCGAGCCTTGCCATTACGTTTGTCCTTTGCAACTCTCTCCCAAACGCGTAAACGTTTATCCCTATTGCTTCAATTGCGGCTTGTGCACCGCGGTGTGCGAGAAGACCGGCAAATCCGCGCTCACATTGAGCGCTTTGCGCGTCGAAGAACACGCTGGCTCCTTCAAATAAAAAACGCACGCAGAACAACCTTTGTCCGCGTGCGTTTTTTGCTTTGTTCGAAATTTTCAGAGTATGCTTTTGCGCTTTCTTCGGCTCATCCCTTCATTTCCGATTTTCCTCATACTCTTCCACCGGCGGGCAGGCGCAAATCAAGTTGCGGTCGCCGTGCGCGTTGTTGATGCGCCCCACCGCAGGCCAAAATTTTCGCGCGCGCAACCACGGCTTTGGAAATGCGGCTTGCTCGCGCGAATAGGGACGCTCCCAATGATCGGCCGCCACTGCGCTCGCCGTGTGTGGAGCGTTTTTCAGCACGTTGTTTTGTTTATCGGCCCGGCCTTTTTCAATCTCTTCAATCTCGCTCTTGATCGCAATCAACGCCTCACAGAAACGATCCAGCTCCGCTTTTGATTCGCTTTCCGTCGGCTCGATCATCATCGTGCCCGCGACCGGGAACGAGACCGTGGGCGCGTGAAAACCGTAATCCATCAATCGCTTCGCCAAATCTTCCACTTCGATGCCCGCGCTGGTTTTGAAATGCCGCATATCGAGAATGAACTCGTGCGCCACGCGGCCATTCACGCCTTTGTAGAGCACGGGGTAATGCGGCTCCAACTTCTTGGCCATGTAATTCGCATTGAGAATCGCGTACTGCGTTGCCTGCGTCAAGCCCGCGTTGCCCATCATCGCAATGTAAGCCCACGAGATGAGCAAAATATCCGCACTGCCCCACGGCGCCGCGGACACTGCACCCACGCCCGCTTTGCCGCCGGTTGCGATCACCGGATGCGTGGGCAAATGCGGCGCGAGATGCGCAGCCACGGCAATCGGGCCCATGCCCGGGCCGCCGCCGCCGTGCGGAATGCAAAACGTTTTGTGCAAATTGATGTGGCACACGTCCGCGCCCAACTCCGCGGGGCGGCAGAGACCGACTTGCGCGTTCATGTTCGCGCCGTCCATATAAACTTGCCCGCCGTTCGCATGCACAATCGCGCAAATCTCTTTGATGGCTTCTTCGAACACGCCGTGCGTGGACGGATAGGT
Source organism: bacterium (assembly GCA_037444905.1). Taxonomy (GTDB): domain Bacteria; phylum Zhuqueibacterota; class Zhuqueibacteria; order Zhuqueibacterales; family Zhuqueibacteraceae; genus JABWAN01. The sequence continues at coordinate 93,480 of JBBILN010000005.1, read as the reverse complement.
GACCATCAATGCGGAGAGCCGCTCGCGATGTTGCTCGGCTTTGGCTTTGAGATCGGCGACCTCGATGTTGCCTTTCTCGTCGCAGCGCACCACCACCACTTCCATGCCGGCCATCACCGCGCTCGCGGGATTGGTGCCGTGCGCGGAAGAAGGAATCAAACACACTTTGCGCTGCGCCTGTCCGCGGCGTTCGTGGTATTCATGAATGACCAATAGCCCCGAGTATTCGCCCTGCGCGCCGGCATTGGGCTGCAACGAAACCGCGGCAAAGCCGGTGATCTCCGCGAGCCACGCCTCGAGTTGTGAGAACACTTCTTGATAACCGCGCGCTTGTTCCACGGGCGCAAACGGATGCAGCCTGCCAAACTCCGGCCACGTGATGGGCAGCATCTCGGTCGTCGCATTCAATTTCATCGTGCAAGAGCCAAGCGGAATCATGCTCGTGGTGAGCGAGAGGTCTTTGCTCTCCAACGCGCGCACATAGCGCAGCATCTCGGTTTCGGAATGATATTTATTGAAGACCGGGTGCTGCAAAAACGCCGAGCTGCGCCGCAGCGCGCCGGTATAGCCGGAGCTTTCTTTTGCAGCCAATTCTTCTGTTTTGAAATTAACCGAAGAGCCGCCGAAAATCTCGAGCAAATCTTGCAAGTCTTGTTCGCCGCAGGTTTCGTCGAGAGCAACGCCCAGTGTGCCATCCTCGAACTTGCGCAGATTGATGTGCTTTGCCTCCGCCGCGGCAAGAATATCTTTCACTGAACGTGAGCCGGGCGCGACGCGCAGCGTGTCAAAATAATCCGAATGCACCACGCGGCAGCCGAGCCGCTGCAAACCTGCGGCAAGCACTTTGGCGAGATTGTGAATGCGCTCCGCGATTTTCTTAATGCCCTGCGGGCCGTGATAAACCGCATACATGCCCGCAATGATCGCGAGCAGAACTTGCGCGGTGCAAATGTTTGAAGTGGCTTTCTCGCGGCGAATGTGCTGCTCGCGCGTTTGCAAAGCCATGCGCAAAGCGGGGTTGCCGTGCGCGTCGATCGACACGCCGATGATGCGGCCCGGCAAAAAACGCTTGAAGGCGTCGTGCGTGGCAAAGAACGCGGCATGCGGTCCGCCATAACCCATCGGCACGCCGAAGCGCTGCGAGCTGCCGATGGCCGCATCTGCGCCGAACTCGCCCGGCGGCGTTAACAAAGCGAGGCTCATCAAATCCGTGGCGACGACAACGTGCGCGGCCGCGGCATGCGCGCGCTCGCAAAACTCGCGATAGTCGTGAATCACCCCGTCGGTCGCGGGATATTGCACGAGCGCGCCAAAGAATTTTTCCGAAAAATTAAAGCGGCGATGATCGCCGATTTCAATTGCAATGCCCAGCGGCTTCGCGCGTGTGTGCAACACGGCAAGCGTTTGCGGATGGCACGTTTCCGAAACGAAGAAGGCGTGACTAGCGGCGTTCTTTCGCTGGCCATGAAACATCGTCATGGCTTCCGCCGCGGCCGTGCCCTCATCGAGCAACGACGCGTTCGCGATCGCCAGGCCGGTGAGATCAATCACCATGGTTTGAAAATTGAGCAGAGCTTCAAGCCGGCCCTGCGCGATTTCGGCTTGGTAGGGCGTGTACTGCGTGTACCAGCCGGGGTTTTCGAGAACGTTGCGCAAAATCACCGGCGGCGTAATCGTATTATAATATCCCATGCCGATGAACGAGCGATAGATTTTGTTGTGCGCGGCAAGCGTGCGCAGCTCAGCGAGCAATTCGAATTCGGTGCGAGGCGGCGGCAATTGCAACGGTCGTGTGGTGCGCAGCGCAGCGGGAATGACCGAAGCGATAAAGGCGTCTAGTGAAGGCGCCTCGACATTTCGCAGCATCGCGGCGGTGTCATGGGTATCGGGGCCAATGTGCCGTTCGACAAACGTGCCGGTGCGAGAGAGATTGGCAGGCATAATTCGATTCCTTATACTATTAAAAGTGAAATCTGTGCAGAGAAAGCAAAGACTTCAAATGGCAGAATGATTCATCGGCAGAATAATGACGTAGTCATTCTGCCGGAAAATTATTCTGCCTGCTGGGTTGCGGCTTGATCGCGCTGGGGAAACGGGAGCAAAATAAAAACGAACTGCACGCGGCAGTTCGTTTACTTACACAAAATTTTCGCCTTTGCAAAGCCAGGATGATTGCGGTGCGAGCAAGCTTCGCACGCGGGCATGGCCGAAAGCGAAGCGCTCTCCGCAAGCTTCCACAAGCCGCAGCGACAAGGTCTGCCGGGCAACTATTCGGCAATTTTTTGCTGATACTCTTCCGGCGTGAGCAATCCGCTCGCGGCGCCGGAGAGTTTTACTTTGATCATCCAGCCCGCGCCATAGCAATCTTGATTGATCGCTTCGGGCTTGTCTGCGAGCGCGGCGTTGACCTCGACGACCTCGCCGCTCACCGGCGCGAACAAATCGGAAACGGTTTTCACGGCTTCAATCGTGCCGAAGATTTGCATCTGTGTGACCGCATCGCCGACTTTGGGCAAATCGACAAAAACGATATCGCCAAGCTGGCTCTGCGCATAATCCGTAATGCCGATGGTGGCGAGGTCGCCTTCAAGCTTTACCCATTCGTGCTCGCTCGTGTATTGCAATCCGTTGGGGACATTCATCAGAGGCTCCTTAAAAGCATTTGTTATACTCTGCGGCGCTTGAATGAAGTTCTCTCTGTGTTGTCATTCTGGAAGAATCTTCACTTACACTGGGTACAACTCTCAATAACAGGAGAAGTGCCGAGCACTAGGGAAGGTTGTTCCAGAATGACAACACCAGAGGATGCGCTCACTCAACGTTGTTGTTCTAACATCACTCCAACACTCCATCAATCCACAACTCCAACACTCCAAGAGCATCTACGCCGGCACCAAACTATTCGGCGTGGAAGCCATGCGCTTGAAAAAGTTTTCGACATAGCGCACGTCAAAATTGCCGGATTGAAAATCCGGGTCGGCCATGACTTTTTGATGAAACGGCACCGTGGTGTGAATGCCTTCGACAATGAATTCGTCCAGCGCGCGCTCCATGCGCTCGATGGCTTCCGCGCGATTTTTGCCGTGCGCAATGAGCTTGGCGATGAGCGAATCGTAAAACGGCGGAATCATATAGCCCGCGTAGGCGTGCGTGTCCACGCGGATGCCGATGCCGCCCGGCACGTGCCACGTGCTGATCCTGCCCGGCGAAGGCCGAAACTCACGCGCCGGATCTTCGGCATTGATGCGGCACTCGATGGCATGGCCGCGCAATTTGAAATTCGGGTTGAGGTGGTCGATCTTTTCGCCGCGCGCCACGCGAATTTGTTCTTTCACCAAATCGAGGCCGAGCACGGATTCCGTGACCGGATGCTCGACTTGAATGCGCGTATTCATTTCCATGAAATAAAACTTGCCGTCTTGAAACAAAAACTCGATGGTGCCGGCATTCACGTAATTCACGCTTTTGGCGCCGCGCACCGCAGCCTCGCACATTTGCCGGCGCAGTTCTTCGGTAATGGCGGGCGAAGGCGATTCTTCAATGAGCTTTTGGTGCTTTCTCTGTATCGAACACTCGCGCTCGCCGAGCGCCATCACGTTGCCGTGCATATCGCCCAAGAGCTGCACTTCAATGTGGCGCGGGTGCTCGAAATATTTTTCCATGTACACTGCCGGGTTGCCGAATGCGGCGCCTGCTTCAGCTTGCGCTTGATTGAAAGCGCTGGACAACTCCTCTTTGCCGCGCACGATGCGCATCCCGCGCCCGCCGCCGCCGGCCGTGGCCTTGATGATGACGGGATAACCGATTTCTTCCGCGCAATCGAGAGCTGCCTTGACCTCCGGCAGCAGGCCGTCGCTCCCCGGAATCGTCGCCACGCCGGCTTTGCGCATCGTCTCTTTCGCGAAGGATTTGTCGCCCATAGCCGTAATCATTTCCGCGGTCGGGCCGATGAATTTAATGTCACACGAGGCACAGACTTCCGCGAAATGCGCATTTTCTGAGAGAAAGCCATAGCCGGGATGAATAGCATCGGCGTTCGTGACTTCCGCGGCGCTGATGATGCGTGGAATATTCAAATAACTTTCCTTGCTCGGCCCGGGGCCAATGCACACCACTTCATCCGCAAACCGCACATGCAGCGAGTGTTGATCCGCTTCGGAATAGACCGCCACGGTTTTGATGCCGAGCTCTTTGCAAGCACGAATGATGCGGAGCGCGATCTCTCCGCGATTGGCGATGAGGACCTTTTTCAAGTTTTGATGGCTCGGAATAAGGGTTGGTTGTATTCGACCGGCTGCGCGTTTTGCACGAGAATCTCAACGATCTTGCACGAAAAATCCGCTTCAATTTCATTCATCAATTTCATGGCTTCAATGATGCACAGCACTTGGCCTTTCGCGACCGCGCTGCCTTCGTTTACGTATGGCTCGGCATCCGGCGCAGGCGCGCGATAAAAGGTGCCAACCATCGGCGATTTGATTTCAACATGGTTTGTTCTTTCCGCGGCTGCGGGTGCTGCTTCTTTGGCTGGAGATGCGGGCTGGCCCATTGCCATGGCAGGAGGAGGCGCGGGCGGAGGAGGCGGAACCGGAATGGTATGCTGATAAACCGGCTCTCGCATGTAAACCGGCGCGCCCAGGGGATTGGAATTCACGGATGAGCCGGTAGCATATTTTGTGATTTTAACTTTGCGGCCCCAACGGGTTACTTCTAGATCAGCAATGGCACTTTCTTCAACGATTTTGACCAATTGTTTGATTTCATCGACATTCATGCCGCCTCCGATTCATTGATGGCTATCATTGTGCAATCACGCGACGCTGACTCTTGCCCTGAAGAAGCCTGTTGCGACCGGAGCTTGCAATCTCGCGCAAATTTGTTGCGAGCCAGAAGGGCCGAAACGGAAGCAACGTAGATTTGAATCCTTTGAGAGAAGAGTGAGGCTCAAGAGAAGGAATCCTGCCTAGGCGCGTGCTAAAAAGCGACGGCGAATATAACCGATCGGCTTTAGAAAGTCAAATGAAAACTCTGGCTGTCTGTAATGCCTCAGTTACGGGTGGAGTAGCGCAGGCGTCCCCGCCTGCAGACAAGGATGTCTGCGCTACGTTTTCCACCAATAACTGAGGCATTACGGCTGTCTTCGTTACCGCATCTCAGAGCCGCCCGGCTCGCAACGGAATCCGGCGCCACGTTTTCTTTTCTGCTTTCTCGCTGCCCGTTCTTGCGTGACATCTGCGCTTGTTTGCCGAGGTGGCTGGTTGAGCTAGCTCGCTCAAAGCGCTTCGCAGATTTCAAAATGAAATTTGAAAATCAGCAGCGGCGATACGACGACGATGCCATTCAAAAGGAATTGCCATGCCGCGGCGGCGTGATGAAAATGTAGCCCTGCCCCAATGCCGATTCCTTTGTAGCCTTGCCCCCTAGTGGGGCATTGAAAATGTTGAACGTTCATCGGCTCACAAGGGGCCGGGGCTACGAAATATCGCCTGAGGAAACGGCATTGGGCCGGGACTACGCTTTTTCGTAGTAATCTTTTTGCAGGCTGGGGTTTGTGCCGAGTGTCAAGAGATTTCCTCAATGAAGCACACACTTAACAGGTGCGTTCGTGCTCTCGGCACCAAGCCACCTCGCGCGAAGAGACCACCTCGGTAAACAAGCGAAGAACGCACCTCGGTGAAGCAGCGACAGAACATAAAAGACCAACCTAGCATCATGCGATTGACCTCCGGCCATGCAGAAGTCGCCGTGCTGCGTGCTCCGCCGGCGACTGCAACCTTGCGCCGCGCCGCCGCGCTTGCGTTCCGGTTTGCCGTTTCTTACTTTGCAGCGCAGTCAATTGCAGGTGCGCCATCATCACGAGGGACTCATGAACACCGCCAGTGCGGAATATTTCGAAGCTTTGCGCGCAGCGCTCGCTTTCCTGCGTCACGTTTGCCATTATGAATGCCGGCACAATGACGATGAAGCCTTGCGCCGCGAGCGCAGCAGTGAAAGCGAAATCATTCTCTCCGCACGGCTGGAGCGCCAACTGCGCAACCTGAACCCGGGGCTGTCCGAAAACAACTTGCGCCGCGCATACAATGCCCTCCAGCAACCCGCGCAACAAAATCTCGCGCTCGCACAGCAACAGCTTCACGCTCGTTTGACGCAAGCCGCGCCGGTGCGTTATTTCGACTTCGAGCACACGGCGAACAATAACTTTCTAGTCGTTGAGCAATTTCGCATAACGAGCGCCGCGGCGAGCCACACCGTCGATCTTGCGATCTTTGTCAACGGCATTCCGCTGGCGCTCGCTGCCATTGGAGCAACGAATTCCAAAGAAGGTTTGCAAGCCGGAGTACGGCGGCTTGCGCAGCTCAAAGCACACGATGCCGTCCCGCGTCTTTTCCACACTGCACAACTCCAGCTCGTGGTGCAAAAAAATTTTTCCGCCGCGGCTTCTGCAAATGCGGAGGAAGAGGACTTCCAATCGTGGGACGATCCGTATCCGCTGACGTGGGAAGACGTGCGCCTCGGGTTGCGCCAAATTCCAACGCATGAATCCGATCTGCCCACGGCGCAGGACCTCGCTTTGGCCGGGCTGCTTTCACCGCGCGCGCTGCTCGATCTCATGCAAAATTTTCTTTTGTTTGAACAAGGCAGTCGCGGCCTCAAGTCGCGGCTCGCTTGGTGTCATCAATATCAAGCCGTGCGGCAAACTTGTGCGCAGCTCGTATCGCAGCCGGCGAATGCAACGGTCGCGCCCATTCGCAGCGGCGTAATTTGGCATCCGGGCGCTTCCGGCAAAACTCACACACTGGCTTGGCTTGCCGGCCAATTGCGTCGCACGCCCGCGTTTCATGCGCACGCGCTCGTCATGCTCACCCATTGTGACCGGCAACGCGAGCGCGTGCGCCGCGTTTTTCAAGCATACCAATTGGAATCACCGGACGAGATCACAGAAGCCGCCGCGCTCGCGCTGGCCCTGCGGCGCGCGAATGGCGCGACGCTGATGGTCGCGGCGCAAACTTTTCGTGAAGCCTTTTTTAACGCCGCCCCCGCAGCCGTCAATGCAGCGCCGTTGCTCGTTTTGGTGGATGAAGCGCATCGCGCCGAAGATGAAGCTTTGCTTGATGACCTCACCCGCGCTTTTCCGAATGCGCATATGATTGGTTGCTCGGCATATCCGCCGCGGCGCGGCGCGCAAGCGCAGGGCTTGCATTCCTTCTCATTTGCACAAGCGCAGCGTCGCGGCTATCTACTGCCCGCGAAGTTTGAAGCACGTTTGCCTCGCCTGCATCAACTCGCTGCAAACAGCGGCTACACGCCAAACGCGTTTGCTGCCGGAGCCGCGCGTCGCGTGCATGCTCTGCCTCCGAACGTCGCGGCGCGGCGCATCACGAGCCTCGCGGAGGATTTGCACGCACACTTCCATCAAGAAATCCGCAGCAATGCCTGCAAAGGACTGGTGCTCGCCGCGGATAGCGAAAGCGCGGCGCTCTACTTTCACGCGCTCGAAAAAGCCATGCCCGAACAAGTGGCCGTGCTGCTGCCCAAACCGCAGCCGCAAGAACGCGAGTTGGCCGCGTTGTTTCGCCGCTTTGACGACGAGGCCGAGCTAGTGCGCCGTTGGCGCGATCCGCACGATAAGCTCGCGCTCTTAATTCTCGCCGGGCCGCTCGCGCCGGAATTGCGCGCACCGCTATTGCAGGCGCTTTATGTCGATCGTCCGCTGCAAGGCTACGAGCTTTTGCAGGCGCTCGCGTTCACGCAAACGCCGGGCGCGGAACACAAACACTTCGGCCTGCTGGTCGATTACTATGGCGTGACACAATATCTCACGCACGAGCTAGCGCAGTTCGATTGCCCACAACCCGACGAAATCGTCACGCCGCGCTTTGCTGACGAGGCGTTCGAAGAAATGCGGCTGCGGCGCAGAGAGCTGCGTGCGATTTTCAAATCCTATCCTGAACAGGATGATTTGGATTCCTGGCTTTTCACTTTGGAACCCGCGGAGCCGCGTCGGGCTTTTCAAAAAATTTGGCAGGGATTCGTGCAGGTTTTGGATCAACTGCTTCCGGCGCTGCAAGAGGAAATCAAATTTCTGCAGGAAGCTTTATGGTTTGATCACATCCGGCAGCAAGCCGCGGCGTTCTATTTTGACCAGGGGCTGGCCGGCGCGCACGGCAGCAGAAAAGTGCGGCAAGCTTTGGAGGCCTTCGCGCGCACGCACGGCGCCATGCGCGTGCGCGAAATGCCGAGCCTCGCCGCGGAAAATTTTATGCAGGAAGTTGAAGCGCTCGGCTCATTGCAAGCCCAAGTCCTGCGGCTGCAATATGCGCTCATGGAAGAGATTCGCCGGAACCTGGAGCGCGATCCGGTTTTCTATCAAGCCTTGCAGCAGCGCGTCACGAAAATTGCGATCGAACGGCAACAGCAGAAGATCGACGAGGAAACCGCGCTGCAACGCTTGCGCGAGGAAGTGCTGCGTTTGCGCGCCGAGGCGCTCACGGCGGAGCCAGCCTCGTCGCTCGCACCGGATGCGCAAGCGTATTGGCGCGTGCTCGCGCGTTACCTCGCGCCGCGCGAAGCGGAATATAGCCGCTACGAGGAGCTGGCTGCGCGTCTCGTGGCCACGCTCGAGCCGGACACGCACATCATCGATTGGACCATGAAAGAAGATTGGCAACGCGAAATGCGCCGCAAGATCAAACACCTCCTGCGCGAAGTCAACTGCCCGCAAGACTTGCTCGACCCGCTCACGCACGCGGTGATGCAGTTGACGAAGGCGCGGTTTGGGTGAGAAAATTTGTAGCCCCGGCCCCTTGTGGGCCGCTGCTTCTGCACACGGTGCAGCACCCCACGAGGGGGTGGGACTACGAGTGCATTGCCCCGCAAGACTTGCTCGACCCGCTCACGCACGCGTTGATGCAATTGACGAAGGCGAGGTTTGGGTGAGAAAATTTGTAGCCCCGGCCCCTTGTGGGCCGATGTGCGTGCACACGTTGCTTTTCTCCCCTTCTCTTTTTAAGAGAAGGGGGCCGGGGGCATACGTGTCAAGCTAAGCGGATTCGCACAACGTATTCCCCCCTTGAGGGGGGCAGGGGGGTGTTCTTTGGAGCGACGATGCTATTCAAACATCATCACACGTTTTAATGCTTTTCAAACTGCTTTTCACTTGGCTCACGATACCGAGCGACACCCCCCTAACCCCCCTCAAGGGGGGAATTGTTCGGGCACGCTGCCTTAGCTTGACACCTATGGGGGCCGGGGGATGAGTTCGGATTGCGTGAAGGCTCTTAGCTTGACACGCATGCCCATAAGGGGTGGGACTACTTGAGTGAACGTTATTGTTAGCAGAACGTGCTGCCTAGCAAAAAAAACGCGCGCTCACTTTGCAAAAGCAAAGCGGAATCATTTTTTAAAAAAAAATTGGGCCGCGCAGCGGCCCAAACCCCCGACTCGTTGTTCTCGCTCCGCTCGCTCGCGCTTCGTCCCTCGCGCTCGCTCACTGCGCTCAAACAACTCGTCTGCTCATAGGCAAGGCCGGAACGAACTGCCAACTGACTACGGGACGAACACCACGCGGAAGCCGAAGTTGTTGATCCGGAGGTCGGGGTAGATGTGGATGCGAAACGCGGAGCGGCAGAGCTGCGCGTTGTAGCCCCAACTGCCGCCGCGCAACACCCGGCTCGAACCCTGCAATGGCCCCTGCGGATTTGTCACCACGCTTTGCTGTTCACACAATTCGTAATAGTCCTCGTCATACCAATCGCTACACCATTCCCACACATTGCCGGCGAGATCGCAAATGCCATCCTCGGGCGTTGCGCCTTTGGGATAACTTCCCACCGCGGTCGTGCGGCCGACTATCAAATCATAATTCGCAAGCTCCGCGCTCAAGTCTTCATTTCCCCACGAAAAAATTCTTCCAGCTTTTCCACGAGCGGCTTATTCCCACTCCGCTTCGGTCGGCAAACGCACGGTTGCTTTTTGCTCCTTGCCCTTTGCCCCTCGCCCCTTGCTTTCCGTCGTATTCAAATCAATATACACCTGGCTCAAACTCATAGCCGCGCCGCGATGAGGGTCGCGATCATCCGCGAGCGCGGCGAGAGGGAGCAGGTTGCACGCGGTGCGCATGCTTTCGAGGTAATTCTTGCGGGCAGAGGTTTCCGCGCGGCTCGTTGCACTTTCACGCGTCGTGGTTTGAATCACAACTTTATCGGCTTTGATTTTCCCCACGGCCACGCCGCCGCGCTTCGCGGAAACGTTTTGCGCTTTGGCCTTCTTGCCAATCGCAACGGCTTTGCCTTTAATACGGTTCTTCGAAATTTTCAGCGAGCTTCCCGCAGCCGCGAGCGGGTTTTGCATGGCCGTGTTGAATTGTTGCTGCTCGTCTTTGTCGGCGTGCGTTTGCGCTTAAGCAGTCTGCGCGGCGTTCAAAGCCTTCGTCTTTTTTAATAAAAGATCGAGCGCGTTGCGGACTTCGGATGAGTCCGCGGCCGCCTCGCGCAAGAGGCGGAGGCGTTCGGCCTCGTCTTTCTTGTTGCGGAAATCATCGAGCAAACCGCTCAACGCGCCCATGGCAAGCTCGCCGACGACTTTGCCAAGCGCGAGCAATGCCGCGGTTGCGCTCGGCGCATCCACCACACCTCCCAGCGCGCTCGCGCCGAGCAGCCAATAGAGATACGTGGCTTGGTCCGAGGGCATGCGTTCATACAGCTTGAACGACACGTTCCGAAATTTTTCGGAAATCTTTTCGTGCAATTGCGAGAAGAGTTGTTTGGGCGACATGAGAGGAATCTCAAGAGGTCTGGTTCTGCTTCCTATTCCGATTTAAAGCCGAGGCCCCAAACGCGCAGCAAATCACGGCAGCCGTTTTCAAAACTTTGCGTGAAGTCGACCATTTGATATCCGGCGAGCGTCCAGGAGAGTTTGCCGTATTCGCAATCTTGGTAGAGTAGAGGAATGATGTTGTTCGCCAAACGCTCTTGTTGCAAGGCGTAGTGCAACTCGCGTTTCACCCAAAGCGATTGCAAGGCATCCGGCGAGAGCACAATCATAAACCAATCGCAGCGCTGCAACGCCGCCCCGATTTCATCATGCCATTGTTGCGCCGGAATGATGTCTGTGCCGCTATACCAAAGCGGAATGCCGTGCCGCCGCAAAATATCGACGAGCGGGAGCACAAAAGCGCGATCATGATGTGAATGGGAAAGGAAAACTTCTTGGAGGTGCATGGCGCCCCACAGAATTTATGCGGCAGCCGCAAGGGCCTGCGTGATTTTTTTGAAACCGTTTTCGTTTTCATTTTCCGCCAACTCAATCAATTGCAGCCGTCGTAAGATCGCAGGAAATTTTTCCGGAGGAATTTTTTCCGAAGAGCCAATGACAACCGGGATGAGCCGATTACGAAAACGCTGTTCGCCCAAAGCATAAGAAATGTCGTGGCGCAAATAGTCCGAGTTCACTGCTTGTTGTGAAAGCAAAACGATCATGGCGTCGGATTCACGCAGGGCCTTCGCCACTTCTTCCGCCCAATTATCTCCGGGGAAAATTCCGGTTCGCGCATACCAAACTTCCAAGCCCGCGCGTTGCAGGGCCTCGGCGAGTTTTTGCGCGACGGCTTCGTCGGCGTGTGCGTAGCTGATATAGACTTTCATAGTGCATGCACCAAGAATGTTGAATTGCAAATGTGAGGCGCATCGGGAATTGCGCTAAACAGCATTCCGCAATGCCAAGCCAAAGTATGAAATCTGTTTTGAAAAGCAAGAGGGAAGATTTTTATGGCGTAGTCGAAGCCTGGTTGCGAACACGAAAACCGGTTCAAATTCCTGCCCGCGAAACACCCGAAAAACTTTTCGTATGTTTCGCGTATTTCGTGGGCAGAAAAAATTGTACACTAAAATCACCTCCCATACTTCTTCATCACCTCTTTCAACCTCTCCTGCGGCAACGCAATCACTTTGTGATGATCCACGCCGGTCATCGTTTCCGCGGCGACGAGTGCGTTGATGATCGCCTCTTCCGTGGCTTGCACCGTGGCTTCGAAGAGCGGGTTCATGCGCTCGTTCGGCAACATAGCCACGTTCGCCACGCTCTGCGCTTGCGCCGCTTCGAGATTCGCAGTGGAGAACGCGATGAAAATATCACCCGAGCCGTTGCCGGACACACTGCCCGTGCGCGCAATGCCCAACGACACCCGTCGCGCGAGCCGCTTGAGTTGATGCGGCAACAGCGGCGCATCCGTCGCCAACACCACGATGATGGAGCCGGTTTCACGCGTGCGAAATGCGCCTTCGCGAATTTCCATGCCGACCGGCACGCCGGCGATGCGCAACTGCGGCCGCAAACCGAAATTGGCTTGCACCAACACGCCGAGCATGTATGCCCCCGCGCGTTCCGAAAGTTTTCGCGAAGCCGTGCCGATGCCGCCTTTGAATTCATAACACACCATGCCCGTGCCGCCGCCGACATTGCCTTCCGCCACCGGACCGCTTTGCGCGTTATCCAAAGCCTCCCACGCGTGCTGCGGCTGCACGTGAAAGCCGTTTATATCGTTCAGCCAACCGTCCCACGTTTCCGCAACCACAGGCAGGCCCCACAATTGTCCCATGGTAGTATGTTTCACCTGCCATGCAATCACGGCATCCCGCACTACGCCGACGCTGTGCGTGTTGGTGATCATCACCGGGCCTTCGAGCAAGCCGGACTCTTCGACCCACGTCGTGCCCGTCATTTCGCCGTTGCCGTTCAACGAGAACCAGCCCGCAAACACCGGCGCGCTGGAATTTTTGCCGCGCGGCAAAATCGCGGTGACGCCCGTGCGCACCGGGCCGCTGCCCACTTTCAACTCGCCTTCGCCGGAGATGAGCGTGACGTGACCGACTTCAACGCCGGCAACATCGGTGATGGCATTGCGCGGGCCGGGCATGCCTTCGAACGGAACACCGAGATCGCGTGCGCGCGGTTTGGTTTGCGCAAATGCAAATTGCGCGCACAACACGCTGAACAGCAGAACGAGCAAAAAACGTTTTCGCAGCATAGCGCGTCCTTTCGTGGTTGGATAAACTAATTTGTCATTCTGCAAGAATCTTTTTTCGCGCTCGAGACAAAGCGCGTTTTGAGCGTTGCGCCGAGCACGAGGGAAGGTTCTTGCAAAATGACAGAGAGAATGATGACGTCGCTGCTTGACGAAATGATTTTGGCAAAGCGCTTTGCAATCATTCCGGCTTGGTTTCATCTGCTCGCCCATCGTGCTCGCCTTCGCTTTTCTCTTTGGGTTGCTCCTCTCCTTCAATTGCTTCGCGCTCTTCTTGTTCCCACTCTTTGGCTTTCTTGCGCGTGCGCAGGCGCGTCACTATATAAGCGGCGATGAAGAGCGCAAAAATCCCGACGCCCCATAGCACGCTTTCATCCAGCAAAAAGTACCAACGGAATTTTTTGCGCACATAGTCAAAATACGCCACTTCGAAATCCCACAAATCTTCGCCGCACGCATGCTGAAAGGCCGCGCGCGGCTCGGGATGTTGCGCCAATGCTCTTGCAAATCTTCCGAGTGCAGCGAACCCGTGCCGTTGCACGAGAAAGTTCACGGCATGGTAGCTTTCCGAATAGGCCAGCCCGGCTTTTTCGTTTGGAAAGGAAAGCAAGGCTTCAATATCATCGAACGAAAGCAGCGAGTTCGTGACCATGGCGCGCGAGATGAGCGCCGGCTCGATATGTTGCGTTTCCGCGGCGAGAAAAATCGCGGCGCCTTCGTTGAACCAACGCGGCAAACGGCGCGGATGCGCCAACTCGGCGAGCAGCAAATGCGCGAGCTCGTGTTTGATCGTGATGTGCTTGCCTTCATGCAAACGCGGCGCTTTGAGAAAAATGCGCCAATGCACCGGGTCCGCCGCGGCCTCGCCCCAATGCGGAATGATGCCGCCGGTGAGGCGCTCGAAACTGCTCTGGGTCGGGCAGAGAAAGAGCGTAATCGTGCGGCTCGGCGTCAACTGCAGCCGCTGTGCGAGCAGCGCATCTTCGGCCTGCACTTCGCTGAGAATTTGCATTGCCAAGTTTTTTTGTTCGGGGGAATATGCGATGACGAAGCGAGGGGTACTGTGGTATTGCCAGGCTTGCGGCCAGGCTGCTGCACTCATTATCGAAAGGCAGATTGCCGAAACGAGCGTGAAGAATCTTGAGAGGGTATCCGGCCGGCTCGTGTTGGAAAGATGAAATCGTTTTCGCATTAAGCCGGGCAAACTTCTTTTACTGCCGCTACAAACCCCTTCAAAACTTTCGACCGCACGGTTTTGCCAACGCCATATTTGCCAACCAACTCGAACGCGCCTTTCTTCAGGACAAAAAGCTCAATGGTGCGGCCTTGCGGATCAACGATCCAATACTCTCGCACACCGGCTTTAGCGTATACCGCGAATTTCTTGTGGCGGTCGACAATCCAATTCCACGGCGAGAGCACTTCCACCATAAGATCGGGCACGCCTTCGATGCGTTCTTCCTTCACGATATCAGCACGGGACTTCACCACAAAAATAATGTCGGGTTGTACGGGAGTGGCAAGGCCGGGAAGCATGACATCGAGGGGAGCATCCAACACTTCGCCGGCTTCATGTTTCTGCGCAAAAGCATACAGAGCATGAGCAAGCCTGATTTTGCACCGCTGATGGCGCGTTAATGGTGCAGGCGACATATACAATTCTCCCTCAAGGACTTCATAAATCCAGCCGTCGTCCGGCAAGCGACAATAATCTTCGTAAGTCCATTGGCCTTGCTTTGGCCATTGATAGTTTTGAGGAATGGCAGCGCGTCTAGCAGGTTGAGAGTATGAGTTCAAGCCCATGAGAGGACTCCTTGCTTTTCGGAAAACTGTAAACAATCACGGCAGAAATGTCAAGCCAAAATTCGAAGGCTATGAAGGCAAAAGCAACAACGAAAAATCCAACACCGGCGCGGAGTGGGTGAGGGCGCCGATGGAAATATAATCCACGCCGGTCGCGGCAATGGCCGCCACCCGCTCCAAAGTCACGTTGCCGGAAGCTTCGAGCGGAACACGTCCCGCAACGAAGCGCACGGCTTGTCTCATCTCCTCTAGCGACATATTATCCAACATGATTTGATCGGCGCCGGCGCTTAAACCCTCTGCAACTTCCGCGAGATTTCGAGCTTCCACTTCCAACCGCCACGGCTTGCCCTCTTGCAAAGCAAACGCGCGACAACTGCGCACGGCCGCGGTTATTCCGCCCGCGGCAGCGCTGTGATTCTCTTTGATCAAAAACATGTCATACAATCCCATGCGATGATTCTGTCCGCCGCCGCAACGCACGGCATATTTCTCCAGCGCGCGCCAGCCCGGCGTGGTTTTGCGCGTGTCGAGAATCACGGCCTTCGTGCCCGCCACCGCCTCGACGAACTTGCGCGTGAGCGTGGCAATGCCGGAGAGCCTCTGCAAAAAATTGAGCGCCGTGCGTTCGCACCTCAAGATGGTTTCCGTAGCGCCCGCGAGTTGCGCCACCGCGCGTGGCGCTGCGATCGTTTCGCCCTCGCGAGCTAAAAGCTGGCAACGCGCCTCGGGAACTGCGCCCTCGAAAACGCGCGCGAAAATTTCTCCGCCAGCCATAACGCCGCCCGCTTTCGCCATGATATGTGCGCGCGCCCTCGGAGTTTTGGCGCGCGGCGGAGGTTCCATGATCGCGCGCGAGGTAATATCGCCGATGCCGTCCAGATCTTCCTCCAGCGCCAATGTGATGAGCTTGTCCGCGGAAAGCAAAGCCCAGGCTTTCAGATCGTTTTCGTCGTCAAAGAGTCGCATCGTGCTTTCGCCAATTGTATGCGGGTCCATGATTTTCGTCGCCGCATGTTGAGCTAACGCAACATCACACGCACCGAATCCAAGCTGCCGTCATTCGGCGCCGGTTTGAGCTTCAAAATTTTCGCCATCAAATTATATAGATGAATGTTTTGAAACGGCGCGACCGTCAAGCCGCGCTTAAAGGCCGGGCCGTGCGCAATGAACGTCGCGCGCATCGAAGGCAGAAGATTATCGTAGCCATGCGCGCCGCCGTTCCACGAGCGCGCTTCGCCGCCCGGCGGCCGCGTGTTGATCGACCAGCCGTCATCCGCCAAACACATCAACGGCATAATGCGGCGATGCCCACTGTAATGAAACCTCTCCGGAAAATTTTCTTTGCGGTAGACTTTCATGTGCGGATGCGCGTTGGCGAGCTTTTGATACAACGTGTCGAGGTTGGCCTGCTTCGGGCGTAACGTTACCGTGGGCGTGCTGTCGATGATCTCCACGGCTTTGAGGTCGATATAGTCGCTGAGATTGATCACGCGCTCGTCGCTCGTTGCGGACATCCCGTGATCGGAAACCACGATGACATTCACCTTCTCAAGCAAGCCGCGTGTTTCCAAGCCGCGCAGCAGTTGCCCGATCAACTCATCCGCCGCCTTGATGGTGGCGAGCACTTCCGGCGACTCGGGGCCGTTCTCGTGGCCGAAGTGATCCGTGTCGCTGAAATAAAGCGTGATAAAAGTAGGGCGTTGGGCTTTGGGCAAATCCAACCACGCGAGCGCTTGCTGCACGCGCTCCGCGTTCGGCACTTTGTAATCATACTGCCTCCAATGGCTCGGCCGCACGCCCATGATCTCCGCTTCTGATCCCACCCAAAAATAGGTTGCGCTGATTTGTCCTTGCTTCTGCGCCGTGACCCACAGCGGTTCGCCGCCCCACCAACGCCCGTCGCCCACAGCCTCGCGGTCACTGATTTTGAAAATGGCATTAAACTCCGGATCGAACATCGTATTGCCGATGATGCCATGATGCGAGGGATACAGACCGGTCACGATGGTGTAATGATTCGGAAAAGTCTTCGAGGGGAATGCTGGGATCATGCCCTGCGCGCGCACGCCATGCGCGGCGAGGCGGTGCAGATTCGGCGTGTCGGTTTTGTCCATGTAGTCGCTGCGAAAACCGTCAAAGCTGATGAGAATGACTGTGGGTTCGAAATTCTTTTGTGCCGCATTGCTGGAGCGCATCGGTCGTGCGCACGAGCCGAGGCACAACAACGCACACAAGAGCAACAGCGTGCGAAAGGTCTTCATAAAGTCCTTCATGTTTCTCCGCCGGATTGGGATGCACAGGAATGACACGGTTTTAGTGAGGGCAATATGAGAGCAAAGGCAAGGATTGTCAAGCGGATTTTTGAGAAGCGCAATGCCTCAGTTACTGTAATAGCGCCAGGCTTTCGGCGCAGTGCGGCGCCGACCTTTCTCTTTTGGGGTTTGTCGCTGCTCGTTCTTGCGTAACATCTGCGCTTGTTTACCGAGGGGACTAGCCGGCCGAGCTGACTTAAAGCAGGTTTCATTTCATCACAAGATCGCCTTCGTTGCTTGCCAGTTTGGTTATCCTTTTCAAAAGCGCTTCTGGCTTCTGAGTCGCATACTCAAACATTTCTTTAAAGTGGCGCCGGCAATCAAAACGCGCCTGTGGAATTTTTTCTGTGAAGAGATCTGATGCGAGGCCACTTCTTCCAAGCGCTCCAGCCTCGGTCCGCGCTAGCGGCGTTCTCCGCATTTCCGGCGAACGTTCACGCGCTCATGGCTTGAGCAACAGTTTCCCCGAAGTCTCTCGGCTTTCCAACAAGCGCTGGGCGTCCGCGGCTTCGGCCAAAGAGAACACGCGATGAATGCGCACTTTTAACTCGCCGGTTGCAACCCAACCCAATACATCGTGCGCGCGCGCGAGCAGCTCTGCGCGTGTGGCGGTGTAATTTGCCAATGCGGCGCGCGTGAGATACACCGAACCTTTCGCGCTGAGCACAAGCGGATCGATGGGCGGCACGGCTCCGCTCGATTGTCCAAACAGCACGAGATAGCCGCGCGGCTTAAGACAGTTCAAACTTTTTTCATACGTGGTTTTGCCCACCGAATCATATACGACTTCCACGCCGCGACCATTGGTGAGGCGCTTCACTTCGGCCTCAAAATCTTGCCGCGTATAAAAAATGATTTCATCCGCGCCGGCGCTACGAGCTAGCTGTGCTTTTTCTTCCGTTGAAACCGTGCCGATGACACGTGCGCCCAAGCGTTTCGCAATTTGCACCAGCAACAGTCCCACGCCGCCGGCCGCGGCATGCACGAGACACGTCTCGTCCGGTTTGAGTGCATACGTGGCATGCGCGAGATAGTGCGCGGTTAAGCCCTGCACCATCACTGCGGCGCCGTTCTCAAAAGAGACGGCAGGCGGCAATGGCGCCAGTTTGAATGCCGGCACCACCGCATATTCCGCATAGGCGCCGAGTGAGAGTGCATAGGCGACGCGATCGCCCGGTTGGACCTCGGTCACTTCTGCTCCGACCGACTCGACGACTCCCGAGGCCTCCGTTCCCGGCGTGAACGGCAGCGCGACTTTATACAACCCGGTGCGATGATAAACTTCAACGAAATTCACGCCGATGGCCGCAATGCGTATGAGCGCATCTTTAGGCCCGGGCGATGGAACGGGAAGGTCTTCAAACTGGAGAACCTCGGGACCGCCGGTTCGATAAACTCGCATCGCTTTCATGCTCAAGCTCGCTTTCGTTGGAATACTTGCACGACCCAAATGCCTGTGTGCCGCTCATAGGTTTGCTCAAAACCTTCGGCCATGATCCGTTTTGTAATCTCCGCGGGGGAGTGATAAAAAGGATGAAATGAAGCGCGCAACAATTTAAAAAAGAGAATGGCGGCTATAAACGCGCTGCGCACGAAGACATTATCGCGCGGATAGCTTACGGCATAGAGGCTTCGCGTCTTCGCGGTCGAGCGTGCGATCAGCTCGCGCACGTCCGCATAACAACACAAGACTTTGTCGAGGATGGTTATTTCCGCAGCGGGCGCGTTGTCGTGCAACGCAACGAAATCGCCCTGCCAATATTGCGTCTGCCCGGCCAAACCCATCTCCGCAGAAAGCTGGCGCGCACTGGCGAGCATGCGTTCGGAAATATCAAAACCGGTCGCGCGGCCCGCGCCTTTTTTGAGCAGACTCAAGTGCAATCCCCCCACGCCACAGCCGATTTCGAGCAAATCTGCTTGCGCGATTCCATGTTGCTGAATGCCTTCCGCGAGATACTTCTGCTCTTTGCGCAGCCCCTTTTTGCGAAAGTATTTTTCATAATGGCGGGCTTGCGCGTTGAAAAAATTGTTGGTGCCATTTGCGGCGCAGCAGCTCATCTTATTCTCACTCTTTAAAATCCGAAGCAAACATACTTGATCGTACGGCCTTCCGCTAAATATCGCGTCTCATACGTCGTTTGAATCTTTAGCACGTCCTCCTCGCTTATGTCAGCGTGGTGTAGCTCGGCAACGATTTGATGAATGCGACCCCCTTCCGCTTGTAAAGTGCTCGTGGTGTAATCGAACAAGTCTTGATCGTCGGTCTTCAAATGAATGCGGCCGTTGCGGCGCAGAATGCGGCGATAGATATTCAAAAAACGCGGAGAAGTGAGCCGGCTTTTGGCTTTGCTGCGTTTGGGGTGCGGCTCCGGGAAGGTGATCCAAATTTCCTCCACTTCGCCGGCCTCGAAATAGTCGGCGAGCCATTCAATGTGCCCGCGCAGAAACGCAACGTTCTGGAGCTGCAAGGCGAGCGCAGCTTTGGCGCCTTTCCAAATGCGGTCGCCTTTGGCATCCACGCCAACAAGATTGCGCTCCGGAAATCTTTGCGCCAAGCCGAGGGTGTATGCGCCGCGTCCGCACGCCAGCTCCAACGTGATGGGGTTGCTGTTCTTGAAATACTCGCTCAGCCATTTGCCTTTCATGTGAATCGGCCGGTAAAACACGTTCGGCAGCAAAGGCAATTCCGCATAGCGCTGCAATTTTTTACGGGCCATGTTTCACTCTTGCGGATACGGCGGGCCGAGCTTTTTGTGCAAGCGGGCTTTGATCTCCGGCCATTCGGCATCCGTGATGCTGAAATAAACCGAATGCCGCAGCCTGCCCGTGTCTGTAATCATATGATTGCGCAACGTGCCTTCCTCTTTTGCGCCGAGCCGCAAGAGGGCGGCGCGCGAGCGCTCATTGAGCGCGTCGGTCTTGAACTCGACGCGAACGCAACTCAAAGTTTCAAAAGCATGCTGTAGCATGAGATACTTCGCTTCGGTATTGACGGCTGTGCGCTGCCAGTTGCGGCCCACCCACGTCCATCCAATTTCAACGCGGCGATTCGCCCGGTCAATATTGCCGAAGCGCGTGCAGCCCACCACCCGGCCCGTGTGCTTCTCCGTGGTTGCGAAGGGCAGTGATTTCCCTTCCGCTTGCTCGCGCAACGCCGTCTCGAGATATGCGCGCATGTCTTCCGGCGTTTTGATCGTAACCGTCGTCCAGCGCCAAAGCTCGTCCTCCAAACCGATGGCGCATAACGGCGCGTGGTGTGTGAGCGACAAAGGCGCCATGCACACATGATGGCCGTTTAGCGTGACCGGCGCAAGGCTCATGGGTTCGCGTGTTGCCACGAAGCGTAATGGAAGTTCTTCTTTGTCCACGTAATTTCCCGCTACTGGTTTTGTCATTCTGCCAGACTCTTCTTATGTTATAGACGGCTTCTATTGCGCGAGGCAAGATACAATCTCTCTGCAAGATTTGCCAAGTGATTTCTAAAGGAGACCCCATGCGTTTTGAAAAAGCTTTGTTCCTGCGAAGCTGGGACGTGCTGCTCGCGGTGAGTGCTTCTTGCGCGGCATTAGCCGCCCCGTTGCGGATCGTTTTGAATCTCCAGCAGTACAATCTCGCGTTTTACTTGGACGCGCTGCTGACCGTGATCTTCGGCATGGATATCATGTTGCGCATGCTGCGCCGGCGCGAGACGCAAGCCACGCAGGCGCAGGATCATCTATCGCAAAACCATGCCCGCTACGCGCTCGTATGGCTCGCTCTCGATGTGCTCGCCGCCTTGCCTTTGAATCTGATGTTCGGCAATGTGTGGTGGCAAACCTTTCGCCTGCTCAAGCTCGCGCGTGTGGGACAATTCATGCGACAGTGGCGCAAGCGCGCGGTGAAAAGCGCCAACGTGCTAAAACTCGCCTTCTTCCTATATTGGTTATTGCTCTCCGTGCATTGGATCGCGTGTGGGTGGCTCGCATTGCGCGGCGTAACCGCGGGCGCAGAATGGAGCAACTATTTGCGCGCGCTCTATTGGACGATTCAAACTTTTTCCACGGTGGGCTACGGCGATCTCACCCCGGCAACCGACGCGCAGACGGTTTACGCCATTGTCGTCATGCTCATCGGCGTGGGCGTGTATGGATACTTGATCGGCAACGTCGCCAGCCTGCTCGCCAACATCGATCCCGCCAAAGTGCAGCACCTGCATAATCTCGACAATCTCACCGCGTTCATGAATTATCGCAGCATTCCGCCGGAGATTCAAAAACGCATCCGCGATTATTACGACTATCTTTGGGAAAAACGCTTAAGCTACGACGAATCCACGGTCATCTCCGAATTGCCGCCGAGCTTGAAGACGGAAGTCTCGCTTTTTCTCAAACGCGACATCATTGCGAAGGTGCCGTTGTTTCAAGGCGCGAGCGAGGACTTCATCAAAGAGATCGCGCTGCAAATGAAGCCGTTGGTGTTCATGCCCGGCGATTATGTGTATCGCGCCGGCGAACCCGGCCGTGATATGTACTTCATCAGCAAAGGCACGATTGAAGTGGTCTCGAAAGACGGCAAGCAAGTCTATGCCATGCTCACAGACGGCGATTTCTTCGGCGAGATTGCGTTGATACTCAATGAGCCGCGCAGCGCGAGCGTGCGGGCGCTCACCTTCTGCGATTTGTATCGCCTCGACAAGGAAGCGTTCGAGCATGTGCTGGTGCATCATCCCGAAATCGGAATCCAAATCACTTCCAAAGCGCAAAAGCGCCGCGCGAACAATTGAACATGATCCACGGCCTCAAGCAATGTGTGGCAGCCGCCCGGCTTTCGGGGCGATACGGCATCAGGTTTTCTTTTTTGCTTTGTCGCTGCTCGTTCTTGAGTATCATCTCCGTTTGTTTACCGAGGTGGCTAGTTCACCTAGCGGACTTAGAGCGCTGCGCAGACTTCAAAAAGCAAAAGCCCACATAGCGTTCTTCAAATGCTTGTGCAGGAATCGTAGCCTTGCCCCCTCGTGGGGCACTATCGCAACTGCGAATTAACTGGTCGTAACAGCCACCCACAAGGGGCGGGGACTACAAAACGTGTTTATCAAATTGAAAACCGCTGTAAGCCGCCTCGCGCGCAGAAACCATCTAGGGAAACAAGCGAAGAACGCACCTCGGTGAAGCAGCGACAGAACATAAAAAGACCAAGCTCGCACTTTGCGATGAACCTCAGCGTCATACAGGAGCGACCGCGCCGTGTTCTTCACCAATGACTGAAGCATGGCAAAATGATCGAGAAATTGCTTGCACCATGCAATACCCACAGTGTATCTTTGCGCCGATTTCAAGTTCGGAGGCAGGCTCATTTTTCAGGAAAGGTAATTCATGCACAAAATCACGCTCATCCCGGGCGATGGCATTGGGCCGTCGATCATGGAGGCCGCCGTTAAAGTCATTGCAGCTTCCGGCGCAGAAATCGCATGGGATCGCCAGCTCGGCGGCATGGCGGCAGTGGCAGCGTGCGGCAATCCCCTTCCGCCGGAAACGCTGGCTTCCATTCGCAACACGCGCATCGCACTCAAAGGCCCGCTCACCACGCCGGTCGGCGGCGGTTTTCGCAGCGTGAATGTTGCGCTACGCCAGGAGTTCGAGCTGTATGCGAACGTTCGCCCGACGGTGTCGTTCGAGGGCCTTCCTGCCCTCCATGGCGGCGTCAATCTGGTGATGATTCGTGAAAACACCGAGGGCCTGTATTCCGGCGTCGAGCATTTCATCAAAGCCGACGGCGTTAACATTGCGGCGGAAAGCGTGGCGGTGATTACGCGCAGCGGCTCGGAAAAAATCATTCGCTACGCCTTTGAATATGCCAAGCATCATGGCCGCAAGCGCGTCACGCTCGTGCACAAGGCCAACATCTTGAAATGCACCACCGGCATGTTTTTGGAAATTGGCAAAGCCCTCGCGCATGAGTATCCTGCCCTCGAATTTAGAGACCGCATCATCGACGCGTGCGCGATGGAGATGGTGATGAACCCCGGGGTGTACGACGTTATCGTCACGACAAATTTGTTCGGCGACATTCTTTCCGATCTCGCCGCGGGCTTGGTCGGCGGATTGGGATTGACCGCGGGGGCGAACATCGGCAAACACGCTGCGATCTTCGAGGCGGTGCACGGCAGCGCGCCTGACATTGCCGGAAAAAATCTCGCGAACCCCACGGCCGTGATCATGGCCGGCATGATGATGCTCGAGCACCTCGGCGAATTCGAAGCCGCGCGCAAGATCAACGCGGCCGTGAAAGACGTGATTCGCGAGGGCAAGTTTGTGACACGCGATTTGAATAAAGATTCGCAATGCGGAACGCAAGAGATGGCAGAGGAAATCGTGCGAAGAGTGCGTTAGCAGGGCTGGGCTGGCCTTCGCCTAGGGCAACTCGAGCTTCGGCTTTTCGGGATGCTTGCGATAAAGTAGAATCGTTTTGCCGAGCACTTGCACCAACTCGGCGTGCGCGGCGTGCGCTAGTTTTTCTGCGGCCTCGTGACGGTTGCCGGCAAAGCCTTCTTGCAGCCTGATTTTGAGCAAGTCCGCGCTGTTGAAGGCGCTCTCCATCGCCGCAACCACGCTTGCATTCACACCTTTCAAGCCCACCGAGACCACGGGCTGCAATTGATTCCCCAAGCCGCGCAAATAGCGGCGTTGCTTTCCGGTTAGATTGTTTTCATTCATAAAAGTTATCAGTGCGTCGCACTCTCCATTTAGAGATTCACGGCGGAGTTTTCGATCACGATTGCCGCAAGCCGTTTCGGCCCGTGCGCGCCGAGCACAAGAATTTTTTCGATGTCGGAAGTTCGGCTCGGCCCGGTGATGATCGCCATATAACTTGCCGGCGCGATATTTTTTAATTGCGCAAATGCTTCCTCCAAAGACGCGACCGCTTGCGAAGCGGCGGCAACGACGATATGGAGCGGCGGCAACACGGAGAGCCTGCGCCCGCCGGCCGCAGCGGAATTGAGCACAATGCTGCCCGTGCGCGCGATTAAAAAATCGGCAGCCGTCAAACTGGCTTGGTATTGCGCAAAGTCTTCGTTCGGCAAGCTCTGTGAAAGTGGGGTCGTATGCGTATGGAGCCACGGCTCTTGCGCGACAACCGCATCAATCAGCTCGTGGCGTTGGCACAGGCACACCTGTGGCGAGTTCGCTGCCACACCGGCGAGCAGCTCTTTTACGCGGCTTGCAGCTTCGCGCGCGTCACGCACACGAAAAAACTCGCCTTTGAGAGAGATGAGCTTGGCACCGAAGCGTTCGACCAACGCATTCTGCCCTGGGTGATTCGCGAAGATTTCCGCATCGCGGATTGCCGGCGCGGCTGCGCTTGAGTGCGAATGCGTTACGCTGTGCAATCGCTGCAAAATGCGTTCACGCGCCATATTCATTCGCCCTCCACATCTCGCGAAAAGATTTTTTGCTCATGCGCGGCGCGCGCAGGCGTTGGGGAGCGAGCGGCTGAACCATGCGCACAAGGCGCCGCATGAGCTGCAAGCGTTGCGGACGAGACATCGCCCACGCAAAAACACGCATGGCCATCTTCCAGAAAAAAGGCGGCGCATTTCGTTCGCTTGCCAGCGCGCGATTTTCCAGCAAAAGATGATGAATATCGATATGCACCGGGCAAACCGAGCTGCACGCACCGCACAGCGAAGAGGCTGCGGCGAGGTGCTGAAATTCTTCAAAGCCGTTGTAGTGCGGTGTAATCACGGACCCGATCGGGCCTTGATACGTCGTGCGATAACTATGGCCGCCCACGGTGCGATAAACGGGGCATGCGTTGAGGCAAGCCCCACAGCGAATGCACCGCAAGATTTCGCGAAAGCGTTCGCGTTGATAAAGCTGCGAGCGGCCGTTATCCAATAAGATCACGTGCATCTCGCGCGGCCCATCACATTCGCCCTCACGGCGCGGGCCGCGAACGATGGAATTGTAGCAGGTAATCTCCTGCCCGGTGCCGCTTGTGGCAAGCAACGGCAAAAACAAACTCAAATCGGCAAGGTGCGGAATGATTTTCTCAATGCCGGCCACTACCACATGCACGGGCGGGCATGACATCGTGAGGCGCGCATTGCCTTCGTTCTCCGTCACGACGACCGCGCCCGCGTCCGCAATCAAAAAGTTCGCGCCGGTGAGGCCCATGCCGCTGGTGATATAAGCTTCGCGCAAATGGCGGCGCGCGATCATCGTCAGCTCTTCGGCATTGGTGGTGAGCGGCGCGTGTAGTTGCTCGTTGAAGAGCACGCCGATCTCTTCTTTGGTTTTGTGCATCGCAGGCGTGACGATGTGATACGGCCTTTCGCCGGCAAGCTGCACAATCAATTCGCCGAGGTCGCTTTCCCAAACCTCGATGCTGCTCCGCTCCAAACACTCGTTGAGTTGAATCTCTTCCGTGGTCATGGATTTGGATTTGACGACCTTGCGCACATTGTGCTGCTGCGCCAGCGCGACGATATACTCCGCCGCCTCTTCGCCCGTCTCCGCCCAAAATACTTTTCCTCCTGCCGCGGTGAAATTCTTTTCAAATTGCTCCAGCAATTCCGGCAAATGCGCGAGCGTATAGTCTTTGATCTGCGCCGCCAATGTGCGCGCCTCTTCCCAATTTTTGAATTGACTCTTTTTCGTATTGCCAACAACGGCATCATACGTCGCGATGGCTTTGGCGATTTTGAGGCGATGCGTCTCGTCCGCCGCTTTTTGCGCAGAGAGTTTGAGGAAGTGTTGGGGTTCAGTCATGGGAGGTGTTATGGCTGCCGTGTTATGATGGATTCGACAGCAGTTGTTTGATGCGTTCTTGCAATTCGGCAACTTCCGGGCAGAGTTGGAGCAAACGCGCATGTTCCTTCGCGGAGAAAGAGCTCATAAGGCGTTTACGGCCGCGGCCAACGGTGTTTTGTAATTCAAGATGAGCGACAAGCGGTTCAAAGAACAACTCTTTGGGATGGCATTCGCGACGCATATCTTGCCAGGATCGAGGCAAGGTTCCTTGATAAACTGCGAACACCCACATTTCAATTTCTTCGATGGCAAGGCAGCCAAGCAACAACCGTTGCATACTCAAGGCGCTTTGCTCGCGCGCCTTGATTTTTTCGATTCGCGTCTCCTCACAATCGCGATCAAGCAAGAGAAGAAATAAATCTCTTTGAGGATTGCTTGCAATGATCCCTTCGAGGGTTTTAGGATCCAAGGCTTGATTCACCGAATGCAAACGAGGATTTTGGAGCACATCAACTTGTGCAACGCGTCCCAAGTCCTTAAAGATAGCGGCAATGATCGGCTTGAGCACGTATTGATCCAACCTCGGGTCTTCGGGGATAACCAAAACTTTCATAGGTTCTGCTCCATCCACCCGCTCGCATGCAGCAAGTCCAGCGGATTGTGCTGCCGCGCCTCCGCAAAACCGGGGATGTCGATGAGCTTGCTAACTTTGGAGCATTGGCTTTCTTGGTCGCGCGCAAAGACAAGAACGTTTGTCAAGCTTTGCTCGGAAAGATGATCTAAAAGATAAGGCGAATGGCTAGTGGCGATAACTTGTATGCGGCGCGAAGCCGTGACCTGTTCAAGAAAGCTCACCAACAAGTGCAGCCGGGAAGGGTGCAAATCGCTGTCGAGGTCTTCCAAAACGAAAAGTGAGCCTTCCTTCGCGTGCAACAAAGCAACAATGATCGCGAGAAATCGCAGCGTGCCGTCGGACATGCTGCGCGCGGAGATCGTGACGCCGTTGGGTTCTTTCACGGCCAAAAGCACGTCGCCGAGTTGGGTTTGAATAAAATCGAAATCGACAATCTCTTGCGGGCACAGTTCGCGCAGCCATTCGAGCAGGGTTTGCCGCTGCTTGGGATCAGATGCCATCCGAAAAATTATGGCGGAAAGATTCTCCCCGCGTTGGCCGAGTTCGGTGCGCTTGCCAGAGACGTACTCGCGCATGGTGGCAGGCATAAAAGTAGGGAAGTAAATATCGCTCACCCACAATCGAAAAGCTTCATTACACGTCTCAAATTCAGGTGAACCTTTCACTATCGCATGCGCTGCTTCCATTGCGATTGGAACGAAACGTGTTTCTTTTCCAAAGAAAAGGCGCTCGCCTCGTTGCTCGATCTCGACGTGATATGCGCCCCGATATCGTCTATTTGCGTTTGCCAGTTCCCAATCCAGGCTCACTTCAAAACTTCGAGCTTGTTGAAAAAGATTGAAAGCTTCACTTTCTCCGCCTCGAATACCGCTCCAAACTTGTTGTCCTCCTTCCCATTTGCCCGAAAAAATTTCGCTCAGTTGCAATAAACGCGCATGGCCTTGTACAAACCGCAGCGCCTCAACAAAATTGCTTTTACCACCGGCATTCGCGCCCAAAATGATGGAGAGCGGTCCAAGCTCTATCGTGCTATCGTGAAAGCTTTTAAAATTTTTCAACGTTAGCTTCTTTATCATAAAGCAATCTCCTTTTATTATCAAAACCTCGGCCATGCCGAGGTTGGAGCATCACGTCAAGCAACCGGCTCAAACTTTATTCAATACCTCCGCGATATGCAAAATCTCCAGCTTGCTGCCGCGGCTTTGCGCGGCTTTGCGCATTTGCATGAGGCAGCCCGGATCGTTCGAGACAATGGCTTCGACGCCTAACTTCTCGAAGGCTTCAAGGCGGCTGTGGGTCATCGCAGAGGCAATCGGCGCAAACTTGAAGGAGAAGAGCCCGCCGAAACCGCAGCACACCGGCTCGCCGGGCAGCTCGAGCAAATCGAGGCCCTTCACCTCACGCAGCAATGCCAAAGGCTCGCTCGTCACGCCCAATTCGCGATAGCTGTGACACGAGTTATGAAATCCGACTTTGCGAGCATACGCTGCGCCGACGTTTGTGCGTTGCAGTTGATGCACCATATACTCGGAAAACTCGAAGACGCGCGGTCCCAAAGCCATGGCGGCGGAGCAGCGCGCGTGCTCCGCAAACAATTGCGGGTAAAAATTCCGCACCATTGCGGCGCACGAGCCGGAAGGTGTGACGATGACGGCCTGGTCCGCAAACACGTCGAGAAAGTGTTCTGCAACCTGCAGCGCTTCGCTGCGATATCCTGTATTGAATGCCGGCTGGCCGCAGCAGGTTTGGCGCGCATCATATTCCACGCGCGCGCCGGCGCGGCGCAACACCTTCGCCATCGCCAGCCCTATTTCCGGAAAAACTTGATCCACGAGGCAGGGAATGAAGAGCGAGACAGTTTGAGATTGAGATGACATGTGTGCGTATACTTTGTCTCTGTTTGACGGCATGAAAGTAAATAAATATCCGCCGTGATACAAATGAAAACTCTTGCATCGCAGGCTCGGACTGTTTATCATTCTCGGCGGAAGTTATCAGAATTGGAAATTTGAGAGGTTCATATGATGAAGTCGTCCGCTTTCCATCGCCGCCTGGGTGTTATCTCGAAAGCGAAAAGAACACCCCCCTTTATCCCCCCTCAAGGGGGGAATCGTCAAGATGCTTACACGAATAATTCTCTCCATGAGGGGAGCCGGGGAGATGTCGCTCGCATTTCAAAAATACTTTTCACGCTCGTTACGCTTTTCTTCGCGTGCACGGTGCATACGCCCGAAGTAAAATTTACCGGAGAAAAGACCGCGTTGGAGAATCAGATTCTCGGCACGTACAGTCAAGTGAAAGAAGACGTGTGGATGGTGGCTTCGGTGCGGGCCGTGAATCCCGACAGTCAGATCACGCTGTCGGATGAAAAACGTGCAGTGCTCAGCGCCGTGCAAAATCGCGAATTCAACAAAGACGATATTGAGGAATTCAAACGCGACGGCGCGATCGGCGAGAACAATCAGGGCGTGCTCGAGCTTCGTCCCAACGAGCGGCTGCAAAAGGACGCGGCATATAAACAACTCGTGGAGCGCATCATGGCCGAAGAAAATCGCGACCGGCAAATTATTCTCAAAAGAATCATTGCCATCAACCCGGCCGTGCAAGCCGCGGAGCCTGTCGCGGTCGACCAGGCCTTTGCGCAACTGCAGCGCGACGGCGCCAAGCCCGGCGAATGGATTCAACTTCCCACAGGAGAATGGATACGCAAAAAATGACGCACGCCTGTGCGCTCACCTAACTGGCCCGCCGGCGCCAGCCGCCTCGCACCCAAACTCATGAGTGCTGCCTGCAAAGCAGCAGAGGAATTCCGAACGCAAAGGCGTCTATGAATAAAGAAGAAAATCTGCGCCAAATTATGGCCTCTCCCACCTATCGTCTGGCTTTCGAAGACATAGAATTTTTAAAGCGCGACGATTTGCGGCCCGTGCGCTTGGAATTAGAACTGCTCAAACCGGAAATCATTATCAACGAGCACAATGTGCAATCGACGATTGTGGTGTTCGGGAGCGCGCGCTTGCTTTGCCGAGAAGAAGCCGAGAGGAATTTGCAGAAAATTTCCAAAGAGGCCGCGGCGCATCCGCACGATCGCCAGAGGCAGCAACGTCTCACCCAAGCGAAACTGTTGGTCGAGAATGCGCGTTATTACGAAGAAGCGCGCGAGTTCAGCCGTCTCGTCTCGGCGGCATGCCAAATCGATGGGCATTGTGATTTCGTGGTGATCACCGGCGGCGGGCCGGGCGTGATGGAGGCCGCAAATCGCGGAGCATTCGAAGCCGGCGCAAAGTCCATCGGTTTGAACATCACCTTGCCGCACGAGCAACAGCCGAATCCTTACATCACACCCGAACTGTGTTTTCAGTTCAAATATTTTGCGCTGCGCAAGATGCACTTTCGCCTGCGCGCAAAAGCCTTGGTCGCGTTCCCCGGGGGTTTTGGAACATGCGACGAGCTGTTCGAAACTTTGACCCTGATTCAAACCCAAAAAATGGAGCGCGTGCCGATTCTGTTATTTGGAAGGAGGTTTTGGCAGCGTGCCCTCAACTTTCCTTTCCTCGCCGAACAAGGCATGATTGCTTATGAAGATTTGGATTTGATCGACTACGTTGAGACTGCTGCAGAAGCGTGGGACAAGATCGTGGCGTTTTATCATGAAAGGGGCGAGTGGCCGCACTTGCCCGACCAAGAGCCGAAGCCGATCGACGTCAATCATCGCACGTGAGTGTGTGCAGGGAAGGGCCAAGTTCACAGGTTCTTTTTGAAGCAAATGATTCGCTCCGTCACGACGAAGCCGAGGGCGCGATGCGCTGCTGCGCTCACGTGGTTTTCCAAGTCGGTATCGGAGGCGAGCTCTTTGCAACTTTGCGCGCGGCCCCATTCCTCCGCAGCGTTGATGAGCGCCGCGCCGACACGCTGCCGTCGCGCATGAGGTTCGACATACCAACCTTCGAGATAAGCCACACGATCTGAAACACACCCCTCAGCATAGTTTCGAATGGAAAGCTCAATGACGCCGAGCGGCCGGCCGGCGTCATCGAACGCCAACAGTACCTCGGCAATATGCTTTTGTCTGCCTGCAAAATACGCGGCAATCTCTGCCGCATGTTCGCCTGAAGCTGAGGGCCACAGCGCTTGGCGCATGCGTTCCCATGTTGTGGCCTCGCTGGGCTGCACCGGCTTAATCACCATCCGTCTCTCCTGCGCCGCTCCAATTTCATCTTCATTCCAAACTTGGGCCGCAATGTGATGAGCGGCTGCAATTCTATGGGGTGATTGGGCACAAGGCGCAGCTTCCAGTGTTGCGCCAAAGCGGCGAGCACCAACACGCCTTCCATCCACGCAAACCCTTCTCCAATACAAATGCGCGGGCCTCCGCCGAACGGAATATAAGCAAACTTGTGGCGCTCGCTTTCAGCCTCGGCCGTCCAACGTTCCGGCATGAAGCGCAGCGGTTCGGAATAAAAGCGCGCCATGCGATGCAGAATATACGGACTCACCAACAGCGTCGCGCCGGCCGGCGCATAATACGGACCGATTTGATAGTCATCGACGGCCATGCGGCCGAAAACATACGCCGGCGGAAAGAGGCGCATGGATTCTGCCAGCACCATGCGCGTGTAAATGAGTCGCGGAAAATCTTCCACTGCCGGCGGGCGTTGCGCGAGCACGTCTTGCAATTCAGCATACAGCTTCGCTTCGATCTCGGGATGTTGCGCCAGCAAATACCACGTCCACGTCAACGCTATCGCCGTGGTTTCGTGGCCGGCGAGAAAAAGCGTCATGGCCTCATCGCGCACTTGCAGATCGGTCATACGGCCGCCGTCGCCTTCCTCATCTTGCGCCATGAGCAGCATGGATAAAAGGTCGCCGCGATCTTCTCCGCTCGTGCGGCGCTCTGCAATAATGCGATAGATCGTAGCATCGAGGCGGTGCTTGGCGCGAAAGAAACGAATGTTGCTCGGCAAAGGCAGCTTCTCCAAAATCTCCGCGAGCGGATTGGTCAAACGCGAAAACAAGCCCATTGCGGCCGTGAGCGCCTGGCCGATTTCATCCGCCTCCTCTTCAACGTTCGCGCCAAACAAGGTTTTACCAACAATGGCGAGAGTCAAGCGCATCATTTCTTCGGCAACATCCACTTCAGCATGATCATGCCATCCTTCACACATGCGGCGGGCTTGCGCACACATCACCTCACCGTACCCTTCGAGGCGCTGGCGATGAAATGCGGGTTGCACCAAACGCCGCTGGCGCAAATGAAATTCGCCTTCACTGGTGAGCAAACCTTCGCCGAGTATGCGCTTTGCTAATTGCAGGCCGCGGCTTTTGACAAAATTTTTGTGATGCGTCACGAGCACGTCTTTAATGTGCTCGGGGTTGTTGAGCAAATAAATGCGCATCGGCCCGGCTTTGAAGTATCCCACTTCACCGCAGGCCTCGGCCACACGCTGCAAGTATTCAAGCAGATTGCGGCGCAAACCGAGGAGATGGCCGAAAGGCCTTTCTGCTTTAAATGTGGGAGGATAAACACGCGAGGGCATTTGATAATTCTCCAATCCTTGCGACGGGGTATGCCACAGCCAAACGCGTTTCAAATTTCAGAATGCAGATTTGCAACTTGATATTTGCAGCGCTTTTGAGGCGGGAAGAGCGTCACGTTTGAGATTTTTGCGGCATCGTCGCGCATGCAGTAAATCCGAGCCATTGTGACAAGCGCCGGCGATGGCGCGCCACGAGCGCATAGAGCAGAATCTCGAGCAGCAAGAGCACCGGCACGAGATACACCGCGGCCACGAGCACTTTCCATGGAAAGTAGTGCCACAGAAAATAATTCGCTGCAAAAGCGCCGGCATACACTTTCCCTCGCCGCGAAATCACGTGCACACGGCGCGCGCACTTTGCATAAGAGGGGCCATAGCGTAGTAGTTCGGTCTCAGGAATTTGCTGATAGGGCACGATTTGAAATTGCCGGCGCCGATCGCGGCGTTGCGCGAATCGTGCGGAGGCGTAACAGAGACCGCACGCGCCGTCAAAGAGCAGATAGTTTTGGCCGGCTTTGATCATATTCGGAATTTGTGCGGATAGGTTATGTGTTCGCCATATCGGCGGTACAATGAATATTGGCGGGATTTTTTCCTTCGGGTGAGAAAATTGTCAAAGATTTTGAATAGCCGGTGGGCAGAAAAAGCAAGCGTCCCCTACGGGATTCGAACCCGTGCTGCAGGATCGAAAATCCTGAGTCCTGACCACTAGACGAAGGGGACGAGTTGACAGGGTGAGTGACGGGGCTCGAACCCGCGACCACCAGAACCACAATCTGGCGCTCTGCCAACTGAGCTACACTCACCATGCGAAAAGATTGGGGTATACAAGAACGCTAAGCTGTGCGGTGCGCCAGGCGGGAATCGAACCCACAACCCACAGCTTAGAAGGCTGTTGCTCTATCCGATTGAGCTACTGGCGCCTCTGTTCGCTCTTCACTTTTTGTGTCGGGGCAGCAGGAATTGAACCTGCGACCTCCTGCTCCCAAAGCAGGCGCGCTAGCCGGACTGCGCCATGCCCCGTTTACTTTCCAAAAAGGCTGGCAAAGATAAAGCACGAAGCCTAGAAAAGCAAGAATAAATTTCCCTTGATTTGTTAAACTGTCGATCAAAATGCCAAAAGCCAGCCGCGGTTTTCAAAAGAGCCTCTTCATCACGATGTTGCCCACCACATTGCCATTGCGAACTACCACGCTGTCGCCCGGGCTTGTAGCTCCGTCGCCATCACCGTCGTAATAGCCGATGGGATCTGTGCCCAATTCGAACGCGCCATTGCCGTTAAAATCTTTTGCCGCCACGGGCCAATAGGCGCCATCGGGCAGGTGCGTGATGGCGAAATTTCCAGAACCTTCACGCACATAGGTCATCGCCATTAGGGCGCTGCTTAACACGGCATTGACTTTTTCGTTGCGCGGGGGAAACAAACGCACAAGCAGAGTGGGAATGTCTTGGCGCAACAATCCCACCAAAACATATTTGGTAGAATCCGGGCTTAAGCCGAAATCGACGTGGCCGCGCACTTCACCGGAGGGAAAATCGTTTGCCGTAGAAAACTGAATCAACACGGGCGCGGGCAAAACTTGACCGCGTGTGCTGTTCGCGGCAAAGAGCAATGCCGAATAGGAAGTATTCGATTGCAGGGCAAGTTGGCTCGACAAAGTTTTGGCATCGTTGCCCAAAGCCAAGCTTGTTTTCGAAAAGCCCGTGGGCTCCGGCGAAATGAATAAGCCAAACTTGCTGGTATCCAACGGCGCGTTAAACGTCAACCGAAATTCCGTTTGCACGGGAAGATTTCTGGCATTCTGTGCCGGTGAAAAATTCAACACGCGCAACACATCCACCGGCGCATTCAAGACAATCGCATTGAGCGCGGTGCTGGCAACCACAACGCTGTCCGCAACAAAATCCGAATTCGGGTCATAGCCCTGCAAACGATCGTTGCCCGCTTCCAAGCTGAAGCGTCCGTTGCGATCGACGTCCAGCGCGGAGACGGGCCAATAGGTTCCCGGCACGACATTGGAAACCACATATGCGCCGGAGGTATCGGTAATCGCCGTGACGCTGGCCAAGTTGTTGAAAAACTCCTGATCCGGCGAGCTTGCTTCAAATACAGTTGATGGCTTTTTGCGCAGCAGCCCTACAAAGCCGCGCGTCGTTTCATTGAACGGCGCTGCTGAAGTACCGCTCACGCTTCCAGTCGCGAGGCTGCTGCCCGTGGTGAAATGGCTCACAAAGGGCGCGCGCAAACGATCAGAAAAATTATCCTGCGCAGAAAACACCACTAACGAGTATGTGGTGTTCGGGGCGAGTGCAGCCCGAGAAATGATTTGCATGGGAGCACTGCCGATTTGCAGCGAGGAATAGAAATTCTGGGGCATGGGCGCGAGCACGAGGCCGAGTGTACTCACCGGCACTTCCGCGCTAAAAGTAAGAGTCACATTCGTACTGGTCGCAACATTGCTGGCGTTGTCGCTCGGATTCACGCTGACGATATGCAAATCCGGAAACGGGTCGGGCGTGTTTGGAGAAATTTTCTTACTGCACGACACTGCGGCCAGTGCAAGCGTTAGCTGCGCCGCGGTGCGCAGGCCATGGGCCACCGCGCCATACCAATAAAACGTGACTTTTTCACTTCTCATCATTGTGTTGCCTCCTCAGAAAACCAAAGCTTCATCAAAAATTCTCGAAACGCGGCGAGGGCACGGCCGCGATGGCTCACGACATTCTTTTCAGCCATAGTCATTTCTGCAAACGTGCGTTCTCCGGCTTCCGCGAAAAAAATCGGATCGTAGCCGAACTGACTTGCGCCTTTCGGAACGAAGCCGATACGACCGGAGCATGCGCCTCTAATAAAGTGAACTTCGCCGTCAACTGCAAACGCAATTACGGAACGAAATTCCGCTCCACGTTTTTGCTCTGGAACGTCCTTCATTTCCCGCAAAAGCTTTTCCACGTTGTCCTGATAGCTCGCGCGCGCGCCCGCATAGCGGCTACTGAATACACCGGGCGCACCCTGCAAGGCGTACACGAACAAACCGGTATCATCACCCAGGGCGGGCAAACCGGTGTGGCGATGAATGACGACGGCCTTCTTCCCGGCATTGGCCTCCAAAGTATCGCCATCTTCCTCTACCTCTGGCGCTTCGGGGAAATTATCCAGTGTCAACAAATGAACCGGCAATGCGGCGAGCATCTCTTGCATCTCGAGTACTTTGTCGCGATTGCGTGTAGCCAGCACCAGGGAGCGGCGTGAAGTCATAATAATCCTGAGGAAATTCTATCACCGAGGAAATTTTGAAGCATAAGCTTCCAGCGTGCCAAGCTCGGCATACTGGAAGTTCGCGCTTCGATGCGTTTAATAGTTTTCAATGGTATCCACAATGCCAACAATGGAGGCATCCACCGGAGAAAGGCCATGACGCAGAGGAATCGTCGCTTCACGCGCAGTCACGTAAAACACCGTTTCACCCGGTCCGGCGCCAATCGTGTCGATTGCAATGACCGGAGCGCCAACGGGTTTGTCAAAACGGTCGACGGGTTGAATGATTTGCATTTTGGTGCCTTCCAGGCTTTCGTCTTTGCGCGTCGCCCAGATGGTGCCGATGACACGTGCGAGGAACATGAGAGAGGAGAATTAGGAGACGTCGAGTTTGTCGATGATTGCCATAATGGTCGCATCCACCGGCTTGTTTTCCGTAACCTTGGTTTGGCGCGCGGAGCTGCCTTGCACGACCATGACGATTTCGCCCACGCCCGCGCCGACCGCATCGATGGCGACTAGAAAGCCTTCACGATCTTTATAGTTTAAATCGACGGGCCTTACAATTTGAAACTTGAGCCCGTTCAAGCGCTCATCTTTGCGCGTAGCCCAGACTGTTCCGATAACGCGTGCGAGGATCACTGGATTCGCCTTTGATAATTTTTTACGGAGCGTTTGGCGCAGTTCTTTTGTTGAGGCCCGGCATGGCTGCGCCAGATTTCTCCACTCGCGGAGATGCTGCTAATTTCTCTTATAACTGTTTTGCAGTTCCTTGATTTCTCTGATTTCTCTTTCAAGCGCGTCGATGCGGCGTTGCATCTGCAATTGCGACTCTGATCGAATCTCAGCACGTTTCACGGCCTTGATAGGAAACGATTCACTGGGCGGCGGAACAACACTTGTTGTGACATCCAATTCGTCTAGTGCGACCCGGATTCTCGGCGCAATGCGGACTTCCAGGGTAATTTCTTGCCCCATGCGATTGACCTTCACCGGGACGACGCTTCCCGGGCGCATCTGATTCACCAGCTCACCCAACGTGCTTGGAGAATCGACTTCTTTGCCATCGAAATGCGTGATCGTATCGCCGACCTGCAAACCGCTTTTGTGGCCCGGCCCGTTTTCAATCAATTTCAAAATCCGCGGGCGGCTTGGCTCCGAGGCATCGGTGATCACAGTGATGCCAACCCAGCCGTGCATGGCATAGTAACGTTCCATCGCGGCGCGCACGAACGGCAGCATATCTGCGAAGGTGTGCACCAAAGCGCTATTGCTGAAATACTCGCTCGAACTCGGCGCGGAGGTTTCAAGCCCGACTCTGCCCATTACCATACCGATGGCGTGCGCATGCACGTCAAAAACGGGCGAACCATTGCTGCCGGGATCGACATTCGCGGAGATTTGCACGAGGCCGTCCGGCTGAATCGCGCTAACCACGCCGACGGAAACTGCATGCGGCACCCCCATCGAATTGCCGATCACGGTCACCCATGAGCCCGCGTGCAGCGCATCTGGTACGCTAAAATGCGCGGGCGACAAACCCGTTGCAGAAATCTTTATCAGCGCTACGCCGCGCACGGAGTCACACTCCATCCACTCCGCGCGATGGCTGGTGCCGTTGTCCAATGCCACGTCGATAAAACGGGCATTGCGCAACAGGGATTCTTTGGTTAACACAAAGCCGTCGCTGCTAATAATAAGCCCGGTGCCGACCTTGCACTCTTTCTCAGCTTCTTCGCGCTCGCCAAAAAGGCCAAAGAGGCCCTTGCCTTCGGCGCTGCTCGAACCTTCTTTCAACGCCAAGACAGTAACGACCGCGGGTTTCGCGTTGTATACCAACTCGCCAATTTCCTTCTCCAACGCGAAAATCACGCCTTGCGCGAACAATTCCGGTGTGGCGCCCAACAGTAAGAGGAACATAATTCCACAATGCGTGGTTCGGCGCAAACAAATGATTCGGTGCAATTTTCCGGTTCGGACGAGGGAGGCGGGCAGCATCGCTGAAAAAATTTCCACGCTCGGACACCTATTCAGAATGATGAAGTTTTCAGTTGCTGTCCTAAATGATGGGTTGATTTTTCCGCTAGGGAATCAGGACGTGCGGCACGCTCATGCGCCGCGTTTCGTTGCTTGTGCTTATGCAGGTAACCGGGTGAGACTTTATCGAGAGGATAAGAAATCTTGGTAGGCTGAATGGGAGAACTGGGAAAGTATTGATCTACAGATGAAATATTAAGCGCCTCGTTCTGCATTTGCCGCGTAATCGTGTTGGAGCGATTCCTGCCACTGACGAGAACGCCCATGGCCAGCACGGTCATGAGGCCGGCCAGCGCATAAACCGCTACGCGGGGCCCGCGTGCCACTCGCGGCACAAACGGCAGAACATGCGACTTGCGGCGTTCGAGCATTATGCGCGTGCGCAACATCGTTTCGAAATCCGGCGAGGTTTTGACAGCCGGGAGCGTGCGCAAGTGCGTGCGCAAATGTGAGAGGCGGGTGACGGTGTCTTGGCAGCTTGGACATCGGGATAGATGGGCATCCAACATTTGCCTTTGCTCGGGGTGGACGGTATTCTCCACATAGTCCGAGAAAGACTCAGCAAAACTCTCGCAGGTATTCATATGCAACCTTTACTGTAACAAATTGTACAGTGGACTCCTTTGATTTGCAGGTTTATTTCTTGCGTTGCTCTAAAAGAGATTTCAGGCGATTTTGCAGCCGCAGGCGGGCACGATTCACACGCGATTTAACGGTTCCAATCGGAACCCGGATGATCTTACTGATCTCTTCATATGAAAGTTCCTGCACGTCACGTAAAATAATCACTTCGCGGAATTTCGGCGAAAGCTTGCTGATCTCGCGTTGAATGATCTCCTCTTGCAAGGCGCTGTCAACATGCGCTTCGGGATTGAAGACTTCGTCGGAAATCTCGTAATCGCGATCTTCCACGCCCATGTTCGAAAGCGAGAACAACCGCCGGCGCTTGCGGCGGCGCAACTCCGTGCGTGCGAGATTGCCTGCAATCGTATAAATCCACGTGGAAAATTTTGCCACACGCGTATATGCGAAACGGTTGCGATAAACTCTCAAAAAGGTTTCTTGTACCACATCTTCGGCTTCCTCTTCGTTGGCGAGAAAGCGAAACACGAAGTTCAGCAATTGGTCTTTATAACGCTTGACGATCAACTCATACGCATTGGTGTCGCCTTGCTGGAAACGCTCGATGAGGTCTTCGTCACTAACGTGGGCTTCCGATTTCTTTTCGCTGTCCTCCATCCCTTTTCCTTCCAAATGAGACCCGGCAGTTTTTCCCTGAACCAAGCGACGTAGCCTACATTCATTCACGATGAGCAAATGAATTCATGCCGCTTTTGTAGCAATCGTCCTTCTCAAACTCCTTTTTTCGAAACCGGCCTCATACTAAATCGCGAAACCTGAATTCGGCGCACCTGACTTTAAAACCCACGGTTTTGGAAAAGTTCCTCGCCGGTTTCACGAGGAAAGGGTAGGTAACGCGGCGACATTTTTTTTATAATGGCTATCGTGCTCAAACGGAGCAGCAACAGTTGCGAGAGATTTTGGCTCTTCGCGAGATAATCGACATGATGCAGCACGGCGAAGGCATTCAATATCGCGTCGTTCTCATATAAATTAGCGGCCTTTTGCAAACGCTCGACAAAGAAAGAATGTACTCCGGTTTTCTCGGAAAGTGCGGCCGCATCCTGCCGGCGCGCCAATGCCTTTGCTAGATAAAGATGGCTGAAATAGCGCGCCAACGAACTGGTCACGGCAGTAATGTTGGCATTTACGGCCAGTTCTTCAACAATGCGCAGCGCCTGAGAAAGATTTTTTTCGCCGAAAGCATCTTGCAGTGAAAACACGGAAAACTCCCGGCGCGTTCCGGCGACGTGCTGCGCGTGCTCCAACGTGATCACCGAAGTCGCGCCTATATAGAGCTGAATCTTCTCCAATTCGCTTTTCAGCGCATGGATTGCATTGCCCACTTCGGTCGCCAGAAACTGCGCCGCTTCCGGCGCAATTTGTTTGCCGAGACGCTTCACATAATCTTGAATCCACGGCGCAATCTGATTATCGTACAACGGGCGGCATTCCACGAATGCGCTCGCTTTGCGAATAGCCTCCAATCCCTTTTTGGAGGAACTCTTGTCGCGCTGAGTGAGAATTAAATATGTTGTTGGAGAAGGCTTTTTCACGTATTCCGCGAGCGCATTGAGATCACTCGGCGGCAGTTTATGCACCTCGCGCACGAGCACAACGCGATACGCCGCCATCATGGGGTAGCTGCGCGCAATATCAAGCACGCGCTTCGCGGTCACTTCACTCGCATAAAACACGTCATAGTTGAAATCGCGCATCTCCGGCGTGACCAATTTGCTCAACAGCAACTGCACGCCTTCGTCAATCAATCCGGTTTCTTCACCCCCCAAATAATAAACCGGCGCGAGCTTGCCCGTGCGCAAGGAGTTGGTGAATTCGAGGTATTTCACGGTCGATTTCGTTTTGCCGCTTTAATCATATGCTCATATTCATCATGGTTGCCAATCCAAAACCACGTTATCGTATCGCCCTCCAACAATCCCAAGGCTCTATGCGCCAGGCCAATGCGAACAGAATAAAGCGGCTGGTTTTCCGTTACACGCTTGAAGAAAAGGCTTGGATGCGCCGGATTGTTGCGCCAAAGCTTATATGCCTCGCGAGCTCTTCGGCGGATTTCCGGAAGCAAAACAC
Organism: bacterium; assembly: GCA_037444905.1. Taxonomy (GTDB): domain Bacteria; phylum Zhuqueibacterota; class Zhuqueibacteria; order Zhuqueibacterales; family Zhuqueibacteraceae; genus JABWAN01. Next base: position 53,433 of record JBBILN010000005.1, on the reverse strand, counting down.
GGTAATGTTTCCAGAATGCCGCGGAGGTGTTAGAGTTCATTCTCGTTCGATAAATTCGCCGCGCTCATCAAACATGGGCTGTGTCTTTCCAGCCGTGATTTCTTCTCGAACCGATGCCACCAAGCCAGCGAACTGGTCATCGCTGGTGGCTGCAAATTGCGCATCCCATAACGCTTCGTCCGCCATAATTTGTTCGAAAGTCTCTTCTGCGGGCAGAGGATGAGCTTTAAGGAACATCGCAAATTCGTAAAGCTGCACGGTTCGCGCGAAAGGCATCGCAGCGGCAATTTCAGAGATTGCTTTCACGTACTCTGTTTGCGGTTGGGTGGTCATATCTTTCTTCTTTTCATAAATGCTTTCAACACGAAACGGCGGCTCTTCATTAAAACCCGAAAGCATATCCGCCGCGCAGCGCGAAGTTGGGCGCTTTATCATCCAACCCGATGAGGAACGCTCCGCGCAATCTACCGCCGGATCGCAGTGGATAATCTAAACCGGCGGAAAGGAGATCCATGCCTTCCGTGCGAATATTCAATTCACCGGTCAAATTTAGCCCGCTCCGCAAGGGATGAATGACGCCGCCAGCAAAGAGCAAACCGTTGATATAACCGTCGCCCGCTTCATTGAACTCAAGGCCGAAACTGGCGGTCACGACAAGATTGCGCGAGGCGGGATGCCGCAATGAGCCGAAGAAACTAAAATCTAAATCGCCTTCGCCAATATCTTCGTCGCCAATCGGCAAAGTCACCAACCCTCCGACGGCAATTGCAGTTGGTCCCGTCACGGCTTTATATCGGCCGGAAGCGACCAAGTCCGTTATACCGCCCCGACTTTCGCCGTCACCGGATAAATTTACAAAGGCGAGTTTACCGCCGAGCTGAAACTTTGGCGCAATCGGAAACGCGGCTCGCGCGGCGAGTGCGATGCCGGAACCGCCTTCCTCAAGATCAGAATATTGGAAGAAGCCTTCGCCATACGGCCGCGCTGCGATTGTGGCATCCTGAAAAAAAGTCTGCACAAGGTTGACGTTGTCCGTTTTTTCCTGCGCGAAGCTCGCATTCACAGCCAGCAAGAGGGCGACGACGATAAAACGACGAGTACTCATTACTCCGTTCTCTCCTTATTTCAAAAATTGATCGTTTAGCATGAGCAAACTAAGGGCGCGACGACAACGTTCTATAAACGCGAATCAAAGAGAAATAGTGTTCATTGGCGTTGCTTCACGGTTTGCAAAAATGAGCCGGGCACTTCTCATTTTACCCGCTTTAAGCTCGATCCGGCGAATTGCAGAATATTCACGCGGCTGTTGACGCGCGCGGGATTGTCCAGTGCGATTTCGCCTTTCATGCCGATATAATTCGAAACTTTGGCAAGCGCGCGGCGAATTTCTTCGGGCCGCTTCGCGCCACCTTTTACGCATTGCAGCAGCACGCCCGCGGCGTCATAGCCGAGCACGTCGTAGCGCTCCGGCGTGGTGCCCATGAGCTTGCGATACGCATTGCGAAATTGCCGGCCGCGTTCGCTTTCCCAATCAACGTACACGTCGCTGGCGCAGAGCGTGCCTTCCAAATAGCGTGAAATTTCTTTGCGCGCATCCAAATCCAGAAGCTGCCAATACTCGCCGCCGAGGCGCAAGCCCTGAATGTTGTACGAGCTTAATTGATAAACCACCAGTCGAATGTCTTCCGCGTACAACGGCAGGAACACTGCGGAAACGTTCTGCACCGGCGTGGAGAGCATGTCAGCCATAAGCTCGCGGCTGCGCTGGCTGCGGGCGAGGTTCTGCGTCAGCTCGATGCCGGAATAGCCCTGCACTTTGAGCGAATCTTCCATTTGGCGTGCAAAGGCTGCGGCGCGTATCGCCTTGAGATGGCGGCTTAAATCCTGCGGCTGATCATAATACCATTTCTGCGCCCAAATTTCCCCGCCCAGACTGTCGACCGCGACGCTGAAACCGTCCGTCATTTGCTGGCCATAGCCATCCTGCGGTGCTATCGAAACGAAAGACCGGCAATTGAGAAAACGATAGGCATATTCCGCCAGCGCACGGCCCTTGCGCTCGCGGTCGGCATTCATTTGAAAAACGTTTTCGCCCAATCCCGTGATGCCGTGCTCGGTCGCCACGGGAATGAGGATCGGAATATTCTTTTCCTGCGCCAATGCCGCAATCGCGCTGCTGGCTTGCCCGTCGAATTCGCCGACGAGTGCGACGATGCTGGGATCATCGAGCAGCAATTGCGCGGCCTTCAAGGCGCCGACCAGGCTGCTTTCGGAGTCTCGCACCACGAATTCACATGAGGCAGCGGAGGCGCCGTTGTTCGTGCCCGGCGTCGCAGCTTCCGTCATTTGCGCATAACGAATGCCGCGATGCAAGGCGCGGCCATCCTCGGCATCGACGCCGCTGAGCGGCAAGATGACGCCAATACGAACGCCGCGCGCGGCTTGCGCATTGTCGATCGCATCCCACTGTTCAAGCTGCTTGCGGAAGATCGTATTGGGATTGAGCTGCAAAAATTCATTGACGAGCTTTTGCCCCTCCGAGCGGCGGCCTTGTGCCAACTCTGCCTGCGCGAGTTTAAGCGCAACCAGTGCCAGCGTTTCCGGACCAAGATATTCGCGACGCAAGCGCCGGCGCAAATCCGCAGGCTGCAGATGATCTTGAAACAAAACCTGCAAATGCTCCGCGGCTTTGTTCTTCAGCGTCGCGGTTTGCCCGCGATCCAAAACCCACGCGAACTCGCTTGCGGCTTCGGCATAATTTTCATCTTTGCCGGCGAGGACGCCCAACAAGTAATGGGCGTGCTCGGCGTAACGGCTTTTGGGATGCACCTCCAACAACAAATGCAAAGCTTCCGCGGCTTCCGCGGCGCGGTCCAATTGCAGATCACTCCGTGCTTGCATCAACAACGCGGCCGTGTAAAGCGGTTGCTCACGGCCTTGCGCCGCGAGCCGCGCAAAAATCTGTGCGGCGTCTTGAAAACGGGAGTCGTTATAAGCTGCGAGGCCGCGTTGAAAGTTTCGTTTGGGTTCATTGGCGGAAGCAACGGAAGCACGTTCTTGCCCAAAGGCGTGGAGGGCGCTGAGGAAAAAAATGCTGCATGCTAGTGCGAAATATTTCCCGGCAAAGCAACCACAAACTCCTCCCTTGAGGAGGGCCGGGTGGGTGTTCTTGCGAACGTCGCTTGCACGCACTTGCACTGTTTCATGCTTCAAACTTTTAGGATCGGCGCCTTCTTGCGAAGATCCCATGAACACCCCTCTGCCCCTCCACAAGGGGGGAATGAAGAAAAGCGCTCTTAGCTTGCTCATTCGACGGTTACGCTCTTTGCGAGGTTACGAGGTTGATCCACATCACAGCCGCGCATGATGGCGATGTAGTACGCCAACAATTGCAGCGGAATAATGGTCAACAGCGGCGTGAGCATTTCAATGGTGCGCGGTACGTAGATCACGTGATCGCTGACTTTGCGGATCTCCTCGTCGCCTTCCGTGGCAATCGCGATGACGCGGCCTTTGCGTGCGCGCACCTCTTCGATATTGCTCATAATTTTGTCATACGTGGAATCTTGCGTGGCGATGAACACTACGGGCATGTTGTCGTCGATCAATGCGATCGGGCCGTGTTTCATCTCTGCGGCGGGGTAGCCTTCGGCGTGAATATAGGAAATTTCTTTGAGCTTCAATGCCCCTTCCAGCGCCACCGGGAAATTGTAGCCCCGGCCGAGATAGAGAAAATTGCTGCAGTGGTGAAAGCTTTCCGCGATTTTGCGCACTTGCTCGCGCTGCCCCAAAATCGTCTCGATGTTGCGGGGCAACGCTTGCATGGCTTGCACGATCTCCCCGCCCTTCGCCGCGGACATGCTGCGCATGCGCGCCAGCAACAACGTCAGCAACGAGAGCACGGTAAGCTGCGAAGTAAAGGCTTTGGTGGAGGCGACGCCGATTTCCGGACCGGCGTGCAGAAATACTCCGGCATCGGTTTCGCGCGCGATCGTCGAGCCGACGACGTTGCAAATGCCGAACACTTTCGCGCCCTTGCGCTTGGCTTCGCGCGCCGCGGCCAGCGTATCCGCGGTTTCGCCCGATTGGCTGATGACGATCACCACCACGTCGCGGTCGATCACCGGATCGCGATAGCGAAATTCGCTCGCATATTCCACTTCCACCGGAATGCGCACAAACTCTTCGAGCATGTATTCGCCGATGAGCGCCGCATGCCAAGAGGTGCCGCACGCGGTAATCAAAATGCGCCGCGCATACAGCAAAGAGTCAATCTCATGCCGAATGCCTCCGAGGCGCGCCGTGCCTTCGTCCGGCAAAAGCCGGCCGCGCAACGCATCCGTAATCGTTTGCGGCTGCTCCATGATTTCTTTCATCATGAAGTGATCATGGCCGCCCTTCTCGATGCGATCGATATCATAAGCGATTTGTTCGACGACTTTATTGACCGGCTGATTGTCAAGAATGGTTTTGACGCGCACCCCCTCGCGCGTGATGATCGCCATTTCGCGATCGTCGAGATAGGCCACGTCTTTGGTGTGCTCGATCATTGCCGCGGGATCGGAGGCCACGAAATTTTCGTCTTTGCCGATGCCGACCACCAACGGGCTGCCATGCCGGGCCGCAATCATCATATCGGGATTCTCGCGCGACACCACCGCGATGCCATACGTGCCTTCTACCTGCGCGAGCGCCGTGCGCACCGCCTCCTCGAAATCGAGGCCTTGGTCATAAAACTCTTGAATCAAATGCACGAGCACTTCCGTGTCGGTTTGGCTGCGAAACTCGTGGCCCTTTTTGCTCAACTCGCGCTTGATCGCCGCGTAATTTTCAATAATGCCGTTGTGAATCAAAGCGAAGCGGTCTTTGCCGTCTGCATGTGGATGGGCATTGGTGGAATTCGGCTCGCCATGTGTGGCCCAGCGGGTATGCGCAATGCCGACCGAGCCGTGCAGCTCGAGGCCGGCAATCTGCCTCTCCAAATTTGAAATTTTGCCGGCTTGCTTTTCAACCTGCAAGGTGCCGCCGTTCACAATGGCCAGACCCGCAGAATCATAGCCGCGATATTCCAGGCGTTTGAGGCCCTCAATCAAAATCGGTACGATGGGTTTGCTGCCGACATATCCTACAATGCCACACATGAGGAGCTCCTGTCGCAAGATGTGAAAGTTCGCAGTGCGCGGCGAGACGATTCATTTCAAATACTGATCTCTGCTTGTGGCTCGTGCTTTCGCGCAGCCGAGCCGCCGCAATGTGCATGGAGGCTATTTCTTTATACAAAAGCGCGGCCAAAATAGAAAGTCCGCCCTAAAAATGCAAGGTGAAAATCCGGCCCGACATTCTCGCAACTCAAACTTGCGCTTATTATCGAGATTTTTATATTGTCTTTCATCCCGGGAAGTGACGCCATCTCGTCACGCACCTCGCTTTCTGCACTTCTCACCAATCATTATTCCCACTTCTCACTTGTGCTTCTCTTCTGGGACGTGCAACGCGGCCAACGCAAGGTTCGAGAACCAGATTCTCAACTCAGCGTCGGAGGATTATCATGTTCAAGCAATGGCAGCGCCGCGCCGTGATGCTCTGGGCGGCATTGTGCGCGGAATCAGTTTGCGCCCAAATCGGATTTGGGACCGTGATAGAATTCATTTGGAGGACCTCGACGATTGGCGGCGGTGGGTTTTGCATGGAAAACCGTTTTGCGCCCGCGGGATTTTTCGGCTTGCCGCATGACCGCAGTTTTTATTTGGCCACGGACGTTGCCGGGGTCTTTCGCTCCTTCACCATGGATGCGAGCGGGAATGTCACTTCATGGGAGCGGCTTCATGATATCGCCACAACCTCCTCGCAGCATATTTTGCCGCGCTATACCACGACACTGGCCTTCACGAAAAAGTATAACAATACTTCCGCTTCAAGATTGATCGCGGGCACCAACGAAGGCATTTTCGTTTGGAACAATCAAAACTATACGTGGCAAGCGACATCTGTTCCTGAGGTCTCCGCCATCCCCAATATGGATGCGGCTGATGGGCGCTATCCTTGGATCGGCATGATTCGTGAGTGTTGGCCGGATTCAACACCGTTTCTCGCCGCGGGAATTGGCAATATCCGCGCGGTGGTGGAGAACACGCCCGTGGATCCGGCTGAGTTCGGCGTCGGTGGCATGCTACGCTCATTAGATGGCGGCGCGAATTGGAGCTTCGTGCCGCTCGATGGCGCCGGCTCTACTGAAGTGGTGCATGACATCGATTATTTCCACAAAGGTGGTGGAGCATACGTCGCTTTTGTGACCACGGAAACCGCGGTGTATTTCAGCGAGGATTTGTTTACGGCTGCAAGCGGCGCCGCGGTAAATTTCAAAAGGATTTTCGTGGAAAACGCGGCCGGGGACGATGCCGACTCTTTACGCGGCGCTGTTGTGCTGGGCAATGCCGCGCCTTTGGCAACTTCCGACAGCCTCGTGCTCTGTGTAAGCGTATGCTCTTTGGACACGACCGGCTGGAGATACGACGGCAGAAAAGGCGGCGTGTTCCAAGCGAATACCAATTTGGAGCAATTGCGCAGCGGCGCGAGTTTGAGCTGGACCAACATGCCCGTGAAAAACTACAACGGCTATGACGAGTGCAAATACGTCGGAAGAGTTGCAGCCGAGCCCGGAGCCACGATGAGCAACTACGAAATGTTTTTCAGCAAATACAACACCCCATTCCTCGCGGCCACGCAACGCCTCGACGACGTGCAGTACAATTGGCGGCGCATTGCTGGGCCGAGCGAGAATGATGACAACGGTTATAACGAAGACGACGAGCAGAGCTTGAAGTTTGGGTTCTTCGAGGTCGATCCTTCGAACAGCTATCCTCATCCCAATGTCTACGGGTGTTGGGAATACGGCCCGTGCTTGGCCAAAGGGCACAGCACCCCCGGCAACTATACCTATGGCCAAGCCCGATCATACATTCAAATCTTCACGGACGCCACCGGCGGTTTTGATGCCGGTATTCCGCTTTACAAAAGCCGGGGCATGGACGAGGTTTTCTTCACCGGCCAAAAAGTTCTTTTCAGCAAGGACAATCCGGATGTGTTGATGATCGGCTGCGGCGACAATCAGCTCTTGCGCAGCCTCGATCGCGGGCAAAGCTGGTCTTCGCGGCGATTGCGTCCTCTTGCAGATTGGAAGAGCACAAACCCGGCGTTGGGTTACGACAGAGTACAGCAATACGTTTATCACCTCGCGTATCATCCCGACACGGAAAACACTGTGCTTGCTTCTGCCGGGCCCGGGCTGCAAGCGCAAGATAACTGGGGCGAGCTTTTGTTCCAGTTGGCCGGCGGCGCGGGCGCAAGCTCGACTTGGACAAAATTGGCCGGCGGCAAAACCAACGTGTTGAATCTGCCGAACGGCGAGATTTACGCGTTTACTTTTGACCGCCGCAATCCCAAGAAAGGGTTGTTTGTGGCCGTGCGTAACAACGGATTGTATTATACGCAGGTAGAATCCAACGGTGCAGCGAGCAACTTTGTCAAGATCAATGACGATGATCTCAATGCGAAAATTTCTGTAACTCCACCCAATTCGCACAACTATTCGCGTCTGGAATTTGATCCGTATGATGAGGACGTGCTTTACGTCTCGCGCTATTGGCCAGGAGGCGGCGTGTTCAAAATAACATTGGGTGTGAGTGGAAACAATCGTGCTGCGATAACCAGTGGTGGAGCTTACAATCAAAGTTTCATTACCAGCGTGGACGAAGTAATTACCGGACGCTACAATGGAGCAGGCCAAGTGCGTACCGTCCGTGATTCGATTGCTGCCGACGTCATCAATTTGCTCATCACCCAAGATCATGTCTATGCCGGCGTTACTTGCGGTGATACGGTGGACAATGCCAATGGAAATTATAGCGGTGGCTTGGTTCGTTGGTCCAAGAGTGACACATCATATTCTTGGAAAATAGGTGGTCCCTTGGGAATTGGTTCAGTGCCGAAAACCATTGCCATCGGCGGCTTGGCGCAAGACCCGCTTTATCCTGATACCATTTTTGCCGTGACCGAGCGCTACAAGCTCAAGGCAAAGCGTGATGCGGATAACATGCTTGCCGGCGAAGAGAACTACAAAGTCATGAACATTTGGCGCAGCACGGATGGCGGCAATACTTTTTCGGCTTTGCCCTATTGGCAAACCGAGCATCGCTTTCCCAGCGCAGTGAGCATGGCTTTTTTTCCGGATAGCCCGGATAGCATGATCATGCCCACGCACGGCAACGGCATTTGGATCGCACATCGTTACGACGGGCCGCCGTATGGACCCGGCTCCGGGAAGGTCAATGCCCCGGATTCCAATCAAGCTCATCTGCCCAAACGTTTTGCGTTGCACGCGAACTATCCCAACCCGTTCAATCCAACCACGATCATCAAGTATGACTTGCCCAAAACCGCGCAAGTCAAGCTTACGATCTACGACGTGCTGGGTCGCCGGGTGCGAACTTTGATCGACAAAGAAATCGAAGCCGGGTACCAGCGCGCGCTGTGGGATGGCAAAAACGATCGCGGTATGCCGGTGGCATCGGGAATTTACCTGTATCGCTTGCACACGCCCTTCTTCACCAAAGTGCGCAAGATGACGTTGCTGCGTTGAAGCGCGATACTGAATCTGCCACGCATTTTGAAAGTGCGTGGCAGGTTTTAAAAAACTTTTCTGCATCTCATCTTTTAGGAGGTATTTATAGCAGCCGCTTGGGCAGGCGCCGCAACTTCTTCTCACAAAATTTTGGCAAGGACGGCTTCCATGAAACTCTTTCTCTGTTCCAAATCGCGAATCCATCTTTCTCCCCGAAACAACGCGGCCGCTCTGTTGGCAACGTTGATCTTGGCTTGGCCTGCACTTGCCCGGAGCCAGGAAGCCAAGTTTCTCTCTCGTATTCGTGACACCGAAATCTCCTCCGCCATTATTTGTTCTCCCGACGGCAAAAATGTTTATGCGAGCGGCAGCAATACCATCGCGGTTTTCGCGCGTCACGTTGACGGCTCGCTCAAAACCGCGCAAGTGCTCAACAATGATCATAACGGCGCAAAGGGCATTTTTCACGTGATTGACCTTGTCGTTTCACCAGAGGGCCAACACTTATATGCGCTCAACAATATCAACAACCAATCGCTCCTGCTCTTTGAACGCGAACCCGTCACCGGGGCGCTCACTTATGTGGAAGCTATTCACGATAGCGTGTTTGGCAAAAATCAAAATCGTTATCTGGTCAGCAGGGGAAATTACAAACTCCTGCTCTCACCCGATGGTCGGCATCTCTATTGGTTTTCTAATGAACTGGAGGTGAGCGCTGTTTTTGAGCGCAACTCGGCTACCGGGCAAATAAAAAAGATTCAAGTTTTGCGACACGGCGCGCCGGAACTAGGAGGTTTCAATGTGCCTTTGTGGGTGGCAATCTCTCCGGATGGCAAAGATTTCTATGGCCGTGGTGGAAATGAAACCAATTTGCTTCTTTTGACGCGGAACTCGGATACCGGTTTGCTGACTTATAAAAGTCACTACAATCTTGCAGACTTCATTCAGAATGAAGACGGCCTGGGTGGCGGAGGGCGCATAACTATTTCACCGAATGGTGAAATAGTCTACCTTATAAATTATTATGGGGACAAACTGTACGTATTCCAACGGGACGCAAAGAATGGGGAACTTGCCTTTCTTCAAACTCTGGGCATTCGTGACCCTCTCGATTTGATCATTTCTCCGGACGGGAACCACTTTTACTTTTTGCACTACCGCTATCTTGCTTTTTATAGAATGGATTCTAGCGCAAATCAATTCGTCCTGGTCAACTCATTAAGAATTGACTTCGAATATCCTCAACCTCCCTGCGCCCTCTGTATGTCCCCTACAGGCAACGCCATTTATTTGGTCTGTGACGCCGGTCGCGCCGTGATTCAGCGCGACACCACCAGTGGCGAGATTAAAATCATTCAAAATTTCCAGCACAATGTTGGCGGCACGGATCGCCTATTCCTCGCTCGTTCGGTTGCAGTCTCGCCTAACGGTGAACGTCTCTACCTCAGCGCACGGAACAACGACGCGGCCATCAACACGTTCTATCGCGAGCCGCAAACCGGCACGGTGCAGTTTGCGCACTTTGACTCTTTGGCCAATGCCGGCGCGCTCACGCTTTCGCCCGATGGCCGTTTTCTCTATGCCTCCACGCACGCTTCTTCTCCCGAGAGCGTGACGCTCGAAACTTTTGCTATTGACCAGCACGAGGGCAGCTTGCAATGGCTTGACAGCCGGCCCGCTACCTCCGACTGGCCGTTCAGGTCCTCCCCTTACTGGCCGCTCACGTTTTCCCCACAAGCAGAGCATTTGTACATCGGCAACAAAGTCTTTGCTCGCAACCCAAGCTCCGGACTGCTCACCGAAGTGCAAACAGTTGACGGCCGCGCACATCAGCTCGGCGTCATCTATGGCAGCGCGATTTCGCCGGAGGGCAAACATTTCTATTGGCTGGGCGAGCAGGAGTACACCGCACGTTTGCGTTTGGGCATCTTCACGCGCGACTCGCTTTCAGGACAATTGAGCTTTCTAAGCCGTAGCGATTTCGGCTATGTGTTCCCGGCAGAAGACGGCGGAACTTATTATTCGGCAGCCACCATTCGCATTTCGCCGGACGGGCGGCATGCTTATGCCACCGCATTAAAGCCTGGCGACTGCGAAGACTGCATCGAAGAAGCCGAGCTTCGCATTTTCACGCGCAATGCCGACACTGGCGCCTTGACCCTCGTTGAAAAAATGGCTCTCCGTCGCTGGACTGAGATACGCGACCTCGAGCTCACCAAAGATGGTGAGGAAGTATATATTCTCTTTGGTGGCGAGATTGCAATTTTCACACGCGACGCCGAAACCGGCAAGCTCACACAGCGCGCCAGCCTCGGCGCTTGGCAGAATGGCGCATATGGCATCACCTCGCCATTCGATTTAGCGCTCTCGCCGGATGAGAAATTCTTTTATGTGACGGACGCCTATGGCTTGGCAACCTTCACCACCGGCAGAACCACCACCAGCGTCTTTGCCACTCCGAGCTTCGTTCCGCGCGCTTTAAGCTTGGAGCAAAACTATCCCAATCCCTTTACGACCTCCGCAACTTCCGGCTTGACTTCCACCACGATTCGTTACGAAATTCCCGCCACGAACATGAACGCGACGCCGGTTGAGCTGGCCATTTACAATTTGCAAGGCCAGTTGGTGAGAACGTTGGTTGATGAAGCCCAAGGCCCGGGACGCTATTCTCTTGTGTGGAATGGTGCGGGCGCAAAAGGAGAAGCGCTGCCCGTCGGGCTTTATTTCTACCGCCTCAAAGCCGGCGAGCAGGTGACGACGAAGCGGCTCGTTTTAGTCAGATAAACAAAGCCTGCCACAATTTCGCTGAGGTATTTTTACAAGTGCCGCTTGGGTAGGCGCCGCAACTTCTTCTTACAAAATTTTGGCAAGGACGGCTTCCATGAAACTCTTTCCCTTCTCCAAATCTCGATTCTACCTTTCTCCCCGAAGCAGCGCAGCCGCTCTGCTTACGGCGTTGAACTTGGCTTTGCCTTCTCTTTCTCAGAGCCAGGAAGCCAAGTTTCTCTCTTTCATTCATGACACCGAAATCTCCTCCGCCATTATTAGCTCTCCCGACGGCAAAAACGTTTATGCGAGTGGCAGCAATACCATCGCGGTCTTCGCGCCGCAAGCCGATGCCTCGCTCAAAACCATTCAAGTGCTCAACAATGATCATAATGGCGCACAAGGCATTTTTCGTGTGGTCGATTTGGCCGTTTCGCCCGAAGGTCGGCACGTATATGCGTTCAACAATTACTACAATCACTCGCTCGTGCTCTTCGAGCGCGATCCAGCCACCGGCCTGCTCACTTTCGGCGAAGCTGTTTACGATAACGTGTTTAGCAAAACGCGAAACCATTATCCGGGAAATTGTAAGCTTTTGTTTTCACCTGATGGCCGTTATCTTTATTGCTTCTTTAGCGAGCTCGACTTGATCGCCGTTTTTGAGCGCAACTTGGTTACCGGACGAATAAAAAAGATTCAAGTTTTGCGGAGCGACGCGCCGGAATTGGGAGGTTTCAACGTGCCGTTGTGGGTGGTAATCTCGCCGGATGGAAAAGATTTCTATGGCCGGGGAGGAAATGAAACCAATCTCTTATTATTGGCTCGGAACTCGGACACCGGCTTGCTCACTTATAAAAATCATTACAATCTTGCAGAGTTTATTAAAGAAGACATAGGTTTGGTTAACGTAGGAGGCCGAATAGCAATTTCGCCAAAAGGTGAAACGGTCTACCTTCCAAATTATACCGAAGATAAATTGCACCTATTCCAACGAAACGCAATGACCGGCGAACTCGCCTTTTCCCAAACTTTGAACGTAAATAACTCGCAAACCTTGATCTTTTCTCCGAATGGGAATCATGTTTATATTTTGCTGTACAGCTATCTGGCCTTTTTTAGAATGGATTCTAGCGCGAATCAACTTGTGTTTGTAACGTCATTTAAAGTTAACTACGATCCTCCTCTACCTCCTTCCGGCCTCTGCATGTCTCTTCGAGGCGAGGCTATTTACATGAACAGTTTTGCTGGCCGCACGGTGATTCAGCGCGACACCACCAGCGGGGAGCTGAAAAACATTCAGCATTTTCAGAACAACATTGGTGGTACCGATCGCTTATCAAGTGCTCGTTCGGTTGCAATCTCGCCTAACGGCGAACGCCTTTACCTCAGCGCGCGTTACAACGACGCGGGCATCAACACGTTTCACCGTCCCGCAACGGCGGGACAAACCGGCGCGGTGCAGCTTGCACATTTTGATTCCTTGCCCAATGCCGGCGCGCTCACGCTTTCGCCCGATGGCCGCTTTCTCTATGCCTCCACGCACGCTTCTTCTCCCGAGAGAGTGACGCTTGAAACTTTTGCCATCGCCCCGGGTAATGGCAGCTTGCAATGGCTTGACAGCCAGCCTGCTACTTCTGACTGGCCGTTCAGGTCGTCCCCTTACTGGCCGCTCACGTTTTCCCCGCAAGCAGAGCATCTGTACATCGGCAACAAAGTCTTTGCTCGCAACCCAAGCTCCGGACTGCTCACCGAAGTGCAAACAGTTGACGGCCGCGCACATCAGCTCGGCGTCATCTATGGCAGCGCGATTTCGCCGGAGGGCAAACATTTCTATTGGCTGGGCGAACAAGATTACAGTCAGCGTCTCCGTTTGGGTATCTTCGCGCGCGACTCGCTCTCCGGGCAATTGAACTTTCTCAGCCGCAGCGATTTCGGCTATCTGTTTCCCGCAGAATACGGCGGAAACTATGCTGCGGCCACCATTCGCATTTCGCCGGACGGACGGCATGCCTATACCACCGCATTTAAGCCTGGCGACTGCGAAGACTGCATCGAACAAGCCGAGCTTCGTATTTTCACGCGCAATGCCAGCACTGGAGCTTTGACGTTCGTTGAAAAAATCGCTTTCCGGGATTGGAGTGGAATACGCGATCTCGAACTCACAAAGGAGGGTGACGAAGTTTATGTTCTCTTTGGTTGCAACGACGAGTGCAGTTCCGGCGAGATTGCAATTTTCAGTCGCAACGCCGAAACCGGCAAGCTCACACCGCGCGCAAGCCTTGAAGCCTGGGAAAACGGCGCGTACGGCATCAGATCGCCGCGTGATTTGACGCTTTCTCCCGATGAAAAATTCTTTTACGTCGCGGATGTTGACGGCTTCGCGACTTTCGCAACCGGAAGAACCACCACGAGCGTGTTTGCCACCCCGAGCTTCATTCCGCGCGCTTTGAGCTTGGAGCAAAACTATCCCAATCCCTTCACGACCTCCGCAACTTCCGGCTTGACTTCCACCACGATTCGTTATGAAATTCCGCCAACGAACAAAAGCACGGAGCCAGTCGAATTGGCCATTTACAACTTGCAAGGCCAACTCGTAAGAACGCTGGTTGATGAAGCGCAAGCACCGGGACGTTACGCGATTGCGTGGAATGGCGTTGGGGCGCAAGGAGAAGTGTTACCATCCGGTCTCTATTTCTATCGTCTCAAAACCGGGGAGCAAATCATAACCAAGCGGCTCCTGTTGATCAGATAATTCTCAACCCGCAAGGTTGTGAACCTTTGAGAGCAACATGAAGCGCAACACCTCTTTTCTCCTCCTGCTTTTTCTTTCCGCCATTCTGCGCGCGCAGGAATTTCCCCTCGGCATTTGGTTCTCCGGCAATCGCAGCGCGCTTGATTCCGTCAAAGCCATGGGCTTTAACTGGATACAAGCCTATTGCGGCTGGGATAGCAGTGATAGCAGAAAGAATTACGAGTATATTCTTCGAAACCCACACGGCCTGAAAGTCATCGCGTTCATTGAGAAGCATTTGCACAATCCCTCTTTTGCGCAGCGTTTGGTGTATGAAGCCGAACAGCCGGTCGATAGCAGCGGCGTGCAGAATTATTTCGCGCGACTGTCCGAAACCACAGGCGCGTCGAGCGGCAAATATTGGCAAGCGCTCGCGGGTGAGCACGCGCCCGGCTATCTCGCCAAAGATCCTCACCCGAGCGATCTGTTGCTTTACGGGCGCCGCGAATGGGTGGCGAGCTTTCACATGAAAATCGATCCCAGCGGCCGCGGCGACGCGCCGGTCGTGCGCTGCGAAATTGCGCGCGGCGCAGCCATTCTTGCGCAAAAAGAAGTGCGGGAAAAAGATTTCAATGGCAGAACGCCGCGCACGTTCGAAGTGCGCTTTACCCTGCCTCCCATCGACAAGCCTTCCGCCCTCGATCTGCGCGTGTGGTGGCATGCGCGCGTCAACACTTATCTTGATTATGTGATTTGCGAAGATTTTGTGAAAGACCCCAAGCATCCGCAACTGAGCGGCGCCTATCAACTCTTTCGCGGCGACCGCGATGCCGAAGTCGTGGCCATGGCGAAGCGCTTTGCCTCGCGCACAAAGTATCCTTTAGTGCAGCGGTTTTACCTCAAAGACGAGCCCCATCACGGCGGCTACCAAACCTTTCGTTATGTGGATCAACTCATTCGCGAGCGCGCCAAGCTGGACGGCGCAGCCGACGGTCGCGGGCGGGCGATTACCGCCACACCCAATTACACGCAGGGCACACCGCAGCGTGAGGCTTCATTTGAACGCTTTCTGCGCGAGGCGCAGCCGCACGAGCTTTTTGTCGACGCCTATCCCGTGCACGCGGATATTCCGGCGGACACCGCGTATGTGCCCCGTGTCGATGCAGCGCGCGCCGGCATCGCACCCTTCGTTTCCTCCTCCGATTATAATACCAAACTGCAAGGGACTTTCGATTACATGATCGCAAATTCCCTCTTGCCCGCGGTGCGCGTGGCGCAGCGGCATGAGGTGCCGTGGTGGTTCATTGCGCAAGCACACGGCGAGTTGTGCGAGGCCACCGGGCAATATCGCCGCGGAGATAATAATGGTCCCATGTTGCGCACGCCTTCGCCGGAAGAAATCCACGCCATGGTTTATTTGGCGCTCGCCTACGGCGCCAAGGGCATTTTCTATTTCGCCTATTCCACGATGAGCGACCGCAATTTTGGCGGTTGCAAACCCGCGTTCTTTCCAGGCCTCATCGCGCAAGACGGCAGCACCAAACTGCCTCCAGATCCCTTTGCGCGCCCCAATCATTCCTCGAACTATGACCTCTTTGCCGGCAGAAAAATTTTCACCGGCTATCAAAAAAAATATGAAGGTGTGCGCACCCTCAATGCCCAGTTGAATCGACTTGGCCCGCTCCTGCTCCCGTTGGAATGGCAAGCCGGCATTTCTGTGCATCGCGAGCTCGATGAACCCTTGAGTCGCGCACACGCTTTGTATGATGTCACCACGGCCTCCTTATCGGGCAAACGCGACGCCGAGCACGAAACGTATGTTGAGGTCGGCGTTTTCAAAAAAGCGAAAGCGTTTTATTATTTGATTGTGAATCGCCGCGGCGACACGCACGGAAGCAGAGAAGTGACGGTCACTTTTCAAGCCACAACCTCCAAAGCTCGCGTCATCACGAATCTTTGGAACGGCACGCAAACACGTTCTGACGCGCAGACGTTTTCTTTCAAGCAGATTTTGGGACCTGGGGAAGGAGCGTTATTGAAACTGACGGAAGGAAATTAGTTCGGCAAGAAATTTCTCTTGCCTTTTGAGAGCCGCTCGTCTAAAATTTACCAGGAAATTTTAGACAACTCTCAAAAATTGAATGGGAAATTTTCAAATGGAAACCCTTTTCGAAGCACAGAATCCTTGGCGAAAAGCTCACTACCGCTTCACGCAAGAGCAGGAAATTCCTCGTAAGATCATTCCAGAGCTTTTGGGGCTGCTGGAAATTCCGGAGATCGTCATTCTTTTAGGCGCGCGACAGGTGGGCAAAACCTTCCTCATGCAGCGCCTTGTTCGCGAGCTCGTGGAGCATCGCAAGATCGAGGCGCACCGGGTTTTTTACTTCAATCTTGACGCCGTGGAATTTCAGGATTTGGTCACGGACATCCCCAAATTTTTGCGCTTCGTGGAAAACATGGCCGCGGGCCAAAGCCCTGTATATGTTTTTCTCGATGAAATGCAGCGCGTGCAAAACTCCGGCTTGCTGCTCAAACAGTATTACGATTTAAAGCGGCCGATCAAATTCATTGTGTCGGGATCCTCGGCGTTGGAAATCAAAAGCCAGGTGAAGGAATCACTGGTCGGCCGCAAGCGTTTGCTGCAAATCTTTCCGGTGAGCTTTGACGAGTATTGCGCTTTTCACGGCTATCCGCTGCACGAGCTGACGCCGGGGCGTTTGGAATTTGAAGCCGAGCGCTTTCTCGCGCTCTTTGAGGATTATTTGTTGCACGGCGGCTATCCCAAAGTTGTGACTCTCAACAACGCTGCCGCCAAGCGCGCGGAGCTGCAAGAAATCTACACCAGTTACGTGCAAAAAGACGTTAGCGATTTTTTGAAAGTGGTGGACGTGCCCGGTTTCAACCGCGTCGTGCAACGCCTGGCAGTCACCAACGGCAATCTTCTTAATCTCAGCGAAGTTTGCAAAATCGCGCGCGTGAGCCGGCATTACGCTGAAACCTATCTGCAAATGTTGCGCGATACCTATCTCGTGGATTTGCTCCATCCTTACAGCGCCAACGTCGGCAAAGCGTTGATCAAAACTCCCAAGCTCTATTTCGCGGACACGGGCCTGCGCAACGCCGTGTTCGGGCAATTTCAACCCTTGCACTTGCGCACCGACACCGGCGCGTTGGTGGAAACTTATGCCTTCGCGCAATTGGCGCAACAACTCGACCGGCAACGCCTCTGGTTTTGGCGAACGAAAAACCAGGCGGAGGTCGACTTTCTTTATCAAGAACAAGATCACGTGCTCCCCATCGAGGTCAAGTTTCAGGATTTTTCCGGGCCGGTTTGGCTCAAAGCCTTTGGCTCGGTGCAATCGGAACTGAAGATGAATAGAGCCGTCGTGCTCACCAAGCGGTTGTGGCAGGAACGTCCGGGAGAAACGCCACTCCTGTTTCTTCCGGTATGGCTGGTTTCAAAGTTTGCCGAAATCTGCAATTGACAATCTCTGCAAACTTGCCTATTATCCTCGGCGAAAATTCACGCCACTGCCACGTTACCCCATTGTACATGCGATGGGGTACTTCATTTTCATAAGACTTGAACATGTCAGATACGCGCAGCAGAATACTCTGGGTCGATGACGAAATTGAATTGCTCCGCCCGCACATTCTTTTTTTAGAAGAAAAAGGTTATTCCGTCCGCCCCATCACCAATGCCGATGACGCGGTCTCGCTCATTCGCGAGGAAAGCTTCGACCTTGTTTTGCTCGATGAAAGCATGCCCGGCAAAGACGGCTTAACCGCGCTCGCGGAGATTAAAGAACTCAACCCGGCATTGCCGGTGGTGATGGTGACGAAGAATGAAGAGGAGCGGCTCATGGAAGAGGCGATCGGCAGCCGCATCGCGGACTATCTTACCAAGCCCGTCAATCCCAGCCAAATTCTTTCCACCTGCAAAAAAATCCTCGATGCCCGCAAGATTACGGGCGCGCGCGTGTCGCGCGATTATATTGCCGAATTCAATAAGATCTCCCGCAAGCTGTATGAGCCGCTGCGTTGGGAAGACTGGCTGGAGATTTATGTTCCGCTTTCCGAATGGGAAGTGGAATTGGATCGCCATCCCAATCTCGGCTTGCGCCAAACGCTGGCCGAGCAAAAACGCGAGTGCAATGCCGCCTTCGCAAAGTTCATCGAGCAAAACTACGTTGCGTGGCTGGAACAAGAACACCGTCCGGCGCTCTCCCCGGATATCGTCGCCAAGTTCGTGTTGCCGCCTCTGCACGAAAACCGGCGCGTCGTGTTTTTGGTGATCGACAATCTTCGCCTCGATCAATGGCTCACCATCGAGCCGCTCGTGCGGGAATATTTTTCCGTGCAGCGCGAATACTATTGCTCCATCCTTCCGACCGCGACGCCATATGCCCGCAACGCCATCTTCGCGGGCATGTTTCCGCGCGCCATCGAGCAGGAGTTGCCGCAATATTGGAAGATGGAAAAAGACGACGACACCAGTTTGAACCGCTTCGAGCGCGAGTTACTCGAAGCGCAGCTCAAGCGTATGCGGGTACAGCTCAAACCGGATTTGAAGTATGTCAAGATCATCGACCAAAACGAAGCGCGCGAGGTGGAAAAGCAAATCGGCTCGTATGCGAACTTGCCGCTGCTCGCGCTGGTCGTGAACTTCGTCGACATTCTCGCGCACAGCCGCAGCGATTCCGAAGTGCTGCGCGAAATCACGCCCGACGAGGCCGCGTATCGCTCGCTCACCAAATCGTGGTTTGAGCATTCGTGGCTCTTCCGCACTTTGCAGCAATTGGCCGCACGCGACAATGTGGTCATCGTGACTTCGGACCACGGCAGCATACGCGGCATGCGCGGCGCAAAGGTGATCGGCGACCGCGAGACTTCCACAAACTTGCGCTATAAATTCGGACGCAGCCTCAAGGCCGACGCCAAGCAAGCGATCATTGTGCCCGATCCCAAAGTCTACCAGTTGCCCACGTTCGGCCTCAATACCAATTATCTCTTCGCGAAAGAAGATTACTATTTCGTGTATCCGACGAACTACCACTACTATCTCAACTATTATCGCGACAGCTTGCAGCACGGCGGGGTTTCAATGGAAGAAATGATTTTGCCGGTGGTAAGACTGGAGCCGCTGCGCGGGAGGAAATAGATTGCTTGAACCGGAGGTGTGATTGCGATATAATTTCGAATGGGATCCCGTTAAGGCCAGAGAGAATTTGCGGAAACACAAAGTGAGTTTTGGTCGTGCCGCGCAAATTTTTTGGGATCCATTTGCCAATTCTGTTTTTGACGATGCTCATAGTGAGGTCGAAGATCGTTGGGTAACGATTGGCAAAGATGGCAATCATGTCCTGCTGCTGGTCGTGCATACGTTTCGTGAAGAAACAGAAGATGAATGCAACATTCGAATAATATCTGCAAGGAAGGCAACCAAGAAAGAACTGCAACAATATAAAGGTGGTCATCGATGAAAAAGGAGTATGATTTTTCCAAGGGCGAACGCGGCAAGTTTTATCGTCCCGACGCAAAAATGAATTTGCCCGTCTATTTGGAGCCGGACGTTGAGGCGTTTATTCACAAATATGCGCGCAAAAAAAAGATCGCCGTTGAGACGCTGGTCAACGGTTGGCTGCGCAGCAACATCGCCGTGATCAAATCGGTGTCATAAAATGATGCCCTGCCCCGATCTCCTCGACGCCGATCTCCAAGCCGTGCTCGAAGGCAAATCGTCATTGCAACTGCTCTCCGCCTCGCCCGCTGAAACGCGCGCACTGGCCGCACGCCTCGCGCAGCTCATGAGCAGTGCAAATGCCAAAGGCGAAGTGATTCTCTTATTTGGCGACTTGGGCAGCGGCAAAACGACTTTCGTGCAGGGCTTTTGCGAAGCGGCCGGCGTGAAGGAAAAAATCACCAGCCCGACCTTCACGCTCATGCACGTTTATCACGGCGCGGCACTCGAAATTTATCATTTCGATTTTTATCGTTTGACTTCGAGTCAGGCGGTCGCAGGCCTCGGCTGCGAGGAATATTTTGAAGGCGACGGCATCTCGTTGATAGAGTGGCCCGAACTTGCACTGCCGCTGTTGCCGCCGCGCGCCTTGCGCCTCAAATTCAGCATGGTGGATTTTGTGAATCAACCCGAAGCGCGAGTGATCGAGCTTGCACGGGTTGATGCTTCCTAAAAGCTGCCGACAAAAGCTTTACTAAACTTTTCAAGTTTAGTAAAGCTCTCGCGCGCACGTCCTCTTTCGAAAGGAGATTGAGGGGGGAGGTAAAGCGCCGAAGGTCTTTCTTGATTCTTAGCATGCGAGCATGAGCCATAAATCACTAAGAGGGCGTTTGAAAAGTTCGCGCACTGAACTATTCCCCCCTTGAGGGGGGTTAGGGGGGTGTTGTTCAGGTCGCAAATCAAGCATTAACTCTTCAAACAACCTCGATTTTATTAAGAAAACGGCATGCGATATTGTCACGTTAGCGAGCAACACCCCCCTGCCCCCCTCAAGGGGGGACTTTTCAAACGCCCTCTAACACCCCCCTGGCCCCCCTCAAGGGGGGAATCTTTAGGGGTGATCCTGGGCATTGAAACCGCCACCACGATTTGTAGCGTGGGACTCGCCACCTCCGAGCGCGTCCTCGCGGAAATCAGTTTCGACATCAAGAACATTCATGATCACGCATTGACGGAGTCGATTGCACAACTGTTGCGTCTTGCAAAACTTCGCGCGCAAGACCTCCAGGCCATTGCGGTTTCCGCAGGGCCGGGTTCGTTTACGGGATTGCGTATCGGCATGAGCGTCGCCAAAGGCCTGGCCTTTACCCACAACAAACCGACGATTGCGGTGAGCACATTATTGTTGCAAGCCGCGGCCGCGGTTTCGTATGCCGAAGCTTGCACGCGCGGCAACTCGTCCGAAGCCTGCACGATCGTGCCGGTCATACCATCGCGCCGCCATGAAATTTACACCGCAAGCTTCCGGCTCGCATCGCCGCTGCCGGAGCTTGCGACCGTCGAAAGCGTAATCAAGGTTGCAGATTTTCCCGCCGTTCTTCCGGCGCGCGCGGTGCTTTGCGGCCATGGACTAACCGCATTGCGAGAAGCCGGATTGCTTGAACAATTGCGCGAGCATTTTCTCGTTCCAATGGAAAGCGCGCGCTTGAGCGGCGGCCTGACCGCGCGTCTCGGCCAAATTAAATTTGCGCGCGGTGAAGTGACGCACGCAGAAACTCTCGAGCCGCTTTACGTGCAAGATTTTGAGACCGGACCAGTGGCGCCGCGCATGCAATGACGACCGATCTTTTCTCACTCGAAGTCGCCGCAGGCTTAATGATCACGGTGCGCGCGATGTCGCACGAGGATCTTCCGCAAGTCGTTGCCATCGAGGCGCAAAGCCATCTCGAGCCATGGACGCAGCAAGCCTTTCGCGCCGAGCTGGAAACTTCTCTCGTGGCGCAGCCGTTTGTCGCCTTGCGCAAAGACGAGATCGTCGGTTACATTGTGCCGTGGTTTGTCGCGGACGAATTGCAAATCGCGAATATCACGGTCAAAGAGAGCTTTCGCCAATTAGGCGTTGGGCGCTTGTTGTTGGCGCATGCGCTGGAACTGGCCCAACAGCGCCATTGTCGCGTGGCTTACCTCGAAGTGCGTGACTCGAACGCGGCCGCGCGCGCGTTATACGAAAGCATGGGGTTCGTGGTGGAAGGCGTGCGCCCCAAGTATTACGGCCGCGCGCAGGAAGATGCAATCTTAATGAAGAAAGATTTGTTGGAGGCTTGACGCAGGTTGCTTGCAACTGGTTACTGGCCACTGAAAACTGATCACTGCTTTCAAAAACTGAGCGAGGCGTATCATGGCTTGGTTCAAACGTGCTACCCAGGGTTTGACCTCACAAAAGAAAAAAGACATGCCCGATCTCTGGGTCAAGTGTCAAGCTTGCCAGGAGATTTTGTATAAGCCCGATCTCGAAAAGAATTATTCCGTGTGCAGCAAATGCGGCTATCATTTTCGCCTGCCGGCACGCGGGTACATTGACCTTCTTTTAAATGAGGGCAGCTTCATAGAGAGCAACGCGAACCTCGCACCGGTCGATATCTTGAAATTCAAAGGTGCGAAGCGCTATGCCGACCAGCTCAAAGAGGCCGCGCGCAAAACCGGCGTATTCGATGCCATCATTACCGGCAGCGGCAAAATCGCGCATCACCCGGTCGTGCTCGCGGTGATGGACTTCAGTTTCATCGGCGGCAGCATGGGCTCGGTGGTGGGCGAAAAAATCGCGCTCGCTTGTGATGAAGCGCTACGCAACCGCACGGCGCTTCTAATTGTCAGCGCTTCCGGCGGCGCACGCATGATGGAAGGCGCGCTCTCGCTTATGCAAATGGCAAAGACTTCAGCCCGTCTCACCCGCCTGGCTGATGCCGGCTTGCCCTTTCTCTCGATTCTCACGCACCCGACCACCGGCGGCGTCACCGCGAGCTACGCGATGCTGGGCGACGTCAACATCGCCGAGCCGGGCGCGCTCATCGGCTTTGCCGGGCCGCGCGTCATCAAACAAACCATCGGGCAAGATTTGCCCGAAGGCTTTCAAACCACGGAGTTTTTGCTCAAACACGGTTTCATCGATCTCGTCAGTCCGCGCGGAGAAATGCGCGCGACCATTGTCAAACTCCTTGACGTTTTCATCTTCGCAAAATCCGAGCGCAATCCGGACGCGTTCAACGGCGCCATTCGCGAAGAACAAGTTGAGCTGAAAAACAAAATGTCTGCTGCGCCGGTAGTGGGAAGTGAATTGTCATGAAACGACCTTATATTCTTTTGACCAATGACGACGGCATTTTCGCGCCGGGTTTGTACGCGCTCTATTTGGCCATCCGCGAAATTGCCGAGGTCTGCGTGGTGGCGCCGGTCAGCGAAAAAAGTGCGGTCGGCCACGCCATCACCATTTCCGACCCGCTACGCGTATTCGAGTTTGAAAAGAACGGCCAATTTTTCGGACATGCCGTGAACGGCACGCCCGCGGATTGCGTGAAGATCGCGTACTTCGCGTTGCTCGAACGCAAGCCCGATCTCGTCATCTCCGGCATCAATTACGGCTCGAACACCGGCATCAACGTCATCTATTCCGGCACCGTTTCCGCCGCGACCGAGGGCGCCATCCTCGGCATTCCTTCGTTTGCGATGTCGCTCACCACTTTCAAAGACGCGGTGTTCGATTACGCCGCGAAGTTCGCCGCCGAAATGGTCGGCAAAATTTTCGAGCACGGTTTGCCCAAAGGCGTTTTTCTGAACATCAACGTGCCGAACGTGCCGGAAGCAGAAATCAAAGGCGTAGCCATCACGCGCATGAGCGCGGAGATGTACAACGACCGTTACGACAAGCGCATTGATCCGCGCAATCACGTTTATTACTGGCTCACGGGCACGAAGGTCGAAATCGACGAAGGCATTGCAACCGACGACGGCGCAATCCGCCACAACTACGTGAGCGTCACGCCCATTCATTACGATCTGACGCGGCACGATTTTATGAAAGAGCTTGAGCAGTGGCAGTTAGCGAAGTAAAACCCACTGTTGCCATTCTCAAAAATCTTTTTCAGAATTTGAGACAATCCTCATAACAAATAAATGATCACTGCCGGAGTTTTAACCTTTCAAGAATTTATGTCGCGTGAACGTTTGCCGCTTGCCACGCTACAAGAAGCCGTGCTCGAATTTCTGCGCGGCCGAGATGACGTGGCCGTGTTTGGCGCGCAAGCCGTCAACGCCTATGTCGATGAACCGCGCATGACGCAAGACGTCGATCTACTTTCCACACGTGCGTCGGAAATGATAAAAGAGTTGCGCGACCATTTACGCGAGCGTTTTCACATCGCACTTCGTGTGCGTGAGCTTGAGGAAGGAAAGGGCTTTCGTCTGTATCAAGTGCAAAAGCCTAAGAATCGTCATTTGGTTGATGTGCGGCCGGTCGAGGCTTTACCCGAAACGAAACGCATTGCACGCGTTTTGATCGTAGCTCCGGTGGAATTGCTCGCGCACAAAGTAATCGCTTACCATCAACGGCGTGGCAAGCCCAAGTCCGGAACCGATTGGCGCGATTTAGCCATGCTTTTGTTGGCATTTCCGAAACTGAAACAGGAGTCCGGTGCAGTTGCGGAGCGCTTGAAAGCATTGGGCGCTGATGAAAAGATTCTGACGGTTTGGAAGGAACTCGTTGCGCAGGAGATCGAACCAGCAGATGAAAATGATTTTTAATAAGAAAACAATCGCTCTCAAAAATAGTTTTGCCAGAAATCGTTTTGCCTCATGCGCCCTCACGACTTCATTTTAATCCTCGACTTCGGCTCACAATACACGCAGCTCATCGCGCGGCGTGTGCGTGAGCTGGGCGTTTATTCGGAAATCAAATCTGCTTTCACGCCGCTTGCAGAAATACGCGCATTACGGCCAAGCGGCCTCATATTTTCCGGCGGGCCGAACTCGGTTTATGATCAAGACGCGCCTTCGGTTGATCTGAATTTTTTCAATCTCGGCATTCCAATTCTGGGTTTGTGCTATGGCCAGCAATTGTTCGCGCACCTGCTCGGCGGCAAAGTGCAGCCCTCGCCGCATCGCGAATATGGCCTCGCCGAGTTCACTGTGCTGCAAGATGATCCCCTCTTCGAAACTGTAGACAAACACACGCGCGTGTGGATGAGCCACGGCGACGCCGTTATCAATCCACCTCATGGCTTTGTCACTATTGGCGCAACGAACAATGCGCCGCATGCGGCTTTTGTTGATCACAGACGCAAGCTTTATGGTTTGCAATTTCATCCCGAAGTCACGCATACGGTTGCAGGCCGTCAAATTTTGCAAAATTTTTTGTTCAATGTTTGCAAATGCGAGGCAAGTTGGTCGCCGCAGAATTTGATTGAAACCACGGTAGCCGAACTGCGTGAAAAGATCGGGAAGGAGCAAGCGCTCTGCGCGCTCTCCGGCGGCGTGGATTCCGCGGTGGCCGCGGCGCTCGTGTATCGCGCGATTGGAACGCAGTTGCACTGCGTGTTTGTTGATCACGGTTTGCTGCGGAAGAACGAAGGCGAAGAGGTGCGTGCAACGTTTGCAAAGCTGTTTGGCGCGAGTTTTCACTATGTCGACGCTGCGCAAACTTTTTCGCAGCGTTTACAGGGCGTGGTCGATCCCGAACACAAGCGCAAAATCATCGGGGAGCAGTTCATTCGCGTGTTCGAAGCTGAGGCCCGGCGGCTCGCCGGCATCCGCTATCTTGTGCAGGGCACGCTCTATCCCGACGTGATCGAGAGCTACTCGCCGCGCGGCGGACCTTCGGTGACGATCAAAACCCATCACAACGTCGGCGGCTTGCCCAAAGATTTGAATTTGAAAATCATTGAGCCGCTACGCGAGCTGTTCAAAGATGAAGTGCGGCGACTCGGCACCGCATTGGGACTCGATCAAAAAATTATCGGACGCCATCCCTTTCCCGGACCGGGCTTGGCGGTGCGCATCCTCGGCGAAGTGACGCCGCAGCGCTTGGCCTTGCTGCGTGAGGCGGATGATATTTTTATTTCAGAGTTGCGCGCTTCGGGTTGGTATGATAAAACCTGGCAGGCGTTCGCAGTGTTGTTGCCGATTCAATCCGTCGGTGTGATGGGCGATTATCGCACGTATGAATTAACCATCGCGCTCCGCGCCGTGACTTCGGTGGATGGCATGACTGCGGAGTGGGTACACTTGCCGCACGAATTGCTCGCGAAGGTCTCCTCGCGCATCACCAATGAAGTGCGCGGCATCAATCGCGTGGTGTACGACATTAGCAACAAGCCGCCAAGCACGATTGAGTGGGAGTGAAATATGAATTTTTCCAGTCCTGGAGACTTGGAAGGTCTAAAAACTCCATGAGAGGAAGATTGGTCTTTATCCGTTGGAGGCGGCGCCCAAATTTAAAACTGCATCTTCACGCTAATCCTATCGTTCATTCATTTCGAATGCATAAAAAAAGTACGTCCCTCTTCTCCCTTCACACAGTCTATTGAATAGCAAGCGCCTTTGCCAGGCAGCGCTCCAAAGTCCAGCTCGAGTATCTTCCGTACAAAAATCCTGCGCTGAATGCCGCGTCGGTTAATGGCTGCGTGCGCCGCTCTTGCAACATCGGTTGCCACGCACTTTCTCCCGAAGCGAGCATGGCGAATGCGCCTGTGGGAAATAGGATGGCCAGGCCGTTCTGAATGCCGCTTTTCAACAGACCCGTGGCTAAAGTTTGAGTGTTTTCCCAAAACGTTTGCTCCGCACGCAGCGAACGATTGGCAAGAGCTTCCGCAACGCGATCGTTGATTATGAGATAATCGAGCGCAGGCAAAAGCGCTATCAAGTTCTCGGCGTTGTGGCACGTCGTCGCGGAAAGAGAAGTATGAAGTCCCGCATTGCGCGCCGTGAGCAGAATTTTTTTGCCAGTTGCGCCGGCTTCTTCGCCGCGACGTGCTAACCGTTCGAGCAAATGATGGTCACTTTGATGAAACCAGCTCGCGAGGCAACGACGAAAGTCGAAATGCTCCTCGCTCAAACAGTTGTTCGCGCCGGGAGAATACAAGCAGGTTGTGGTGTGGCTGGCCTCCGCACGAATGACAATCGCATGCGCGGTTGGCGCTGTGTCGGTAACTTGCAATTGGAAGGTATCAACTTCTTGTTTATGGCAGGCTGATAGGATAGCGTGGCCGTCCTCATCTTCGCCGAGCAAGCCGAGCGCGTAGAGCGAAAGGCCGGCGTCGAGACGACGCAGTTCAGAAATCATTTCAAACGCGTGGCCACCCGGGCGCTGCTGCTCGTGCCTGATAATGGCGTGCCCGCCTTCATTCGGATAATGCGCCACGACTTTTAGTTGCTCCATCAGCCATGGGCCGGCGCACACAAAGCCTTCGCGATGAGGCATATGAAATTTTCACTGGTTGAATTTTCTTTTCATCAAAATAGAATTACACCGCAGAAATGCAAGCGCTTTGCAGCTTTCTACGCGGCATAACCGAGTTGCCGTAGAAGGCGTTGCATTTCCCGCTCGGCGCTTGTTCTTTGGCGATCCAATTCCTGCACGGCTGTGAGTGCTTGCGTGATATCCGATACTTGCGGCGCGCTCGGTCCCGCCACATAGCGTGAGACACTGAGATTGTAGCCATGCACATTCGCGATCTCGTCAAGGCTTGCCACCGCCACAGCGCGAATTGTGTCATCGTGCCTCGCCCATTCTTGCAAAACGCGCGACCACTCAGCGAAACTCTCGCTTGCTGTGAGGTGCTCCAAATCGTTCTGCGTTTGAGGTGTTTGCGCCGGCGCGTGTGCCGATGCGCCATTTGCGCCGGCGAGTCGCAATTCCTGCAATTTGCGTTCGACAGCCGCTGACAGTTTTTCGCGTTCGCCGAAAGCTGAATAGAGTGTGACGAGTTTGAGGCGAGTTGCATCGTCCAAAACAAACGCGCTTGGTGCCGCCACAAAACTGGCGTCAACAAAAAGCACGCGCCGCTGTCGCGCAGCGCATTTGTTGCGATTCAAAAGCAAGATCGCGGCGGGCGCTTTGAGGCCGCGCAGCACGCCCTCCGGCAGCGCGATCACGGCTTCCACCAAATCCGTCTCCGGCTGCAACAACGCTGCACGAATTTGTTTTTCACTTCCCCCGCGAAACAAAACCCCGTGGGGCACAATGATCGCCGCGCGGCCTCGTGCATTGAGTGTTGCGGCGATATGTTGCACGAACGCCAATTCGCCGTGACGCGCCGGCGGTATGCCCGCCTCAAAACGGCCGAAGGAGGTGCGCGCTGCGGCTTCGCGTTCCCATGCGAGCAATGAAAACGGCGGCTCGGAAATCACGAGGTCGAAAGTCAACAACCGGCCTTCTTCGTCCAACAAGGGATGGCTGATCGTGCTGCCCAATACGAGGCGCGCATCCATGAGGTCGTGCAACAAAAAATTCATTTTGCACAGGGCCCACGTACTCGCCTCGTATTCTTGCCCAAAGAACGAAAGGGTTTGGGGATTGCCGCCACGCTGGTGCAAGTATTCCGCACATGCAACCAGTGCGCCGCCCGCGCCGCAAGCGGGATCGCACACACGCATGCCGGCCTCGGGCTGCAGCAATTCCGCCAACAGTTGCATCAGTGCGGCCGGGCTGGTGGACGCGGCGCCTTTCTTCGCGCCCCACGTCTCGAAGTATTCGATCAAGCACGCACCCGCACGGCTCACGACCGCGCGTGCGCGCAACGCGGAATCGCCAAGCGCAAACTTGTCGAAGTGCAGCAGCAGTTTGCGCAGCATGGCTTCTTGCGGTTCTTGCTCCGCGCGTGCGCTGGAGGCTGTAAAACGAAGCGTCGCCGATACCCCGCCCAAAAGATTCGGATTGTGCCGTTCGAGCTCACTACACGCGCGTTCGAGTTGCGCACCGAGATTTTCGGCGGTGTTGAGCAAGGTGGGCCAGCGTGCAGCCACGGGCACGAAGAAGCGATGCTCGTCGGGATCATCCGCAATGGCACGCGCTTCCTGTTGCGAGCGGCCGGCCTCGAGCGCCTCGCGCTCCAGCGCTTTGCTGCGCTCTTCCCAAAGATCGTTCAATCGTTTGAGCAGAAGAATTGCGAAAAGCTGATTGCGAAAGCGCGAAGGCGCCATGCTCAATGCGACCAACTCGACGGCTTCGCGCAAATGAGTATTGAGAGCTTCAAGCGCCAGCAAGCGTTGCAGCGTTTGCGCCATTGCCGCTTCCTCGAAAAAGTGTGTTGACCGCGATTTGTTGCGCCACTTGTAAACGCTTTTCCGCGGCTTGCCGGGCCAAACGGTGCTGCATTTCCGCGATATCCAAAAGCTGAACGAGCTGCGTTTGCACGTCCGCCGGCGGAAGCGGCAGCATGATTTGTTTGACGGCTTTCACTGTGAGATTTTTTTGTGAAGTGGTCGATTGCGAGGCGCGCGCTAAAACCGCTTTGCCCGCAGGATGCTGCAAATATGCTGCGAGCAACTGCGGTGCGAGCCGTGGTCCGCACCGGATTGCCAGAATGTTGGCATCGATAATCAAGCCCGCCACCTCTGCCGGCGCGAGCACGACGCGAATTTCGGTTGCGCGGCAAGTGAGGAGAATATCGTGCTCCGCAATTTGATAATAGCTGAAATCAAAATCGGGCGTGAGATGCACGGTTTCAATCGCTTCGCAATCCAAGCCATGCGCTTGCAAGGCTTTCATGCCGATAAGCTTCACCGCCGGATTGCTTTCGTTTAACGATAGTCCCTTCCCATGACGCGCCAACCCGACGAAAATCTCTGCAACTTCGTGCAGAGCAGTTAGTGGTGTAGAGGACATAAGCTTCCCTTTCAAATGGCAGCGAGGCGGAGCCGCCTCCGCCTCTCGTCCGGCGCATTACATGATGAGATCGATATCACAGAGCAACACGTTTTCTTCATCACGCGATTTGATATAACAGCGGACGGTTTTGCCCAACAGCAACGCTTCGAGCTTGAGCCGCGCTTCCTCGCCGGATTCAGTTTCGAGCGGCGGCGAGCTTTGGTCGATACGGACGCGCTCTTGTGGATCATAAGGGAAGTCGTTGTTTGGGCCCGCGAGCACGATGCTCATGTCGAAAGTGGCGCCGTCAAGAACTTTTAGTACCTGCCCTTGAATCCAATCTTCTGTGCGCATGATTCTGCCTTTCTGTGGCACTGCCACAATTAAAAGTTGATTGGGCCGGCAAAATCAGCTATATTGCTTTGCCTTTTGTGGCTGGCTTTGGCCGGCCCAAGCGATCGCCGTGTTCACTAGCATGAGCACGGCGATTTTTTTTTGGATCACTGTGTTGAATAATATTTGGTGTTCAAATGATACACTTTTAATTTAAAATGTCAATAATATTCTTTGTATATATAAAATTATTTTTCATAATAAAATTACTAATTTATTATATAGATATTTACCTGTACCAACAGCTTCATTTTCAGGTAATGGTTGAACAATGGCGTACAGATAGCGACAGACAATCCGTAAAAGGTTCTTAAGCATCCTTTTGCAAAATCAAAGCTTATTGCTGTAGTGTGCAAAACTAGTAAGAGGCGGCACAGAGGTTGTAAGTCTTGTAGGCAAATCACGAAACAACTCTCGCCACTACTCAAAACTTAAACAGGAGATGCTCTACTATGAAACGTGCATTGTTTGCAGTGCTCGGAATGGCGGTGTCGAGCTTGTTGCTCACCGCCTGCGACAAAGAAAATCCCACAGGTTCTGAGGTAAATCCCGATGAGCAAACCGCACTCAGCCTGGAGAAAGATTTCGGCGGCTATACCACGAGCGACGAAGCGCCGATGTTCAATGATGCAGATGTGATAAGCGAATCGTTGGAGGATGTCGATGCGAATGATGCCATGAGCGCCGACGAATTACGCATGTTCAATCCGAGTGCCGGGATGAAAGGCTACGTCCTCCGCATTACTTGGGGACTTTTGCCGGGCGACTCCTCGGCCACGGAAGTGGTGGATTGGAGCGGGAATGCATCCGTGAACCGAGGCGTATTGGCAGTGTTGCGCACAATCAACTTCGAACCACGCGACGGTGATCGCCTCACGCTTCCGCGTCAGAACCGCAAAGAATTGAGCTTCACTTCGCATACGCGGCCATACGTTGATGGCTTATTGCTGATGATCATCGACAAAGACACCAGCAACACGGAAGGCGAGTTCACGCTGACGCTCGGAACCAACTATACGCGCACGTTCCGTTTCAGCGAACTGGATTCGCTAGACTCGGTGGAATCGGTCGGCGCAAACGGTCACGCGGTTTCAATCGTGAGCCGCTCGAAAGAAGTGCGTGAATTTGCCGGCGGCTTTCTCGCGGGTCGCTGGGTGAGAACGAATGAGCAAGGCGGCGAGTTTTTCGGCCGTTGGATCAACAGCGCAGGCACGAATAGCGGCGCCTTGAAGGGTATTTGGGGCGTGCGGCGCAACGGCAACCAAGTGTTCTACGGCAAGTACATCAACAGCGATGGACAGTTCGGCGGCTTGCTGCGCGGCATCTGGCAATTCAACAACGCCCGCAATGGCGGTTGGTTTGAAGGCAAATGGTTCGACCGCGCGCTGCAAGAAAACGGCACGTTGCAAGGTCACTTCCGCCTCGGCCGCCCGAATGACGGCAAAGGTTTCTTCCACGGCCGCTGGGAAAGGTTGAATTAACGCGTAAGCCACGCTACTTATGGACGAGTAGTTTTTCATAAATAGCGCCGCTCGGCCAAATGCCGGGTGGCGTTTTTGTTTTATTATATTCCCCACGCGCCGCTTAACAGAAGGTTCGCGCCGTTCACGTAACGCGCCTCTTCCGAAAGCAAAAACCGGCAAACCGCCAGCGCATCTTCCACCGTTCCGATATATCCCGCCGGAATTTTGCTCACCGTCTCTTGTAGCTCTTCCGCGGACACCCCCTCCGAAGCAATGAAGCCGGGCGAAATACAATTCACCGTGATGCCATCGGGTGCGAGCATTTTTGCGAGTGTGCGCGTCATGATCAATACGCCGACTTTGGCAATGTAGTGCGCGGTGAGAAAAGGCTGCCCGCGCAACTGTTCCGCATTCGCGATGCTGAAATTGATGATGCGCCCCCATTTCCGGCGGCGCATGCCCGACGCCACGGCGCGACTGAGATAAAAAAGCGGATGGAGATTATGATCAAACATCTCGTGCCAGCCATCAACCGTTTCCTCAAAAAAGTCTATGCGATGATACACCCCGGCACAATTGATGAGCGCGTCGACACGGCCCCACTCCCCTTCGATACTTTGTACCCACGCTTGTGCGGCCTCGGAATCGGAGACATCGCATCGCTCCACGCGGCTACGCAAGCCGAATTCTCGCAATTCATTCATTAGACTTTCCGCTTCGTTTACACTGCGGCGATAGCAGACCGCCACCTCCCATCCTTGCTGCGCCAATGCAATTGCCAGCGCACGCCCAATGCCGCGCGTCCCTCCGGTGATGAGTGCAACACCAGTGCTCATCGCCTGTCTCCTTTCTCCACGCTCGTGGAATTTCACATGCAAAACGTGTCCGCCGAGAGCTTGGTAACGCAATGAGAGCCACTATGCGCTTGCCGGGGATAATCAAAGATAAAAAACACCAAAGCGCAAGCCCGGCGTGGCCGAAAATTTTGGATTTCTTTTCGGTGTGCACAATTCAAGCTGGAAAAAACTCCCGTTTGTGATGTTTCTTTTTACTGGAGAATTTTTTATACTGCGCTTCGCGATCACAAAGACTGCGCTTCTAAATCAATAAACTCACTTGTGACTACCTTCGCGCCAAAACACGCTACTACACCATCTTCCCCGCAGCTCAGCCAGCGCCTCATATTCTGGCTGGCGACGCGTTTGGGTTGGCTGGTGTTAATTGCCATCGGCAAATTGACGCGCATTGAATTTCGCGGACGGGAACATTACGAGCGCTTGCGCGCCGCCAAACAATCGTTCATTTATTGCATCTGGCATGGCAAAATTCTCATTCCAATTTTCGTGCATCGCTATGAAGGCATTTGCGGCATGGTGAGCGAACATCGCGACGGCGAGATGATCGCACAGACCTTGCATCGTTTGGGTTATACCACAGCGCGCGGCTCGAGCACGCGCGGAGGCAAACGCGCGATGCTGGCCATGATTCGTGCCTTGCGGAACGGCGGCGTGGGCGCGATTATGCCCGACGGTCCGGCCGGACCGCGGCATGTGTTCAAAGCCGGCATGATCGCCATCGCGCAAAAAGCGCAAGCCGCGATATTGCCTTTAACTTTTGCGAGCTCGCGCGCGTGGCGCCTGCGAAGTTGGGATCGCTTCACCATTCCAAAGCCGTTCAGCAAAACGATTGCACTCTATGGCGAGCCGATCTTCATCCCCTCCGACATTTCGGATGCCGCGTTCGAAGCCAAACGGCAAGAGGTGGAGCAGCGCATGCGGGATTTGGAATCTGAAGTCGAAGCGTTGTTTCCACGCGAGGCCGGGTTGTGAATTGGCCCAAACACAAATGGTTGCTCGCTCCGCTCGTGCCACTCTCCTGGCTTTATCGAAGTTTGGTAGCCGCCCGCAACTTTGCCTACTCCAAAAGGCTTTTGAACACCACCCACATGCCTGCGAAGATTGTGAGCATTGGTAATCTCAGTGTGGGCGGCAGCGGCAAAACTCCTACGACGGCCTTTCTCGCCAACGCTCTCATGGCACGCGGAGTGAGAGTCGCGATTGTCGCACGTGGCTATCGCCGAGAGGGCCGCGGCGCTTGCATTGTGAGCGACGGACGCAGTGTATTGGCCGAGATACACGAAGCCGGAGATGAGCCACTTTTGTTGGCGCAGCAATGTCCCGGTGCTGCGGTGGTGGTCGATGAAAGCAAAACGCACGCAGCGCAAATTGCAGTCGCACGTTTTCATCCCGAGGTGATTTTGGTTGACGATGGCTTTCAACATCGTCGCTTGCACCGCGATCTCGATTTGATTGTCATCTCGGCGCGCATGGTTTTGCAAAAGCCCTGGTTATTGCCGGCCGGACCGCTGCGTGAGCCTCTTTCGAATGCGCAACGCGCGGAAGTGGTTTTGCTCACCGACTCGCATGACTTGGACAACAACGAACGCAAGCGAATTGCAGTACTCTGCCGATTAAAAAGTACCGCGCGCGTGTTTCCGATAGAGTTTTTGGTTGATGAGATTCGCCCGGTGTTCGAGGGCAAGAATCTTGCAACGCTTAAGCGCCATCACACGAGCGCGCTGTTGGTGAGTGGTATTGCTTTTCCGGAGCGCTTTCGCAGAAGTGCTGAGGCAGCGGATATGCGCGTCTGTGGCCACCTCGTTTATGCCGATCATCACCGTTATTCTGAGAAAGACCTCGAACATCTCTTGCGCACGTTTCAGCGTCTACATGCCGATATCATGCTCACGACTGCGAAAGATGCGATCAAACTGCGCGGCTATGCACAGTTGGAGGCGTTGCCAATTTATACGCTGGGGACTCGTTTTTCCGCCGAGCAAAGCGCGGTGTCGGAGCTGCTGCATGCTGCGATGCCGGCCGGGAATTTGACCTCGGTGCGATAGTAATGCATTCGTGTTTCGGTAATGCAACAAGCATATTCCCAAATCTGACCTTCCCATTCGAGGAACGAAACGACAACGAATCCCACTCCAAGGGATAGGGCATTGCAATTGGTTGCACGAAGACGAGGAGGTCAACACAGAATGAGAGGCGTCACACAGTGAGTTATCGCAGGAGGACAGTCACCTCAGAGTGCAAACCTTGTTATCCGCATCAAAACTGCAAATTTCAGGCTTTGCAGCCCACATAAGTCCGAGAAAAGCCTTGCGCTTCTAAAGCTGGTTTTGTATTTTTGCCCTGCTTTTTTTAGCAAGAATAGCAAGCTTTTTAATAAACCTAAACGTTCGCGGCGCATCAACAGCCGCGAAATCATGAGCCAATATAAAGTCGAGGGTCATGGGAGAAGAGACCAACATCGGCCGGAGAGCCAGGAAATACACGATTCTCGTGGTTGATGACGATCGCAACATTTGCAAGATGATCGAGATCAACCTGCGGAAAGAGAAGGAATACGTCGTCGAAACCGCGAACAGCGGCGAAGCGTGTTTGAAGATGCTGCGCGAGGTATCGCCCGATCTGGTGTTGCTGGATATTCAAATGCCCGGCATCGACGGCATCGAAACGCTCAAGCGCATACGCGATGAAGAGTCGCGCGTGCCGGTTATCATGATGTCCGCGCACGGCACGATCGAAAAGGCCGTGAAGTCCATGAAGCTGGGCGCGTATGATTTCATCACCAAGCCGTTTGCGGGCGACCGTTTACTAATCACCGTGCGCAACGCGCTGACCACCAGCTCGCTCAAGCAGGAAATTGACACGCTGCGCTCCGAATTAAAAGACCGGTTTCAATTCAAAAATATTATTGGGCAATCGGGCGTGATGCAGGAAGTTTTCCGCGCGCTCGAAAAAGTCGTGAACAGCAACGTCACGGTGCTCATTCAAGGCGAAAGCGGCACCGGCAAAGAGTTGATCGCGCGCGCGATTCACTATCACAACACCATGCGCAGCAGCAAGCCGTTCGTGGCCGTGAACTGCTCCGCGTTGCCGGAATCGTTGTTGGAGAGCGAGTTATTCGGCCATGAAAAAGGCTCGTTCACGGGCGCAACCGGCAAGCGCATCGGCAAATTCGAAGTGGCGGATGGCGGCAGCATTTTTCTCGATGAGATCGGCTTGATGACGCCGGCCACGCAAGCGAAGATGCTGCGCATTCTGCAAGAGCGCGAGTTTGAGCGCGTCGGCGGCAATGAAATGGTGAAGGTCGACGTGCGCGTAATCTCGGCAACCAACAAAGATCTCGAAGAAGCGGTGCGCAACGGCGAGTTTCGCGAAGATTTGTTCTATCGCATCTCCGTTTTTCCGATCAAGCTGCCGCCCTTGCGCGAACGTCGCGAGGACATTCCGTTGCTCGCGGCGCACTTCCTGAACAAGTACGCGCAACAAGAACGCAAAGAGGTCGAAGGGATCTCGCCGGATGCGATCGAATTACTGATGGCTTACAACTGGCCCGGCAATGTGCGCGAGCTGGAAAATGCCATTGAGCGCGCGGTCGTGCTCGCCACCGGTTTGGAAATCAACCCCAAGGACTTGCCGAACACCGTGCGCTCCATCGGTGAAAAAAAGATCTACGAATCCGACAACACGCTGTCGAGCTGGATTGAAAAGCTCGAAGAGGAGGCGTTGCGCAAGGCCTTACTCGAAAACGGCGGCAACATTTCGCAAACCGCGAAGAAGCTCGGCATCGGCCGCGCCACAATTTATCGCAAAGCCAAAAAATATGGCTTACCGATGGTAAAATGAGCGAGCGTGATGGCAGCAAGTTTGGTCATTTATGAAAACGGCACTTCGATGAAGTGCCGTTTTGTTTGTGTATCACTGCAAAAACCTCCGATTGTATGAATGGCCGTGGCCCACATTCCTCAACGCACATGTTTAGGGTGCGGATTAAAAACTTCCCAGCAACAACTGCTGCGCCTGGTACGCATAGACAATGACACGGTTGTGGTTGACGCTGCGCGCCGCTTGCCCGGACGCGGCGGATATATTTGCCCGAAGCCCGAGTGTGCGGATCTGCTGCGCCGCAAAAAAGGTTTGCACCACGGCTTTCACGCAAAGATTTCTAATGTTTCTTACGCTGCGATAATGTCATACCTACAGCAACATGCTTCCCACTGAATTGACCAACTTGCTCGGCCTCGTGCGCCGCGCGCGTAAAATCGTAATCGGCACCGAATCCGTCCGCCGTGAGCTGCTCCGGCAGAATGTCGAGCTGCTCATTTTCGCCGAGGATCTTTCGCCTTCCTCGAAGCGGCAAGTCGTATTAACTGGCTTGAAAATTCGCGAGGTCACCATCGGCACCAAAGAAGAGTGGGGCGAATTTTGGGGCAAGCAGGATGTGGGCGTGTTCGGGATTCTCGACAAAAATTTTGCCGAAGGCATTTTGAACAAATTCCATGAACGCGGCTGGCATGATACGAGCGGCAAACCTCATAATTCGTAATTGCTGCGTGCACTAGCAAAAATCGTTGGGAATTTCTGTTGTCTCTTTGCAGTGAAATTGATACATTCGCAGCCAATTTTTTATAAACCCAAATGATTCACATTGGCAATTGAAACCACAGCGCAAAACGATTGTTGACAAAACCATTCTCTGCTCTTAGTCGTTTTGCCCAAAATAGTTTTGCCTTTTGTTTTGTAAGCAAGGGAATCACCTTTAGTAGATTAAAACTCCATGCAGGAAAATACTCGCAACTTTTGCATCATTGCACATATCGATCACGGCAAATCCACGCTCGCCGACCGCTTTTTGGAATTGACCGGCTCATTGCGCAAGGAAGAAATCGTCTCGCAGACATTGGACAACATGGATCTCGAGCGCGAACGCGGCATTACCATCAAGTTGCACGCCGTGACCATGCCATACACGCACAAGGACGGCACGAAGTACACGCTCAATCTCATCGACACGCCCGGCCATGTGGATTTCAGCTATGAGGTCTCGCGCAGCCTCGCTGCGTGCGAAGGCGCGATTCTCGTGGTCGATGCTTCGCAAGGCGTGGAAGCGCAAACCATTTCCAATCTCTACCTCGCGCTTGAGCATAATCTCACCATCATTCCCGTCATCAACAAAATTGATCTGCAAGGCGCGCAAATCGAGTTGGTGAAAAAGCAAATCACCGATGTGCTTGGCATCGATGAATCCGAGATCGTGCTCGCGAGCGCGAAGCTCGGCCTCGGCATGGAAGAGATTGTGCAGGCCGTGGTCGAACGCGTGCCCCCGCCGAGCGGCAATCCCACCGCGCCGTTGCGCGCGTTGATTTTCGATTCGGTGTTCGATAGTTATCGCGGCGCGATTGCGTATGTGCGTGTGGTCGATGGCATAATCAGGCCGGGCATGCGCATTCGCTTTTTCTCCACCGGCAAAGAGTTCGAGGTTGCGGAAGTTGGCAATATGCGCATTCGCCGCTTTCCAAGCGATGTGCTCGCCGCCGGCGAAGTCGGTTATTGCGTCGCGGGCGTTAAAGAAGTGCGCGACACCAAAGTCGGAGACACGATTACTTCCGCGGAGCATGCGGCGCAGGAGCCTTTGCCCGGTTATCGCGAAGTGAAGCCGATGGTGTTCAGCGGCATTTTTCCCACGGCCACCGAGCAATACGAAGAGCTGCGTAGTGCGCTGGAAAAGTTGCGCCTCAACGACTCTTCGCTCATTTATGAGCCGGAATCTTCCGTGGCCATGGGCTTCGGATTTCGTTGCGGCTTTCTCGGCTTGTTGCATTTGGAAATCGTGCAAGAACGCCTTGAACGCGAATATAGTCTCGACATTCTTACCACTGTGCCGAACGTCGAGTATTGGGTGTTCAAAGCGAACGGCGAGAAGCTCGTAGTGGATAATCCCGCGCTCATGCCCGAGGCCGGCGCCATCGATCATGTGGAAGAGCCGTACATTCGCGCGCAGATCATCACGCCCGCGGAGTTCATCGGCAACATCATGAAGCTCGCGCAGGATCGTCGCGGCGTGCATAAAGACACGACGTACATCGATCCCACGCGCGTCGATCTCACGTATGAATTTCCGCTGGCGGAGATTATTTTCGATTTTTATGACAAGCTCAAGTCTTTCACCAAAGGCTATGCGTCTTTAGATTATGAATTCCTCGGCTATCGCGAGGGCGATTTGGTGAAGCTGGATATTTTAATCAACGGCGACGAAGTGGACGCGCTCTCGCACATCGTGCATCGCGAACGTGCGTATGACTGGGGCCGCAAAATTTGCGAGAAGCTGCGCGAATTGATTCCGCGGCAAATGTTCGAGGTCGCCATTCAAGCGGCAATCGGCTCGCGCATCATCGCGCGCGAGTCCGTGCGTCCCATGCGCAAAAACGTAACCGCAAAATGCTATGGCGGCGACATCACGCGCAAGCGCAAGCTGCTCGAGCGCCAGAAAGAAGGCAAGAAGCGCATGAAGCAGCTCGGCCGCGTCGAAATTCCACAAGAAGCGTTTTTAGCCGTGCTGAAGGTTGAGCATTAAGCATATCGCTTTAAGATTACTTGTTGTCGTTTGAAATGTCATTCTGAAAGAATCTTCGCAAGGGCTTGCGACACAGTGCGTTTTGATTGATGTTGCGAGTGCGAGGGAAGGTTCTTCCAGAATGACGATGACGAGGGGATTCACAAACCAACCGAGTAGAAGTTCGATAACGATTGAAAGGTTTCTTTGCATGTCCGAATCCGCTTTGAAAATGAATCGAGCCAAAGAAGCGCCGGTTGCCAAAACCAAAAGCCAATTCCGCGAATACACTGAAGCCGGCTTGGTGGCATTGATCGCCGCGTTGCTGCTGCGCACATTCGTGGTGCAAGCGTTCCGCATTCCCACCGGTTCCATGAAAGATACATTGTTGATCGGCGATTTCCTGCTTGTGAACAAATTCGTATACGGCGTGCGCACGCCGGACGGCATTCCGTTTTTGGATATTCCGATTCCTTACACCCGGCTGCCGGGATTTAAAGAACCGGAGGCCGGTGAGATTATCGTGTTCAAATATCCCAAAGACGAGAAGCTCGACTACATCAAGCGCTGCATCGCCGTGGGCGGGCAAACCGTGGAAGTGCGTGAAGGCCTCGCCTACGTGGATGGGCAGGCCGAAGGCAAGAGCGAGCTTATCAAAAAAGAATACGACCCTCAAGAAGGGCACTACATCAACTATTACAAAATCACCACGCCGCGCGGGCAGGTGTATACGATTCGCCATTACGCCGACCATTTTCTAGCGTCGGAAAACTACGGCCCAGTACAAGTACCCGCCGGACACTATTTCATGATGGGTGACAATCGCGACAACAGTGCGGACGGGCGCGTTTGGGGATTCTTGCCGCGCGACAACGTTGTGGGCGAGGCCATGGTCATCTATTGGTCGTGGGACAGCGACGAGCCGCTGCATCGCATCTTGACGAAAGTGCGATGGGAACGCATTGGGAATTTGATCAAATAAGCTCATTCCTTGTCATTCCGGAGGAAGCTTTTCAAGCATGAGCACTGCGGTTTTGCTGAAGAAAATTCTTCCAGAATGACAAATCCGTGGTAGTTGGTTGTTATCTTCAAAGTCTTTGCCATGCCTGGCGCCGCACTCTACATTCACATCCCCTTCTGCGAAAAACGCTGCCTTTACTGCGACTTCTACACCGTTGCCGGTGTGGATGAGCGCATTCCAGATTACGTGCTAGCCTTGCAGCGCGAAATCGCGTTGCGCGCCGAAGAGAACTTTTGGCAGCGACAACAATTTGAAACCATCTTCTTCGGCGGGGGTACGCCTTCGTTGCTTGCACCCGCACAGCTCGCTGAAATTCTAGAAACTTGCTTTGCGAGATTTAATTTCTCCTCCGCGCTCGAAATCACTCTGGAGACGAACCCCGGCACGATTGACAACGCCCAACTCGCCAGATATCGCACGATCGGCGTCAATCGCCTGAGCCTCGGAGTGCAATCATTCGACGAA
This sequence comes from bacterium, assembly GCA_037444905.1. Lineage (GTDB taxonomy): Bacteria > Zhuqueibacterota > Zhuqueibacteria > Zhuqueibacterales > Zhuqueibacteraceae > JABWAN01. Next base: position 13,250 of record JBBILN010000005.1, on the reverse strand, counting down.
GATGAATTGCAGCTTTTGGATCGTATTCATTCGCCCGAGCAAGCGAAAGCCGCGGTCCTGGCGGCGCGTTATGCCGGTTTCAACAACGTCAGCATCGATTTGATTTTTGCGTTGCCCAATCAAACACAAAAACGCTGGCGCGAAAATTTGCAGCAGGCGGTCGAGCTGTCGCCCAATCACATTTCCGCATACAATCTCACCATCGAAACCGGCACCCCGCTCGACTTTGCCATTCGCAAAGGCAAAATCTCTCCGCTTACCGAGGAAGAAGAGCGCGAGATGTATGATTTCACGATGAACTTTCTAGCGCAGCACGGCTATCGCCAATATGAAATCTCAAACTTCGCACAGCCGGGTTACGAAGCGCGGCATAATATCAAATATTGGGACGGCAGCGCGTATCTCGGCCTAGGTGCGTCGGCGCATTCTTTCGACGGCCGGCGCCGTTTTTGGAACGTCGCCAATTTGCGCAAGTATCTCGAGTCAATATCCGGTGGTGCGTTAGCGGAGGAAAGTGGGGAGGATTTGACGACACAACAAAAAAGATTCGAGTTCGCGTTCTTGGGCTTGCGCCAAACACGCGGCCTCGACTTGCAAGAGTTTCAACGCAAGTTTCGCATGCCGTTCGAGCGGGCGTTCAACGGCATCGTGCAAGAGTTGGAGCACGATGGCCTGCTCGAGCGCGAGAACGAATTTTTGCGATTGTCGAAGGAAGGGATATTCTTATGCGACGAGATTTGCGCGCGCTTGGAAGGTTAAATCGACGGATACCAGCCTGCCCGTACCGGCGTAGTTGATAAATTTTCTCACCCCACGAAAAGCCGCCACACCACCATTCCGAAACACAATACGGTCAATCCAATGGAGGCCAGGGTCAAAGCTTGTACGCGAAAACCCTCGCGGCCTTGTTCTGCGAATCCCACGACAAGCGCAGCTAGGAAGCCGCCAATAAAGCCACCCGCATGCGCCCAATTATTGACGCCTGACATGAGAAATCCAAACACAAACATAATGAGAGCGTTTTGTATGCCGGCGCGATAAACCGCATCGCCAAACGAGCCGCCGCGCGCGCGCCCATATGCCACCAACGCGCCGAGCAATCCAAACAAAGCGCCGGAAGCGCCGATGGTGAATTGAATGCCCATGAGGTTCGAAACCACAAAGCCCAGCACGCCCGCAAAAGTGAAGATGACGATCAAACGCGCCGTGCCGAACAATTCTTCTACTTGCGGCGCAATCTGCCGCAGAAAGTAGAGATTGAAAAAGATGTGCAGCAATCCGCCGTGCAAATACACGGCAGTCACCAACGTCCACCACCGTCCCTGCGCCATTGGAATCGTGCCAGTCGCGCCTAACCTGTACAGGCTAACTCCGCTCGGCCCCAAAAAAGAAAACAGATCCAGACGAAAGATCGCGCGAATGTCGAGCAGCAAACTGATCACATAGAACACGACACACACCGCGGTCACGACTTCGGTGAAACCGTAATCTCGCATCCAATTGCGCAGCAACGGGCCTAGGCCCCACATGCCGGGATTCTTGCGGCCGCAGTGCATGCAAACCTCAGCGTTCACGCTGATGAGCTTGCCGCAATCCGGGCAGATGATGGAACCGATTTTTTGTTCGGACATGGAGGTGTCTGTTAGTTATTCCGTGAGAATAAAGCTTCTCTCTTCCGGGGTGAAAGTCAAAATGCCCACGATGCGACGGAGGTCATTCTGCTTGAGCTTTTTTTCCAGCAAGCGCCAAATGCGCTGTTGCCGTACCAATTGCGTGTTCCCTTGAAATGATGGCGAGACAACGTAGCCGCCGACTTTTTTCTTCGGTGTGGTTTCGAGGAGAATTTCGTATTTCGAAAACTCCGAAGAGAGAGCGTTATAAACGCGTTGTGTTAGTAGAGATAACTCGTCTTTTGCTTTTGGCGCTCGCGCTGTCGCTGTCGTGCGCACACGCGCAGTAATGTTGTGGTGTTTGGATTTGGTTGCCATGCTGTTTTGCCTTTGAATAGAAAAACTTGTTCAAATTAGGACCCTTCGTGCCACTGCTGATTTCCCATTGCTACAATTCTTTGCGCGGCGTTTAAAGCGATGCGGCAGTTTTCTTTCAAGAAGTCTCCCCGAATGCTACGATCTAATTTAAGCCTTTTGAAATGTCTGCGCAAGCGCTTTTCTGAAGCGTAACGTATATCGTTCTTCCACCGTGTGAAAAGAATGGCGGTGGCTTCGGCAATGACGCGGCTGTTTTTGCCTGCACTGACCAACTCCAATCCGCTGATTGATAGCAACTCGGGCAAATCATGTCGCGCTTCGAAATAAGGATCGACTAATGAGCGAAAGGCTCGGAACAAACATTCCACGGCAAGGCCGGCGACATAAAGCGACAATCCAAAACGCCGGCTTTGATAAAGGATGTTTGCCTCTAGCAGCCGCTCTTGCGCCGCTTCATAATAGCTGCGAGCTTCGATGCGCATGATTTTCTCCCTTTCGAGTCAATATCAAGGCAGAATCTTATAGCTTATTTCTTTCGTTCGATCTCCTGCAGCGCCCGCTCCGCCTGCTCCTTGTTGATCCCGTCATCCCACAACAAATTCGGCAAGCTCGCGCACGCCTGCAAATGCTTGCGCGCTTGCTCGTATTGTTTGAGCTGAATGAGCGTTTGGCCCAGCCAGAGATGGTGCGCCGGAGAATTCGGAACAACAGCGAGCGCTTTTTCGAACCAAGCTTTCGCTTCTTTATTCCCGCCGGGCGGCACGCCGCCGTATAAAATTTTGGCGAACGCGCGTAGCACCCAATTCAAATTCGCCAACTCATAATGCCAGCGCCCGAGCACGTGCATCGCGCCGTCGTGGCGCGGATCGAGCGCAAGCGTGCGCTCCGCTTCGAATTTGATCTCTTTTGAAAGCTCGATCTTCCTTTTGCCACCGGCTTTCAAGGCCGTGCGCCCGAGTGCGACCGCAAGAAAAAAATGACTCTCCGCGGAATCGGGATAGAGTTTAACGCAGCGGCGCGCTAAGCGGGCCGCGGTGAAATAATCGCGCTCTTGTTGCTCGCCCTGTGCGGCGTAGCCGACATCGACGTACGCGCGCACGAGCTTCCATAACGCATGATAGTTTGAAGAATCCAATGCGACTGCTTTGCTATATGCCTCCCATGCGCCGTGATTGTCGAATCGCGCAAACGCGCGATCGCCGCCGTCGATCAAATCCGCGATGGCAGACTGAGGATTTGCGGTTTGAGCTTGGATTGCAGGCGTTGCAAAAAACAACGCGACCCAAATGCCGTGATTGATATAGCTTCTCATGTCGAAAGAAAAAGTAGGAATGCGTATGCCGGAAATACAAAAGCCTGCCGTCGTGCTATCACCGCACGTAGGCAGGCTCTCATAAAAGCAAAAGAGCGCGGCTGTTTTACTTCTGCTGCTTGTGCGTGCCCAACACCCGTTTGAAGCAGAAGATTGACGTCCAAATGATGCTGCTCCAAGCGACGGCAATAAAAATCCATCCGCCGATATTGAGGCCGAGTCCGTTCATGTTATGCTCCATAGAATGGTTCAAGGTCATCACTTTAAGGCTCTGCCCCGCGAACGCAAAAAGTCTTTTCGTGGGTTTCGTGAGCCATAACAGGGTTGCAATCCATCGTTCACTTCAAATCCGGCACGACTTCATCGCGAATCATGCCGCGTTTATAAGCGCGCGCAATGAGGATGACCGCGACGACCGTCAAGCTGAGCATCATCAAACGCGCGCCCCAGAGGTACGGAATATCCGCCGCGGGCTTGCCTTCCATCAACAAAGTCGGTACTCCCTGCTGCCAGCCCCACGCGAAGAGCAAGCCGATGAGATAAACCGGCGTCACGTATTGAATAATAAATTTGAAAACTTTCGGAATTTTGATGTCCGCGCCGTCATTGATTTCCGCCCACGCACGTTTGATGCCGAACACCCACGCAAAAAGAATGACTTCGATCATCGCAAACACGACCAGCCCGAACGTACCCGCCCAGAAATCCATCTCATCGAGGAAACCGTGGCCGAGGAAGAGCACCACCGGCAAACCACAAATCAGCAGAATCGCGCCCACGACCAACGCCGCTTGTTTGCGCGTCATCTTCATTTGATCTTGCAGGAAGGTCATTGCCGGCGAACAAAGCGCAACGGAGGAAGTGATGCCCGCGAAGAAAAGCAGAATGAACCACATGAAGCCGAACAATTGTCCGAGCGGCAGCTTTTGAAAAATGATTGGCATGGCCATAAACCCGAGATTGAACGAGCCGCCTTGCGCGATCGTCGTGGTTTCCGCAATGCCGAAAAACGCGACCGCGACTGGAATGGCAATCGAGCCGCCGCAAACCACTTCCGCAAACTCATTCGTGATAGAAGTGGTCAAGCCGGTGAGCGCCAAATCCTGTTTGCGCTTCATATAGCTCGCATAGGTAAGAATCGAGCCGGTGCCGATGCTAAGCGTGAAAAAGATTTGTCCGGCTGCGGCGAGCCAAGGCCGGGCGTGCGTAATTTTGCTGAAGTCGGGATTCCATAAATAGCCGAAGCCGTTGTACACGCTGTTCTCCGGCACCGCGGGATCGGGCGTGCCCAGCGTGAACACGCGCACGACGAGAATCAACGCAAAGACGAACAACGTCGGCATCGCGATTTTGGCCAAACGTTCGATGCCCTGCGCCACGCTTTGCGAGAGAATCCACACGTTGATGGCGAGCGTGATAAAGAAAAAGACGAAAGCCGTGCCCAATCCCGCAAAGTGCTCGCTCATTTCCAAGCCTTGAAAACTGCGCAGAAAACTCGTCATGCTGGTGGGGTCGAGAATGCCGAAGTAACTACCGGTTACCGAGAAGGTGCTATAAGCGAGTGTCCACGATTCGATATAGTTGTAATAGATCGCGAATGCCAGTGGAATCGAGATACCCAGCGCGCCCAAATAGTTCGCGAGCTTCGCGCTGCCTTTGGTTTTCATCAACGCGCCGAACGCGCCGGCCGCGGAGCCATATCCATACTGTCCGCCGCGCCGGCCGATGGCCCATTCCACCCACATAAGCGGAATGCCGAGCAGAAGCAGTGCAATGAAGTATGGAATCATGAACGCGCCGCCGCCGTTTTGCGCGGCCTGCACCGGGAAGCGTAGAAAATTTCCGAGACCGATGGCATTGCCGGCCATCGCGAGAATCAGACCGATGCGAGAAGCCCAAGCTTCGCGACCGTTTTGCATGTCTGACATGAATCCTCCTCCGTCGGAGTTGAGTGATTGAATTGAGCGCTGCGAACCTCGCGCTCGTGGTTTGAGAGTTCCGGCTTGTTTTCGCCGAGAATGCACGGCGCGGCGAAATAGTGGGGGTTGATTTATACAAGCACGGCGCAAAAGTCAAGCAATTAGTCGCGGCTCGCGTATCACCTCGGTTGTCGGTGAAGAGCGCCACACCGCCACTGTTGCATGGCGCTCAGGTTCATCGCTTCCTGCCAGGGCGCAGGCTTTTGCTTTTTGAAGTCTGCGCAGCGCTTTGAGTCCCCTCGGTGCACTAGTCCCCTCGATAAACAAGCGCAGATGGCTCTCAAGAACGAGCAGCGACAAAGCAAAAAGAAAACGCGACGCCATATGCCGCAAAAAAGGGCAGAAGACAAGACGAGGAGCGGCAGAGTGAAACGAAACTATTTGTTCAGCGCGAAACGATAACGGCGCACGACCCATGCGGTATCCGGGCCAACGTGAGTTTGCGCGGGGCGAAAGCGTGTACGATAAGCCGCAGCAATCGCCGATTGTGCGCAGGCTTCATCTTGAGTGGTATTTTCGAGCACGACCACGTTGACGACTTTGCCGGTTTCATCGACTTTGACATTCAACTCAATCGCGCCTTGAATATTTTTCTTGCGCGCGGATTGCGGATACTCCGGCACAGTTTCGAAAATTGGGCGGGGCTGCACGACCACCACCGGCGCAAGCCCGACGCCGCCCTCGCCTTTACCGATACCCCAACCCGTTCCGCCCGTGCCCCACGAGCTGCCGGGCAAGCCCGTGCCGCCCGCACTTGCACTGTCCAACGCAGGGCTGATATTCGGAACCGTTGCCAATGTCTCTTGCGGCGCGATCGCATCCGGCACGGGAATGGGTCTAGCCGGGACTCTTTCTGGAAGCGGCGCAGAGAGCGAGCCGCCGCCTTCGCCGCCGCCTTGCCCGCCGCCGCTTTCTTCGGGCAGTGTCATGAGCCGCACATGAAGTTGCGGCTTGGTTTCCGACCGCAGTCTGAGAGTGGTTGGGGGAACCCAGGCTTTGTCCACGCGAATGAAGATGAGCACGAGAAAGTGCAAAAGCGCCGCGAGCGCCAAGCCTTTTAATAGGTTCTTTTGAATAACTTGCGGCGCAATGTCGGAGTGCCAACTCATGTTAAAGTCAAGGAGCCAAAAAGGATAAGGAGACAAGGAGCCAATAAGCCAAAAGAGAAAAGGCGACAGGAAACAAGCGTAATACAGAGCGAAAACACGGGAGCCGGTGAAAAACGGCGAGGAGATTATGTCGGCGATAACTCATTTTTAGGCTTCGAAGCCTTGCTGCGTTTAATGGTTTTTGCAATCATGGAATTGAAAATCAAAATCAGTTCATAGACTTCTTCGAGGAGCCAAGCGTTCAAATCTGACTCGCCGAAGGCGGCTTTCGAAACCGAAAGCCAATAGCGCGTTTCTTGCGACTCCTTCAAACAGGTTCGAATTTTATAAATGAAATCTTTGGTTCCGCCGGCAGCATCGGCTTCTTCATAATTCGAGCCTGGAGAGCAACCCGCGCGGATAAGCTGGCCGCCGATCTCAAACCCGGCGACGTCGCGCGGAAACGTGCGCACGTATTTAACGATCTGAATCGCAAAACGCAACGTCCGTTCGTGCAAATTGTAACTCGGCTCCATCTTCTCCATATCGGCCTCCCAGTTGCTATCGCTCTTTGCTTTTTTTTCTATTTGAGCTCTTCGCCTTTTTCTCTTGGCTCCTTGGCTCCTTTGCTTTCTTGGCTCCTGGTCATATGAGCATCCCCGCCACCGTGGCCGTCATCCAACTCGCCAAGGCGCCGCCGAACATCGCGCGCAGACCGAGCTTGGCCAAATCACCGCGGCGTTCCGGGGCCATGCCCCCGATGCCGCCGATTTGAATTGCAATGGAAGAAAAGTTCGCAAAGCCGCACAACGCATACGTTGCGATCGTGATGCCGCGTTCGCTCATGCCGCCGCTTTTGATCAGCTCGCCGAGGTGCACATACGCAATAAACTCGTTGATCGAGATTTTGGTGCCCAGCAAATTACCGAACTCGACACAATCTTTCCACGGCACGCCCATAAGCCACGCGAGCGGGGAAAAAATCCACCCAAACAACGTGCGCAGGTCTTGTGGAAAATAGGTGAAGCCCAACCAGCTCGACAACGCCTCGTGAATGACGCCCATGCCCGCGTTGACCACCGCGATGATGGCGATGAACGCCAGCAGCATCGCGCCGACGTTCACGGCGAGCTTTACGCCGTCCGCCGCGCCTACCGCCGCGGCTTCGATGACATCACCCGCGATTTTTCCGGGCGGAACTTTGACGTGGCCTTTTGTGACCGGCTCTTCTTTTTCGGGCAGGATGATTTTTCCGATCATGAGCGCCGCGGGCGCGGACATGACGCTGGCGGCAAGCAAATGCGAGGCTGGAATGCCCATCGCAATGTAACCCGCCAAAACACCGCCAGCCACAGTGGCAAAACCGCCGCACATAATTGCCATTAACTCGGAGTTTGTGGCTTTGGCGATGAATGGGCGAATGAGCAACGGCGCTTCGGTTTGCCCCACAAAAATATTTGCGGAACAGGAAAGCGATTCCGCGCCGCTCGTGCCCATGGTTTTGGCCATGCCTCGCGCAATGCCTTCCACGATTTTTTGCATGACGCCGAGATGATAGAGAATGGACATCACCGCGGAGAAGAAAATGATGGTGGGGAGAATGCGAAAGGCGAATTGCAAACCGAAAGTTTCGCTATACTCCGTCTTCACGATATTGCCGAAGAGGAACTCCGTGCCGAAACGCGTGAAGTCTAGGAAAGCGGTGACTTTCTCACCGGTCCATTGGAAGATGACTTTGCCTACGTCCGTCCAAAGTATGAAGAAAGCAAAGAGGAGCTGCAAGCCCGTGCCCCAGAGCACGACGCGCCAGGGGAAATTGCGACGATCGTACGACATCAACCACGCAATGAAAACCATTGCCGCCATGCCGACGAGACTGATGAGTCGTTCCATGTTTCCTCTCTCCGTGATGCGCCGAAAGCCAAACTCGGCGGATGATCAACTGCACCGTGCGCGTTCGCGCAATAATTTGAAAGTCAAAGTACCTTTCTCACTCTAAAAAGGCAAGAGCACTTTGGCGAACGTCGTAAACGCGTCACGCCCTTATCAAGCAGGTTGATCCGGCTGCTGCTCCGGCGCGGAGGGCGGATCGGTTTTCGTCGTCGTGGCGCCGGCTTTTTTTGTAGAAGATTCCACCTTCGGCTCGCCAACGTATTTCTTCGCCAGATACGCGCCTTGCCCCAATCCGAAACTGGCGAGAATCGTCGTGTCCACGTCGGGCAGGGTGACGCTTTTGTAGAGCTGCACGACGGAGAGATAATTGAAAATCTGGCCGACGTAAACCAGCACCGCGGCCAAAGTCACGACCACCATTTGAAAATCGCCGGTGTCGATCATGCCGTTGTCGTCTTGAAAAAGATCGTGCGGAAATCGCGCGCGTGGCGCGCACTCTTCCCGCTTCACAATTGTTTCCGCGGGCATTTCCGTGTCTGCGCCGCCCTGTGCTGCCCTTGCCATCGCTTTGTTTTTCGCAATGCCTTTGGCGCCCACGAACGTCAATGCGCTCAGGCCCGAGAGCAGCAGCAGGTTCTGCGGAATTTCTACGCCGCCGAAAAACGCGGCTCCGCCGTGCCGCACGCGCGCATACGTCACGGCAACGTAGCTGATGATGACCACGAAAAACCACACCACGATTTGAAACTGAGAATTGCTGTAACGATTATCCACGCCGATGGCCAAACGCCGCAGCCCTTTCGGCCGCGTCATGAGCTTGAAGATGAACATCAAAATCAGCGTAATGCCGGCGAGAGTGAGAATGCGCCGCGTCACGCCGATTTTGTGCGCTTTCACCGTAATGCTGCTCAACCGCAACGGCTCATCTTCTTGATAACGCAAATCAACGCGATCACCCGCCTTGAACTGTTTTAGATCGGCAACCAGCCCAGCGGTATAGGCTTGCAGCGTGAGTTTTTCTTCCTGATAAAAAATTTGCAGCAGCGAATCTTCCGCGCTCACGGTCGCGATTGCAACGTCTTCCAGTTTGATTTTTTTCGGAGAGGGCGCGGCTTCGGAGGGTGTTTGTGCCTGAGCTATTGCGGTGAGATTTAAAACAAAAACCAGTGCGAGGGAGGAAGTGATGGTGTGGAGCATGGATGTCTCCTTTTGGTTTGAAAAATATGCTACCGACTTTAAAGGTGCGCCTGAAAAAAGGTGGGAGTATTGTGTAATAAACTTCGCGTGGAATGGGTTACGCTATTCAGGAAGCAGCATATGACGATTTCAAAAACTCTTTAAATCTCGCAGCAATTCCGCCGCAGTCGTAAACGGTCCTGAAACGCGACCGGCTTTCATATCCTCCTCGGCTTCTTGCTCCATCAAATCCCACAGAAACGCATTGACTTGCTTGCGCAGCTTGGCATTTTTCTTCGCGTGCAGTGGAACGATGACGAGGCATCCACTGAACTCGCGGTCTTCGAGCGAAGTTGCTGAACGCAAACGGTATTTCTCCGCGATGGCTTCTGGAATTTTCACTGAGACACTTGGGCGAGTCTTAATTTTGGGCATGGCTATTCTCCGATTGGCAGTATGAGTATTGCAAAGTAATTTTCTCTGGCCAAAAAGGCAAGCACACATTGCGGGCGAAGTTGGGCTTTCGCGCCGATTATCTCGTGATCCTCGAGGTTTCATTGCGAAAGTCCGACTTCAGATGAACACCTTCTGATAAATCACCCGATCATCCCCCTTGGAATAAAAATCCGGAATGCGGGCGACTTCGCGATAACGATGCTTGAGATAAAAACGGTGGGTGGGTTCGTATTTGGGTTGGGAGGAAGTTTCGATCATGAGCATGCGGCCATTTTCGGCGCGCAGTTGCGCCTCGACGTAGAGCAGCAATTCATCGCCAATGCCGCGGCGTTGCTGCTCCGGGTCCACGGCGATCCAATAGAGATCGTAGGTGCGGTCGGTCATGGGCGTCGGCCCGAAGCAGACATAGCCGTGGACGCGATCGTCCGCGTCCACGGCGCAAGCGAAGCGGTAATCTTTTTGTTCGGGTTGATTGAAATAAATATCGATCAACTCGAGGGCGACTTGAATCTCAGACGGCGTGAACCGGTTGGTCGCTTGTAAGATGTGCTCGATGCGCGACCGATCTTCTCGCCGCAAAGCGCGGATAGCCATTGACTTCTCCTCGTTGCAATGCGCAAGCGATAATCTCGCCCACAAGCTGCGTATACGTGCGCCCCGAAGCCAGGGCCGAGCGCGTCAATCCTGCATCTGGAGAGAGATCGGGATTGGCATTCACTTCGACGATGTAGGGCTGCATGTTGGCATCGAGCCGCATGTCCACACGCGCATAATCGCGACAGCCGAGCAAGCGAAATGCGGCAATCGCAATTTGCTGCACACGCGCCGTGACGGCTTCGTCCAATGGCGCCGGGCATTCCGCTCCGACCCAATGATACTCCGGACTGTTTTCCATCCACTTTACGTTATATGAGCAAATGCGCGGCTGGCCTTGGGGCACGAACGGGAACGTGATTTCCGAAATCGGCAACGCTTGCGGAATTTGATCGCCGAGAATCGCCACATTCAGCTCACGGCCGTCGATGTACTCCTCGACGATCGCGGGTTGGTGATAGTTTTGAATCACCCACGCGACACGGCGTCGTAGGTCTGCAAGATTGGAAACGACGGAGTCAAAATCAATGCCCAAGCTCGCGTCTTCATGCGCAGGCTTGACAATGACGGGATAACGCAAACGACAGCGGCCGGGCACTTCGCTGCACATCATGCCGCGCGGCACCGGCAAGCGCGCTTGATCGAGCAGCATCTTGGTCATCCACTTGTCGCCGGAGAGCACGAGCGCAGACATGGGCGCGCCGGTGTATTCAAAACCTAAAAGCTCGTAGAGCGAAGGCAGATGCAAATGATAACGGCTATCGCCTTGCCAGCCTTCCACGAGATTGAAAAGCGCATCCGGGCGAAAGCGCGTGACGCGCTCCATGAATGCGGGAATGGATTTTTGCAAGGGCACGACACTGACTTCGTAACCCAACTCCAATAGGCTGCAGTGCACGGCATTCACTTGCGTGAGCACGTCTGCTTCGGACACGAAATCAATGTCTCGACCGCGCTGTTGGCGTTCGGGCGCGTTGTATGAAATCAAAATCCTCTTACCGTTCATGCGTCATCCTCAGTCGTTGGCAGGCCGCGTCAATGATGCCGAGAATAATCTCGTCGAAAGTCATGCCTGCGGCATAGGCAGCTTTCGGAAAGCAGGAATGAATGGTCGGATCTTTAATGAGGCCGGGCAGCGGATTCAATTCGAGAATCGTCGGCTCACCCTCGGCATCGAGGCGGACGTCGATGCGACAAAGATCGCGACAACCGAGATAGTTGAATGCCTTCCTGCAAATAGTTTCGATCTTCATTTGCAGCTCGTGGTCGAGCTTCGCCGGGCACTGGTAGATTTCCAGCGGGCTCTCGGGGTTGTCCCACAGCCACTTGGGCTCCCACGAATACATCGGCAACGCGCCTTTGGGCAGCACGGAGAAATTGATCTCGACGATGGGAAGCACGCGCACGTTCGCACCGTTGCCAAGCATGGCCACCGTAAATTCGCGGCCGGGCATGAATTCTTCCACGAGCGCGGGCTGCTGATACGTCTGCCAAACTTTTTCCACCGACTTCTTCAGCTCCGCATGATTGTGCACGAGCGCATCGTTCCAAATGCCTTTGCTGGAGCCTTCGGAAAGCGGCTTTACGAACATGGGATAATCAAAGTGGCGCAGTTGTCCGTTGAGCGGCCAGGCGTGCAGCACGGCAAACTTCGCGGTGGGCACGCGACGGAACGCCAAAATCTCTTTGGCGCGGGATTTATCCAAACACAAACCGAGCGTGATCGGGTCCGATCCGGTATAAGGAATGGCGAGCATTTCCAGCATGGCGGGGATCAAAGACTCGCGCGCAACGCCGTGGAAGCCTTCCGCAATGTTGAAGACCAAATCCGGGTGCGCGTCGCGCAATTTTTCATACGCCGCAAGATTCGCTTCGATGGGAATGACCTCGTGGTATTTGCCGATGGTGTCGATCAAATCCGCGATGGTTTGTTCATCGTCCCATTCTGCGAAATTATCCAAACCACTGATCCCTGGCGCATGCTGGGGATATAAGTGGGGATCATCATCCTCCGGAGAGCTGGCGGCTCGCCTCACGTTGTAGGTAAATCCGACTCGCATGATACTGTGACTCCTGTTTGAAAATGAAAGGGCATGTCGTTCTCTTCGCAGCCGGTCTGCTTTGCAGGGCATTTTTGCAAAGTCGAACACGGGCTCAAACAGTGGCGCACATGACCGCGACTAAGAACGACATTGGGTTACACTTTGGCGCGACTGGAACGCAGCCATGAATATACGCAGCTCGCAATACCATGGCCGAGCTGCATGACCATTCGCGTGCTTGGAATTTCTACATTGGAAGAAAACCCTTTGCGTGCATGAGACCAACGACAGGCAATCACAGGCGGGAGCGCTGCGCCGTGTTGCCTAGATCAAAACTGTGAAAACGGAAAAAGCGTCGCCGCCTCGGCGACCGTAGTGCTCTCACACGGCAATCACCACGCAGATTTGAGTTGATTGATTTGGAAATTTGGAAGCGCTATGCTGTTGCGCAAAAGCTGAAGGCGGGAGAGAAGGCATCCCCTCGGGGAAATTAGAAAAACGCGAGGAGACCATACTACTCGGAGGCTCGCCGGAATCTGAAGCGGCCGTCACTAGTTTGAGTCGCATATAAAACTTGGTGCTCCTATGAAAATTGCATTTTAAATTGCGCGCAATAAAAGCAATTTCGTTTGAAAAAGCAAGCGCTAATTCGAATTTAACGCATCATCGCATTGCCTCAAAATAAATGTTACCGAAGCATTTTGAGCAATGTGTCGTTGCCT
>JBBILN010000004.1:153034-214438 GCA_037444905.1 bacterium | reverse complement strand
AAACCCGCGATTTTAAAGCGTTCTTTACGGTTTTTTGATTTTTCAGGAGTCCCTAGGTTAATCCGAAAGTCGCATTCAGCAAAAGGAAAAGCCTTCAGCAAAACAACTTGCTGAAGGCTTTTTCGTTTCCGGAATACAAAAAAGGACTAGCCGAGATATTTGCGCAACGGCTCCAAGCGCGAGCGATGGCGCAAGCGGCGGAGGGCTTTCTCTTTGATCTGCCGCACACGTTCACGCGTCAGCTTAAAGTGTTCGCCGATCTCTTCGAGCGTCAACGGGCGATCGCCGTCCAAACCGAAATAGAGGCGAATAATTTCCGCTTCGCGCGCTTTGAGCGTGGAAAGCACTTTGTCGATCTCCACTTGCAAAGACTCTTGCATCAGAGTATCGTCTGGCGGAGCATAACGGTCGCTTTCCAGCACATCTAGTAGACTGTTCCCTTCTTCTTCTTTGAAGGGTTCGTCCAAAGAGAGATGGCGTGCAGAGGTTTTCATCACGTCTGCAACTTCAAAAGCCGTCAATTCCATTCTATCGGCGATCTCTTCCATGCTCGGCTCGCGTCCGAATTTCTTTTCCAATTCTTCGAGCGCGCGTCCGACTTTGTTGATCGCGCCGACGCGGTTGAGCGGCAAGCGCACGACCCGGCTTTGTTCCGCCAAGGCTTGCAAGATGGACTGGCGAATCCACCATACGGCATACGAAATGAATTTGAAGCCGCGCGTTTCGTCAAAACGTTGGGCCGCCTTGATCAATCCCAGATTGCCTTCGCTGATCAAGTCTTGCAAAGGCAAGCCCTGGCCTTGATATTCCTTCGCCACGCTGATGACGAAGCGCAAATTGGCTTTTACAAGTTTGTCCAACGCGGTCGAATCGCTCCTGCGAATTCTTCTCGCCAACTCCACTTCCTCTTCCGGCGGAAGCGGAGAGTATCCACCAATCTCTTCCAAGTATTTTTCAATAGATTGTTTCGTACGATTCTCCATGAATATTGCCTTGTTTGATGCTCACCATTGTATTTGCGCAAAGGTGAATTGAAAAATGGTCTCCTCACTGAGACTTGATTTTGGAATCATGTTGTAGTGGCGCCAAACCCTACTCGCTCAGTTGCGAGCGATGTGCTCTTCGAATTGCGGTTACCTTACGAATGCGTTTGCGCTGGCTCGGCTTGAGGTAATACGTAGATCTCTTGAACTCACGCAAGACTCCGGCGCGATCACATTTTCTTTTGAATCGCAATATCGCCCGATCCAATGTTTCTCGCTCCGCGACGGTCACACGAACCATTTTGCTCACCTCTTTTGTCTGCAGTATTTCGCCTGATTTAGAGTCAAGCCTTTTTTCTATACTGCTTAACGGTGTGGAAAGTTCCAACACAACTGTTGTGGTGAGCATGCCTGACCGAGTCGTCAAGCGTAGAAGTCTTACATACTATTCTTCAGCTTAGGCACTGCGATTCTTTGCTCTAAGTTTTCAAGTCGTAACCACTTAAAGCGGATTATGTGTACCTCTATTTTAGGGCAGAAAGAAATATAATGTAATGTGCCTGTTTTGTCAAGCTTGGTTACAAAATTTTTTTACTCTTCAATGCTGTTGATCGGCAAATATACCGTGAATTTGCTGCCTTTGCCGATTTTGCTTTTTACAAAAATCTTGCCACCATGTTTTTCGATGATCTGTTGAGCTATCGCCAAGCCGATTCCACTGCCATTTTTTTTGGTGGAAAAGTAAAAGTCGAATATTTTAGGTAGGTGCTCCTTGCTAATGCCCTTCCCTGTGTCTTCGAATGTGATGGCGGCATAGGTTCGTTTCAGGGATTCCGTGACATTTCTGGAGTAGACATCGAGTCCAATGGTCAACCGTCCACCGCCGGGCATGGCTTGAACCGAATTTAAAAAAATGTTCAAGAAGACTTGATATATTTTTTTAGCATCAATATTCACCAGTAGTCCTGGCGTGCGATACTTTCGTATGACACGTATTCCCTTTGGCAACACTTCTGGTACTTCGACTTTGATCAAATTATTCAGCAAATCATCCAACCGCTGCGGCGCTTTTTCCAATCTCGGCGGTCGTGAAATCAGCAGGAAATTACTCACCAAATCATCCACGCGGCGAATTTCAGAGGATAAAATCTGATAGAAATAATTCAGTTTCTTGTGGTCGACTTCCGCCTTATTGAACTCTCGCCGCATGAGTTGCATGTTAATGACCATGGAGTTGAGTGGGTTGCGTATTTCGTGTGAAAGCACGGCGGAAAGTTTATTCAAAATTTCGAAGCGCTGCGAGCGCTGCAGCTTTCTCTGTATTCTGCGCAGCTTGGTGGTCATGGCGTTGAAATGTAAGGCTAAAGTTCCAAGCTCATCGCGGCCTATGCGCCGGACGCGATACTTCAAATCGCCGCCGGAAATTTTTTCTATGCCCGCGAGGAGTTGGTTGACCGGCTTGACAATTTGTTGTGTGTACAATGCCGCAACCAAAGCGGCGATAATAACGCCCAAAAGCATCAAAGCAAAAACCTGAAATCGAACCGTGCGCATCGGGGCAAAAGCTTCACGGGTCGGTTGTTGAATGACAATCCCCCATTTCTCCTCTGCAAGTGGAGCGTAAACCGCGAGCATCTCAACACCATCAGCATCGGTGTAAACTTTATGGCCGCTCCCTCCGCCGGCGATCGCAGAAATAATGTCGCCAGCTTTATAATGTTGTCGCTCGAGCACCAATCGGCGATCCGTGTGCGCAATGAACTGGCCATCAAATCGAAAGATAAATGCCTCGCTATCTTTGCCGACCAGGTTGCTGTCTACAAGAGCCCAAATCGTTTTCAAATCCACTTCGGCCCAAAGAAAGGCGATGACTTCCTCAAAAACCATTACCGGTTCGGCAATGTCCATGAGGGGCAATTTCTCTTCGGCCATGTAGACTTCTGAAGTAAAGCTCTGTTTACGGCGGACACTGGCCAAGACTTCGGCACGTCTCATGGGATTGATGGTCGCACCATAAGCGGTCGAGCTGATCTCTTGCCCCAAGGTATCAAAGAGCGAAATCTTTTTGAAAATGGGATATTGATTGACCAAATTGTTAATCATCAATTCCTGTCCCATGCGATCCGAGGTCAAGAACGTTGGGCTTTGCGCGCTCAAATGCAACAGATCACGCGCGCGCCCCAAAGTTGCGCGAACGGGCCAGGAGGAGCGCCGCGCGATTTCCAGATTGCGTTCAAAGATCGTTTGTTCAATGGTTCGCTGTGCGGCCGTCACTAAAATTTGCCCCATGATTAAAAGCGGAATTGATACCAGCAAAATATGTGATACCAGGAGGCGGGTAAAGAGGCGATGAACGATTGGGATGCGAGGCACCAACATCTTTGCTACTCAGAATAATAGGTCTGAATCCGAACCGGCTGGCCGCGAATGCGCTCGAGTGCGACCATGGCAGCGAATCAAGGACGTTTGCGAATAACCCATTCTTGAAACGGTCGCGGCAAGCCTTCTTGATTCAGATAGTTTTCGAATTTTGCGGCATTGATGATGTGGATCGTCAACCAGGGATGGAATAGAAACGTGGCGGCTTGATCTTCATTCAATAGCACCTGCATGCGCAACACCACTTGGCGCAGGCCATTCTCATTCAGGAGATTTCGACTGAGATTGGCCGTGTGCTGAAAACCGAGATTGGCATAACTAAAGCTGCCTTTCCCGGAGCCGTCTCCGAAAAAATTCGTCAAGCCGGTCGCAGCTTCTTCGAAGCGGTTGCGCACTAACGCGGCGTCAAAACGCCCGCGGCGCAATGAATCATTCAAGGCCGCGGCGCTCACCGGAATCGGCACCACGTCAATGCCGATTTGATTCCAATCAATTTTGATTTGCCGAACCAATTGCTCCTTCAACAACATTCCTTCCGGAAACAAGAGGCGAAAGCGCAGGGGCTGTCCGTTGCGCGTGCGAATGCGTTCCTTATTTGTCTCCAGCCAACCGGCTTCTTCAAGCAGCGTGATCGCTTTTTTGGGATTGTATCCAAAATCTTTCAAGCCGGAAGCATAAAAACGGCTCTCCTTTTCAAACGGGCCACGCGCAAGATCGGCGCGATTTAAGAGAAACTGGCGCACGATCTTTTCGCGATTCACCGCATAAGAAAGCGCGTGGCGTACGGCGCGTTCGCGCAGAAAGTTATGCGCGAAATTATAGCAAATCATCTCGACTGTGTTGCTTTCCGGCTTGACGGGCAAAATGCGAAAATTGGTGGTGGCTTTTTGAATGTCTTCCGCGGAAATTTCGCTGTCGAGGGTCGCGTAGTCAATCTCTTCCAGAATGATCGCGCTAATCAGGCTGCGCTCGGAAAGAAAAAAGCGAAAATCAATGCCACGGGGATGTAGCTCCAACGAGGACGACGAAACAGGTCGGGCGTCACCGGCGGGAATCTGAAAAATGACCGACAAGAGTTGCGCGCTTCTTCTCAGCAATTCAAACGGCTTCGCTTGATCGCCCCCTTCCAATAAAAAGTTGCTATTGTTGACTTGAACGCTGAGTTGACGATAATCATCTTGCCCAACCAGTTTGCCGACGATTACAATTTGACTCCGGGGCAAGGCCAACTCTTGCGCAGCGGCCGGATACAAAGCCAGACCAGGGCCCAGCATCTGCAAAAGTGCCGGCAAAATGAATCGCACGGCCGGGCCAGGGCGCATGACTTTCACGGTGAAAAGCGTCGCATGTTTTTTCGAAAGAATGCGTTGCAAGATTAAATCAGAGGGCGAATGGTTGGGATGAAAACCTCAATGAGTTAACGCCGAAACTCCGTTTCAACTGTTAGCGCAGAAAGACTTTGCGAAAGATCGCAACGGCAGATTCAATATCCTCCCCGGTTATTTCCAAATGCGTGACCGCACGCACAACGTGCGAACCGAAAACCACAACTTCAACACCTTGTTGTTGCAGCGCAGCCACGGCAGCCGCGGCGTCCATGCCAGTCTCCGCGACATTGATCATTACGATATTCGTCTGTACGCTTTGATGATCGATCTTCAACCCGGGTATCTCAGCAAGCCCCTCTGCCAAACGCCGAGCATTGCGATGGTCTTCCACCAAACGCTCGCGTTGATGCTCCAAAGCATAAATTGCCGCCGCCGCCAAAATTCCCGCTTGGCGCATGCCGCCGCCGAACATTTTGCGAATTCGGCGTGCGCGCTCGATGAATTCGCGCGCGCCTGCGAGCGCGGAACCTACGGGCGCGCCCAGACCTTTCGAAAAACAAACCGACACCGAATCAAATGCGTGCGCGTATTCGTGCGGCGGAATGCCGGTCGCGGCGCTGGCATTCCACAGTCTCGCACCGTCCAGGTGCATGCGCAAACCTTGCTGCTTTGCGAGTGCCGCAATTCTCTGAATCTCTGCCACGGGAAAGATGGTTCCGCCGGCCCGGTTGTGCGTGTTCTCCAATGCAATCAGTTTTGTCGTTGGCAGGTAATAAACCGCCGGTCGAATCAGCGCCGCGATCTGCTCGGCGGTAATCACGCCGCGCACGCCGCCGATCGTTCGCGCGTGCACTCCGCTCAATGCCGCAATTCCGCCGAGCTCATAATGCAGAAAATGCGCGTCCGCTTCGCAAATCACTTCATCACCCGGCTGCGTGTGGCAGCGGATCGCGATTTGGTTGCCCATGGTTCCGCTCGGCACGAACAGCGCAGCTTCTTTCCCCAACAAATCCGCAACAACCTCTTGCAAGCGATTGACCGTGGGGTCTTCGAGAAAAACGTCGTCGCCCACTTCCGCCTCCGCCATGACTTTGCGCATCGCCGGCGTCGGCTTGGTGACGGTATCACTGCGTAGATCGATTGAAATTTTGTTCGACATAAGACTTGAGGAAGCGATTTGGGTGTTTAAACGGGCGATGAGTGTATCGTTTTTCACTTCAATTTGCAAGGGAAATCTCCCCGCTGCACTTGCTTCTCTGTGAAAATTCCCTATCTTTGCACCGCATGAACATGAGCGAGTTGCGCTCAACAAAAGTGCAGCCGTTCATCAGCGAGTCACGTGCGACATGTGAACGGTAGGGTGACGCACATTGGCGCTGCTTTGCGATGTAATTCGTTCCACCTAACCATGAACCTCGATTAAGACGGAGAATATCTTCATGCAACTCAAAACGCTTATGCGTTTCGTCAAAATTGAACACACTTTGTTTTCACTTCCTATGATCTTCAGCGGTGCTTTTCTCGCCGCCGGTGGCGGAATCTCGTGGCGCTTGGCGGGGCTGATGTTGCTCGCCGCGGTCGGCGCGCGCACGGTCGCGCTTGCGCTGAATCGTATCATTGATCGCGAGATTGACAAACACAACGCGCGCACCGCGATCCGAGAATTGCCCGCAGGACGCATGAAGATGTTCGAAGCGTTCGCCGTGCTCGTCGCCGGACTCGTCTTCTACTTCGTTAGCGCTGAACTCATCGGCCGCTTTTGTTTGGTTTGGTCGCCCCTGCCGCTCGCGATTTTTGTTTTCTATCCCTACATGAAACGCTTCACGCCGCTCGCCCATTTCGGTGTGGGATTGGGACTTGGCATGGCGCCGCTGGCAGGATGGGTAGCGGTCACGCAGTCGCTGGATAACTTGCTGCCGGGGGTTGTGCTCGCCTTTTTCACCACCTTGTGGGTCGCGGGATTCGACATCATCTACGCGACGCTCGATGAGGATTTTGATCGACAAGCCAAGCTCTATTCGATCCCCGCGCGGTTTGGAAAACAAGCCGCTCTGCGCATTTCCGGGCTGCTGCATGCGCTCGCTTTCGCGGTGTTGCTTCTTGTCTTCGCGCTGTATGTGCGCTCGCTGGCCGCGCTGCCGCTATTGGGAATCGCGGGCTTTTTGCTTTATCTCGAGCACGCTAAAGCCAACGACGTTGAGCTGGCCTTCTTTAAAATAAACGCCGTACTCGGCTTCGTGATTTTTGCAATGATTGTGGTAGGAGTGAATTTCCCATGAGAATTGCGGTGGGCATTACCGGTTCCTCCGGCGCGGTGTACGCCGTTGAGTTTCTCAAGCATTGTCCGGGCGACAAGTTTCTCGTGGCAAGCAAATGGGGCAAAGCCGTTCTGCAAGATGAGATGGGCCTGCAAGAGCGCGAGCTGGCGCCTTACGTCAAAAAGATTTTTTCGAATGACGATTTACACGCGCCCATCGCGAGCGGCTCGAATCATTTCGACGCTTTTGTGATTATCCCCTGCACCGTGTCAACACTCGCGAAAATTGCCAGCGGCATCGGCGATTCGTTGATCACGCGCACGGCGCAAGTGGCGCTCAAAGAGCGCTTCAAAATGGTGCTCTGCGTGCGCGAAACACCGCTCTCTTCGATCACTTTGGAGCAATGCCTCAAGCTTTCGCGCGACGGCGTGATCATTATGCCGATCTCACCGCCGCTTTATTTTCTGCCGAAGTCGGTGGATGAATATGTCCTGGCTTTCGTCGAGAAAGTTTTAAGCGTGCTCGGCGTGCGGCAGGGGAGAGGCTGGCGCGCAGAGGAGCTGGAATGAATTCATCTATCTCATGACGAAGTGGTTGGCATAATGCGAGATCGCCCTGTGCACGGAGGTCACATGAAGCCACCTAACAGGTCTGTGCGCGGCGCCGTGATATTGCTATTCTGCGTTTGGAATTGCGCCGAGCGCCCACCCGTTTCATCGTTGCCTTTTGAAGAAAACCTTGAGAAGGTTAATGGCGAAACCACCCGCACGAGCGAGCGGGCATTGGTCATTCGAAATCCGCTCGGCGGATTGCTCGTTACAGGTTCCAATGCTCGCGAAGTTTTGCGCTGGTCTTTAACAAAGACCATATCCTCACGCCGAGGATTTGCCGGCCGCAATGAATTCGCGCAGATTGCGTTGCAAGCTGCCACTCGCAACGACTCTTTATTTTTCGAAATCATTGCGCCGGGCAATAGCGAGGCTGTGAGATATCTTTGCGGCCTTGCGCTTGTAATGCCTGCAAACATGGCGTGTCATGTCGTCTCTGTGGGCGGTTTGGTCAACATTTCCAATTTGGATACCACGCTCTCGATTGAGGGCGCCAAGTACGAGGTCAACATTGCAAAGCACAGCGGCTCTTTAGTGATCGCGGCACTGCAGGGTAGTATTGCCGTAGAGAACGTTTTGCCCGACAGTGGCTTTTGCTTGGTCAACACCGGCCAGGGGAATATTGCTGTCAAGTTACCGGATAAAACCTCGGCGCAATTGCATGCACGCACTTCGAACGGGAGTGTGAATTCTTCGGGATTGGTTTTCACGCATATTTTGGAGCAATCTCCCAAAACTTTGCGCGCAACTTTGGGTGAAGGACGCGGTCAAATCAATTTGAGCACAGCCTATGGAGATATTTCTCTGCTAGGGTTTTGATCACATGCGATAAAAATTGCAGCGCGACTTTTTATGAAGATTAACGAGAAAGACAGAGATGCAAAAACTCCCCGAATTGCTCCTCGTTTCCACCTCGCCCTACCGCCAAGAACTTCTCGCCCGCCTCGGTGTGAAATTCCGTGCGGTCGCGCCGCGTTTCGTGGAGACGCATGAGCACGACGGCGATCCGGCGGCGTTGGCGCTCGAGCTCGCGCGCGGCAAAACGCTGAGCGTGGCCGGCGATTTCGACAACGCCATACTTATTGGCTCGGACCAAATCGTATGGTTTGATGGGCGCGTGCTCGGCAAGCCCGGCTCAAAAGAACGCGCACTCGAAGAACTGCGCGCGCTGCGCGGTCGCACGCACGAGTTTTACATGGGGCTGTTTCTTTATCACACCGGGAAAAAAGCGGCGCAGGAATTTATTGTGAAAGGCTCGGCGCAGTTGCGCGCCGATCTCACTGAGGCAGAATTGCAACGCTACGTCGAAATTGACAATCCAATCGACTGCGCCGGCTCGGCAAAAACAGAGGGCGTCGGGTTGATGTTATTCGAGCGGCTGGATTGTGAAGACTGGACCGCCATCATCGGCTTGCCGGTGATGGCGCTTACCACGGGCCTGCGCAATTGGGACTATCCGCTTTTTCAATAAATATGGCACGTTCAGGCTACAACACAAGCGCACCGCGAGTGGGGCAAATGAACGCGAATGAAAAGTCTGGGCGTTGATTCACGGATAAAATGTGCGCCTCAACCGCGAAGAGCAATCGTCCATGCGAGCAGAATCGCGCCGGCGAATAGCGCGAGCACGGCGAGGCCGCGTTTGAAAATGGGGATCTTATTTTTTCTATACCAGCGCCAGCGCACGACACTCCACGAAAGAAGTTGCAACGCCGGAAAGAGCAAGAGATGGGTGCTCAATGCAATCAACAAACAGAACACCGACCAGATGATCCATTTTTCGGCAAAGGTGAAGCCTCGTTTCTTGCCGGCATCTACTTCGCTTGCAGGTTGAGTTTTTTGTTGGGGCATATAGAAGCTTTCTTGTTTACGGCGCTCTGGGATGTAAGAACCCGGAAGGCCGGTTTTTATTTTTCCATTTGTTGAATGTGTTGCAAAACCTCCTGCGCAGCCTGCGCCAATTTTGCATCACTGGGCGCTGCGACGATGCGCTGCAGCACGGGCACGGCCCTCCGAGGCTGCTTTTTATTCACAAAATCCACTGCTTGATTGTACCATTCCACCTGCTGATGGTAGCGCGCCTCTTGCAGCGATTGCTCGGCATTCTTTTTCAATTCCGCATCTTCACAAGCTGCAACGACCTGCTGGAGCCGTTCTGCGGCTTCCTCGAATTTTTTGTTCGCAGCTTTTATGAGCGCGCTGCCATAAAGATCAATGTGGCGTTTGTGTTCAATGGTCTTCCGCAAATCTTTGAGCTGCCGTTGCAGGCGTGATGCATAGGGTGACCCCGCGATGCGATCCAGAATTGCAAGCGCCTCGTCGTTTTGGTTTTGTGTGAACAGTTGCACGGCTTTTTCAAATGCGATGACGAGCAACCGTTCTTGGGCTTCAGTAATGAGGCTGCGCCTGCCGCTTGGCTTGAACACTTTTTCGAACACAAGTTGGGCTTTGGCCGAATCCCCGGCGCGCGCGTAGAGCGTCAACAAGTTCAATGCAACATCCATCCGCGAAGGCAACTGCGCCGCGGCAATCGCTAGTGCTGAAATGCCCTCAGCGAGAGAATCCGCGGGCGCATATAGAAAAGTCTCTCCGAGTGCGGCGCCGGCCATGAGAAGCTGCGCGTCATGAGCAAGGGCATTGCGAAAAGCCTCGCGTGCTTCGCGTGCGTTTTGCACCGCCGCCGGCTCTTTGGAATTCCAGCCCACGCGGCTTTTGATGTTCTCCATCAAACACGCGCCGTATTGATAGTGCGTCAGCGCGCGCGCCGGTTCAAGCTCGATGGCCTTCTCAAAATAGCTGCGTGCGGCCGTGACTCTCCCTCTTTTGCCTTCGAGATATCCCAAGCCGGCATGAGCAGGCGCATAATTCGGGGCGAGTGCAATCGCTTCTCGGAAGAATGCTTCAGCTTCATCCCACCGCTCTTTTTCAAGATGCGCCAGAAGATCGCCGAGATGAAAGAGCACCTCGGCGCGGGACATTGCAGTCACCGCGGTCTCGGAGTTAATTGCCAGTTGTTGCGAGCTGATTTGCGTGTAGTTGAAGCGCGACTGGCGCAAATATTTTTTGAGATTTGCTTCCAGTTGCATTTTATCCATCGCAAAGGCTTCCGCCACGGCCTGTTCTTGCGGGCGGCCTTGCGCGAGCAGCTTGAAGAATTGCGAGAAGTGGGGCGCTAAACTGCCTTCCGCGCCCTGCGAAAGATAATGCACCAACAGCCAAGACTGCGCGTAGAAAATCCCTTGATGAGACTCCTCTTCGTGGAAAATTGCACCTTCCACTTCCTCCCATAGTTGCTCCAACGGCAAGAGTTCGTTCGCTTGCAGAATGGCAAGATGTGCATCCACCGGCAGCCCGACATGCGCCTTGTCGTCATCGGAAAAGAATGTGCGATAGTATTCTGCCAAGCCTTCATTGAGCCACAGCGGCAGACCCGGCAGATTGTTGTTGGTGAAGAAATGAAGATATTCGTGGAAAATGATTTGTGAGGCTTCCTGTTTGGCGTTGATGGCGAGGTAATTGCCATCCGCGCGCGCCAGAAAGTAGCCGGCTAAGGAAGGCTTGCGATCGTGCACATGAAATACATACGGTTCGAAGGACCGGTCATTTTTGAAGAGAAATATCGAAGTCGGCACGGGCGCACTGACCGTCATCGCGTCCGCGAGCAAGACGAGTGTTTTTCGGAGCCGTTCCAAATTATTTCCGGTGAGTGTCGCGAGCTTCGCTTCGGCGTTGGTATAGATCGTGAAGTTTTCGGTTTGCACACGCAACCATTTTTCGTTGTTATTGGGCAGGCGAGCCTGCGATTGCGGTTGCGCAAGTGCCCACCACGGCGTGAGCAAAACACCGAGCAGCAGTGTGAAGGAAAGGCTTTTCATTTGGAATGCGCGTTTCGGAGCGGCGACAACTGCATGTTTCAAGCTTCGTTCACAAATCAAACCGGGCAATTACAGGAGCCAGATGAGGAACGATTCCGGCAGCGTATCATGGCTGGATTGAAATGATGCTGCCGCCAAAAAACAAAAAGGCTTGCAGATGATTCATCAACAAGCCTTTCATGCTTTCGTGTGTTCATGTGTGCCGAGGGCCGGAATCGAACCGGCACGGTCACTTTAGTAACCGAGGGATTTTAAGTCCCTTGCGTCTACCAATTCCGCCACCCCGGCTTTTGAATCGCAAAGAGCAAACGGCAAAAAGCAAACGAAAAGACTCTTTTACCCAGGTTGCTCTTTGCCCCCTGCCCTGCGCTCTTCACGAGAGGCGGCGATCGGATTTGAACCGATGAATAGAGGTTTTGCAGACCTCCGCCTTGGCCACTTGGCTACGCCGCCTTGCTAAAACTTAACTAAACTTGATTTGCCTATCAAAATAAAATCCCTGTCGGAGCGAGCAGGGATTTTATTTTTCATGGAGAGCGGGAGACGGGGCTTGAACCCGCGACCCCGACCTTGGCAAGGTCGTGTTCTACCACTGAACTACTCCCGCTTAAAAATGTGGCCGAATATAGAAATTAATGCTATTGCGCGCAAGTTTTTTTTCTTGCAATCCAAGTGCGTTTCCAGTATAATGTGCGCGTTTTAAATCGCAACGGCAAAGCTTGGGCTGAAAGTGAATTTGCTCATGGTTGAGAAAGACATCGAATACACGCAGTTGATTATCACCTGCGAAGCCTGCGGCAACGTGAAGCGCTACATGGTGCGCAGCAAGGAAGAATGCGACCGGATTTTTCGCGAGTTCCGCTGCGAGAACGGCTGCGGCCGGAATCTGTACAGTTTCATCACGTTGGGCACGTTGCGGCGCGAGGCCGAGCCTATCGAAAACAAAGCCGGCGCAGCCAAGCCCGAGTAAAGTTGCGGCGCTGGCTTTCATGCCGATCATCTCTTATCCCCATCTCTCAACTTCACCGCGGAAATCTTTATGTGCCGTCTTCTGGCTTATTCCGGTCAAGCCGTCAATCTCCACACGCTCGTGTTCACGCCCGAGCATTCCATCGTAAAGCAAAGCTATCAACCCAAGGAAATGCGCAGCGGCGTCATCAATGCCGACGGTTTCGGCTTGGGTTGGTATAATCACGCGATCGATGAGACACCAGCGGTATTCAAAAGCCCGATGCCGATTTGGAGCGATCTCAATTTGCCCAGCATCTCGCGCAAAATCGTGACGCCGCTCGCGTTCGCACACGTGCGCGGCGCGTCTGCCGGTATGGCCATCGCGCAGACGAACTCGCATCCCTTTGCCAAAGAGAAGTATCTCTTCATGCACAATGGCGTCACGGAGAATTTCCGCACCTCCTTCATGCGTGTGATGCGCCGCCAGCTTTTGGATGAATACTATGCCGGCATTGAGGGGACCACGGATTCCGAGCACATCTTCGCCTTGTTTCTCAGCAATATGAAGCGCAATCATGAAAGTGCTGGCGACATGGAAGCCTGTTTGGTCGAGACCATCGAGCAGATGCACACGCTCGCGAAGAAATTTGACAGCCACGTTGTGCTTAATTTGGCCGTAACGGACGGCGAGACCGTTCTGGTCAGCAATTATACCACATTTCCGGTCGCGGCGTCATTGTATGTTGTGGAAAATGCCGCCGCCTTCTCGAACGCTGCCATCGTGTGCTCGGAGCGTATCTTCACTGATCCGGCCTGGGAACCGGTGCCGCCCAATCATTATGTGCATGTCGGAAAAAATGCGAAGGTGGAACTAAAACACTTCAATACGAGCGCATAGGCAGATGCTGAAAACGGCGAAACTCTGCGAAGACAGTTTGTCGACGAGGCAGTCAGTGGCTTCGCTATTTTGCTTTCCTCTTCCGAAAATGTGCTCTGCATGCTGACGAAGCCAGGTCTTTCAAATTTAATATTTGACATTCGGAGCGGCGTTTGATACATTCGCCGCGTGTGATGCGAGGTCGTCGCAGAATTGGAACGAAAGTTGGGCGCGTGCGCGCCTTTTTATTTGCTACTGGAACAAAGATGCCGCGTGATTTGGTTCGTCTCAAAAACATGCTGTTTCATGCCCATCATGGTTATTGGGATGAAGAACGCCGCGTCGGTCAGCGCTTTGAAGTCGACGTTGAATTGTTTTTGGATGTGAAGAAAGCTGCAGCGAGTGATCATATTCGCGACACCATCGATCTTTACAAGTTGTATCAGTCCGTCGAAAGAGTCGTCACGCGAAAGCAATTCAAGCTGGTGGAAACCCTGGCCGAAGCGATTGCGGCGACGTTGCTCAAAAAATTTCCGATCACCGAAGTGAATGTGTGTGTGCGCAAGCCCAACTCGCCGGTTCCGGGAATTTGTGACGGCATCGAAGTCGAAATCTATCGCGACAAAGCAGGTGAGGCGAGATGAAAAGCGCGGCGGCGTTTCCGCCTAGCGAGAAAACGTTTCTGCACGGCGTGTTCATTGGACTGGGTTCGAACCAAGGCGAGCGGCATGAATGGCTCGCGACGGCGCGCACACGGCTGCAAAGCGGCGAAACGATTTCGTTGGTGCAGCAGTCGGCAATCTATGAAACCGAGCCTTTGGGCCTGCGCGAGCAGCCGAATTTTCTAAACCAAGTAGTGGAAGTCGCCACAAGCCTATCGCCGTTAAGTTTGTTGGAGTATTTGCTGAAAATTGAACACGACTTGGGGCGTGTGCGCATGCAACGTTGGGGGCCACGCAACATTGATTTGGATTTGCTCGCATATCGCGAGCTTGAAATCAAGTCCGCGTGCTTGCAGTTGCCGCATCCCGAAATCCCCAAGCGCCGGTTCGTGTTGGAGCCGTGGTGTGAAATTGCGCCGGATTTTTTAGTTCCGAAATGGCGGCTTACCGTGGCAGAGTTGCTTGAACGGTGCGAAGACTTTAGTCAAGTGTCGCGCGGGAAAGAATGAGCGTGATTACGTCAAAGCGCATGGAAAATTTGCAATGCTTTTGACTTGGCTAGCGCGGCATGAGTCTGGGCAGATTTGAATCCCTCGTGAGGTTTTAGTGCGTCTGCAATACCTCGCCATCGAAGGCGTCATCGGCGCCGGCAAAACCAGCTTGTGCCATCGTCTCGCGGAGCGGTTTGGCGCGCGCGTGCTCTTGGAACAACACGAAGAAAATCCTTTTTTGCCGGATTTCTATCGCGACCAACGACGCTATGCCTTCCAAACGCAAATGTTCTTTCTGCTCAGCCGCTATCGCCAGCAACAAGATTTGCCGCAAAAGGATCTCTTTCACGACCTGCTCGTCGCCGATTACATCTTTGCCAAGGACCGTATCTTCGCCTCCTTGACGTTGGAAGAGCGCGAAATGACGCTCTACGACAAAGTCGCGCGCTTGCTGGAGCGCGACATCTTGCGGCCGGATTTGGTGGTCTATTTGCAAATGAGCACCGAGCGCTTGATGGCCAATATCAAACAGCGCAATCGTTCTTATGAAAAAAACATGAGCGAAGATTACATTCGCTCGCTGAATGAGGCTTACAACCGCTTCTTCTTTAACTATACGGACACGCCGTTGCTGGTGATCAACGCGACGAAGATCGATTTCGTAAAACGCGAAGAGGATTTCGAAGACTTGGTTGCGCAACTCAGTCGCCCGATTTCCGGCGTGCAATACTATTCGCCGCCGCGATGAAGCAAATGGCTTGATGGATTCTTGGATTGATGGATTGTTGGGATCCTGTTCCCATCAATCCAGGAATCCACAAATCCATCGATCCAAAAGATCTAAGTTGAGGTTGCCATATGATCCGCATACTCTTCTACGCCCTGCTCGTTTACCTCGCCGTCCAAATTTTGCGCGCGGTTTTCATGCCCAAGCCGCAAACGAACGCGCGCGTGCAGGGCCGCCCGAAAAATCAGCCGCTCGATCTTTCCAAGCAAGTGGTGGAAGACGCGAAGTTCGAAGAGATCAAAAAGAAGTAACGCCGCTCGAAGCTGATGCCCACTTATTTGAGAATCATTCGCTACGTTCGTCCCTATTGGGCGGCGCTCTTCGGTTCGTTGATCTGCATTCTCTTCTACACCATCTTCAGCAGCGCTTCACTGATCTCCATCCTGCCTTTTCTCGACGTGATTTTTTACGGCACGCAAATCGGCGCCACGAGCGCCGCGCCGAGCGCTTCGACGGAGCTTTCGCCCACCGTTTCGCGCGCGACGGAACAGATCAAACAAAAAATTTACGGCTTTGTGCTCGGCGAAGGCCAACGCGGCGCGCTGCTGCGTTTGTGCGCGCTCATCCTCGGCTTAATTTTTTTTAAGAACATTTTCGACTACCTGCAAGCCTATCTCATGGCGCACGTTGAGCAGGGCGTGATCATGGATTTGCGCAACGACATGTATCGCCATCTCCACGAGCTGTCGCTCGGTTATTTCAATCGCACGCGCACCGGACAGCTCATTTCGCGCATCACAAACGATGTCACCCTCGTCAATGGCGGTATCTCCGCAGGCTTCGTGACGCTCATCAAAAATCCGCTGCTCATTGTCGCCTATCTCGCCATCGCATTCGCGCTCAGTTGGAAGCTCACGCTCGCCGCGCTCACGATTCTGCCCATGAGCCTCGGCGTCATTGGCGGCATTGGCTCGCGTTTGCGCCGCGTGTCCACGCTCTCGCAAGCGAAGATGGCCGATCTCACCTCCGTGTTGCAAGAGACGATCTCCGGCGTGCGCGTGGTCAAAGCGTTTGCGATGGAAGATTATGAGAACCTGAATTTCAAACACGAGTCGCGTGGTTATTATAAAGCCCTGCTTCACGTCAATCGCGTGAGCAAACTCGCCGGCCCGCTCACCGAGTTTCTCGGCGCGATTGTGGGCGTCGGGATTTTGTGGTTTGGCGGGCAACAAGTTCTCGCGGGCCAATCGCTCGCGCCCGGTGAGTTTATTCTCTTTCTGCTCGCGGTGTTTTCCATCATGCAGCCGGTGAAAGAGCTTTCTTCGGTGAATAGTCGTTTGCAGGAAGCCGTGGCTGCGGGCTCGCGCATTTTCGAATTGCTCGAAACCGAGCCGGAAGTCGCTTCATTGCCCGGCGCAAAACCCGTCGAGCGTTTTGCAAAGAGCATTCGTTTTGAAAACGCTTCTTTTGTTTATGAAAACGACACACCCGTTTTACGCGAAATAAATTTTGAAGTGCAACGCGGGCAGATTCTCGCGCTCGTCGGTCCGAGCGGCGCGGGCAAATCCACGCTGGTTGATTTGCTGCCGCGTTTTTATGATCCCACGCACGGTCGTATTTTGTTGGATGGCGTTGACCTGCGCGAGTTTCAAGTCAAAAGCTTGCGCGAGTTAATGGGCATCGTCACGCAAGAGACCATTCTCTTTCACGGCTCCGTGCGCAGCAATATCGCGTATGGCTTGCAAGATATGCCGGAGGAGAGATTGATCGAAGCCGCAACCGCGGCGAACGCGCATCGCTTCATCATGGAATTGCCGCGCGGCTACGACACGATCATCGGCGAACGCGGCCTCAAACTTTCCGGAGGCCAACGCCAGCGCCTCGCCATCGCGCGCGCGTTGCTGAAAAATCCGCCCATTCTTATTTTGGATGAAGCCACCTCCGCGCTCGATAGCGAAAGCGAGATGCTCGTGCAGCAAGCCATCGAGCGTTTGATGGTCAATCGCACTTCGTTCGTGATCGCGCACCGGCTTTCCACCATCTTGCACGCGCATCAAATCA
The DNA here is from genome assembly GCA_037444905.1 of bacterium. Lineage (GTDB taxonomy): Bacteria > Zhuqueibacterota > Zhuqueibacteria > Zhuqueibacterales > Zhuqueibacteraceae > JABWAN01. The sequence continues at coordinate 197,238 of JBBILN010000004.1, read as the reverse complement.
TCGTGCTTGAGCAAGGCCGCCTCGTGCAACGCGGCACACACGAAGAGCTGCTCGCGCAAGAAGGCGTGTATCAAAAATTATATCGCATGCAGTTCCGGAGTTGATTGGATGGGTAGATGGGTGTGTGGATTGATGGATTGTTGGATGTGTGGATTGATGGGAAAAACATCAGTGCTTTCGCTCTGCCCATCAATCCATTAATCCAAAAATCCACCAATCCAAAAATCCAATAATCCATCAATCCAAACCTCGAGAGGAGAGCTTATGCGAGAAGCCATCAAAACCACCGGCGCACCCGCCGCCATTGGGCCGTATAGTCAAGGCATCAAAACCGATGCGGGCAAAATGATTTTCACCGCGGGACAAATTCCGCTCGATCCGGCCACGGGCCAACTCGTGACTGGCGATATCAAAGTGCAAACGCGACGCGTATTTGAAAATCTCAAAGCCGTGCTCGAGGCCGGCGGCGGCTCGCTCGCGAACGTTGTGAAGACCACGGTCTTTCTCGCGGACTTCAACGACTTCGCGGCAATGAACGAAGCGTATGCCGAATTTTTCCCAAGCAATCCGCCCGCGCGCACCACGATTCAAGCCGCGGCGCTGCCCAAAAACGCGCGCATCGAAATCGACACGATCGCAGTCTTGAGTTGAGTTTGGAAAAGCATGTTTTTGTTTAAAAGAAAAACGCCGCGTTGGTTTGATCGCGTCATGAAAGTTCAAACGATCACCACAGTAATTCCCCCCTTGAGGGGGGACAGGGGAGTGTTGACCATTGCCTCAATGCAAGCGAACAAACTCATCCCCCCGACCCCCTTCTCTTGGGAAGAGAGGGGGCAGTTCGAAACTTTAGTGCTCTCGCCTTCCACGAATAGAAAAAAAACTCGGCGTTTGAACACACTTTTCTCCCCTTCTCTTTTTAAGAGAAGGGGCCGGGGGATGAGTTCAGATTTCATGAAAGCACTTGTGCCGTTCGCGCTAGCGTGCGCGTTCCTCCTCGCGAGCTTTTCTTTTTCACCAAACGCATTTGCTCAAACAACAACGAACGACTCTCTGCGCGCGCAGGAGTCGATTGCATTGACGCCAATCAAACCTAAAAAAAATCCCAACGGTGCAGTGTTGCGTTCGTTGCTCGTGCCGGGTTGGGGGCAATATTACAACGGGCAAAAGTGGAAAGCCGCGCTCGTGGCCGCTGCGGAGTTGGGCGAAATCGGCACCGCGATTTATTGGAACCGTGAGTCAAAACGTGTGAATGATGATCGTTACAAATTGATCTACGAAGACTATCGCAACGCGGCCTATTGGTTTCTCGCGGGAACGATCATTCTGAGCATGCTCGATGCCTACGTTGATGCGCAGCTTTATGATTTCGATGAAAGCCCGAGCCTTGATGATCGCACGCTCGGCTTGCTTGCGCCGCCGCAGCCGGTGCTCGCGCTGCGCCTCAAAATTCGCCTTTGAAAAATCTCACAGAGTTGCTACCATGCGCCTGCTTTTTTTGATTAGCCTGCTCGTATTGATGTTTTGCAATCACGCGCTCGCGCAATCAGAGTTTGAAAATCGCGCCGACACGAGCGCAATTGCAATCAAACCGTTTGCAAAAGATGCGTGGCTCAGCAAAGACAAAGCAGACCACATGCTTGCGAGCGCGTTCCTCACCGGCGCGCAATATTATGCGCTCCACCGCGAGTTCGATTGGTCGCACGAGCGCAGCGCGAGCCTCGCGATTAGCAGCACGCTCGTCATCGGCCTCGGCAAAGAAATTTATGATCACCTCTCGCGCAAAGGCACGCCGAGCGTGAAAGATCTGGCCGCCGATGTGTTGGGCATTGCCGTGGCAGCGGCTTTATTGAGCAGATAAAATTTCCTGCACGCAGATCAAAAGCACACGCCGCAAGCCTTTTCCGTGTGCGTTTTTGTTCCGTGTGTTTTGATAAACGAATTGAGATTTCATCCGCTTTATGGACTCCATCTCTTCCTTCTCCGAATTAGACAAGCCGCGCTCGAATTGCGCCATTGTCGGCGTGTACGGCAACAGCGAAGCCGCGAAGCTGGTTTATCTTTCGCTCTATGCCTTGCAGCATCGCGGGCAGGAAAGTTCGGGCATTGCTGCGAGCGACGGCGAGGCGCTGCATCGTCACACCGGCATGGGCTTGGTCACGAATGTTTTTTCCAATGAAAAAGTTTTCGAAAGCCTGCCCGGCAAAATTGCCATTGGCCACAATCGCTATTCCACCACCGGGTCGACCATGCTCGCGAATGCGCAGCCGTTTCTCGTGCATTTCAAACACGGCTCGATGGCGGTTTCGCACAACGGCAATTTCGTCAACGCGCGCACGTTGCGCAAACAACTTGAGGACCAAGGCTCGATCTTTCAAACCACGAGCGACACGGAAATCATTCTCCACCTCATGGCGAAGTCGCAAGCGGGCGATATTGTCGGGCGCATCAAAGACGCGTTCAATCAGCTCAAAGGCGCATACTCGCTCGTCATTCTCACGCGCAAGAAGTTGATCGCGGTGCGCGACCCGCGCGGCTGGCGGCCGCTCAACATCGGGCGCAAACGCAACACGTGGCTCGTGGCCTCGGAAACGTGCGCGTTCGATTTGCTCGATGCGAAATACGTGCGCGAGGTGGAGCCGGGTGAAGTTGTGGTCTTCGATGAAAACGGCGAGCGCTCGGATTTTCTCGAAGAGAAAGCGCCGCGCGCCGCGTGTGTGTTCGAGTTCGTTTATTTCTCGCGGCCCGATAGCAAGATTTTCGATGAGAATGTCGATCGCGCGCGCCGGCGTTTGGGCAAGAATCTCGCGAACGAGCATCCCGTCGAAGCGGACATGGTCATCGCCGTGCCCGATTCTTCGAACACTGCGGCGCTCGGCTATGCGCGCAACTCGGGCATCAAGTATGAAATCGGCTTGATTCGCAATCACTACATCGGCCGCACGTTCATTCATCCCGATCAAAGCGTGCGCGATTTCAACGTGCGCATCAAATTCAATCCCGTGAAAGGCGTGCTCAACGGCCGCCGCATCATCGTGGTGGAAGATTCCATCGTGCGCGGCACGACGCTGAAGAACCTCGTGCGTTTGCTCCGCAAAGCCGGCGCAAAGGAAGTACACGTTCGCATCAGCTCGCCGCCCATCGTTTCGCCGTGTTATTACGGCATGGATTTCCCGACGAAGAAAGAATTGATCGCTGCCAACAAAAGCCTCGCAGAGATCAAAGACTATCTCGAAGTGGACAGCCTCGAATATCTTTCGCTCGAAGGCCTGCTCAAATCCGTGCCGCACGAGAAGGGCGGCTATTGCACCGCGTGCTTTACCGGCGAGTATCCCGTCATTCCCGAAGAGATGATGGACAAATTCGCGAACGAGCAACGCAACGGGCATGCAGCCGCGCACGCTGCCCTCAAAACGGAAAAACATGCTCCAATTGAAATCGTGGCAGAATGATTGATCGACAGAATAATTGTTAAAATAGATCATTCTGCCATTAAACATTTCCCCGCAGGAAGCGGAGGTCGATGCGAAGGATGAAACGGTTCGTGAAAATTTTTGATTACGTGTTTGTGCTCCGGCCCACGTTGTTCTTTCCGGTGTGGACGGTTTATGCGGCGGGTTATTTTGCGTATCATCGTTTCGCGCCCGCAGGCGCAAACGGCGCAACGCACGGCATGTCGGAAGATTCCGTGCTGCTCTTGTTCTTTCTCACGCTGCTCATGGGCAGCGGCTACATTTTAAATCAGCTCTGCGATATCGAAACCGATGCGCGCAACCACAAGCTCTTTCTCATCGCGCATCGGCACGTGCCGCCGATTGCGGCGTGGAGTGAAATGATATTGCTCTTCGCGCTCGGACTCGTGGTCGCGTGGCAGCACAGTTTGGCAATGGGCCTGCTCTTTCTCGCCATCTATTTGGTCACGGCAATTTTTTATAACGTCGCGCCGTTTCGCATGAAAGACCGGCCCATACTCGGCGTGTTTGCGAATGCTGCGGGCGCATTGTTGATCTTCGCGGCAGGTTGGTGGTCCATGCAAGCGGATTGGGAGAAGGTCGCGCTGCACGCGTTGCCGTACATGCTCGCCGTTGCGGCAGTTTATTTGTATACGACCTTGCTCGATCTCGAAGGCGACGCGGCGGAGAACAAAATCACTTTCGGCGTGAAGTACGGCTGGCGCGCGACGATCTTCACCGGCTGCGCGCTGGAGTTGGCGGCGGCGATCATCGCGTATCTCGTGTATGATCCGATCATCTTGTTTCCCGCGTTGCTCGCCGCGCCGTTCTTCTTGACGGCAGTGATTAAACAACGGCACAGCGACGTGTCGCGCGCGATCAAACTGCCGATTGCGTTTCTCGCGTTGGCGATTTGCTTCAAAGTTTGGCAATACCTGCTCGTGCTCGCGTTCGTGTTTTATTTTTCAAAATGGTATTATCATCAGCGCTTCGGGTTGAAGTATCCGAGTCTGCGCGCGGAGTAGCAGTGTTTCAACAACAATGGATTGGTGGATTTTGGGATTGAGGGATTCTTGGTGAAGCAATCAAATTCCTCGACTCCAATGCGTCACCGCTTCATCATCCCAACACTCCATCAATCCACAAATCCAACACTCCAAAACTCCATCACTGCAACGTTCCATGCTCTCCCTCCAAGACTCCGTCGAACGCCATCGCGTTTGGACCATCTCCAACTTTCTGAGCTTCACGCGCGTGCTCTTTCTCTTTCCCGCGCTCTACTTTCTCCAACAAAACACTGCGGCCGGCAATCTCAAAGCGGTCGTGTGTTATTTCTTTGCGGGCGCGACGGATTGGTTCGACGGCTATCTCGCGCGCAAATTTCACCAACAGTCCGAGCTCGGGCGCGTCATCGATCCGCTCATGGATAAAATTTGCGTGGGTGCGACGGCGCTGTATTTGAGCCTGTTTCGCGACTTCCCGCTGTGGTTTTTGTTATTGATTCTCAGCCGCGATTTCATTATCGTAGCGCTCGGTTTTTTAATGGCTTCGCGTCTTCACAAAGTGCCCGAGTCGAATTGGTACGGCAAAGTCACGGTCACTGCCATTGCGATCGTGTTGCTCACGTTCATTCTCGACGTGCAGCCGGTGAAGTGGCCGTTCTTTTGGGTCGCGGTCGTGATCTTTTTCGTGTCGGTGCTCAGTTACGTGGAGCGCTTCGTTTCAATCTTAAAAAGTGATCCCTCCTCGCGTTGAGACGTCCTCGCACTTCTTCTCTCGCGAGGCGGCAATCTCGGCGCAAGACGTAGCGCAGACTTCCATTCTGCAAATCAGGCAGGCAAGAGGCCTGCGCTACAAAAGCCTCGCGTTGACCACAATCTTTCCAAAGCAATACACAACATGGCTTCCTTTTTTGAAAAATTAAAATCCGGCCTCAGCAAAACCCGCCGCAGCTTCGTTGATAACCTCGTTCATGCCGTCACCGGCAAAGCGCGCCTCGATGCGAATATCGTTGAAGAGTTGGAAAACACGCTGCTCGCCGCGGACGTTGGCCCCGAAGTGACGCACGCATTGATCGAGCATTTGCGCGAACGCATCTCTTTGGGCAAGGCGTCCTCGCGTGATGAAGTCGTGCTTGCGATGAAGAGCTTTTTGCAGGAACGTTTGCTCGCGCCGATGAACGGCAAGCCGCGCGCAGATTTTTTTGCGCCGAGCCTTTCGCCTTTTGTGATTATGGTCGTCGGCGTCAATGGCGTGGGCAAAACCACGACGATTGCAAAGATCGCGAATCAGTATCGCCAACGCGGAAAATCCGTGCTCGTGGCCGCGGCGGATACTTTTCGCGCCGCGGCCGCGGATCAACTCGAAATTTGGGCGCAACGCGCGAACGTGGATATCGTGCGCACCAAGTCCGGCGCGGATCCTGCCGCGGTGGTGTTCGATGCGATGAAGGCAGCGCAGACGCGAGCACTCGATATCGTCATTGTCGATACTGCGGGCCGCCTGCACACCAAAAGCAATCTCATGGAAGAATTGAAAAAGATGACGCGCGTGGTCGATCGCGTCATTCCCGGCGCGCCGCATGAGGTGTTGCTCGTGCTCGATGCGAACACCGGCCAAAATGGATTGCGCCAAGCTGAAGTCTTCTTCAAAGACGTGGGCGTGACCGGCCTCGTCGTTACGAAGCTCGACGGCACGGCCAAGGGCGGCATTCTCTTCGCGATTCAAGACAAGCTGAAAATTCCCGTGCGCTTCATCGGCGTGGGCGAAGGCATCGATGACTTGCAGCCGTTTGTCGCGAGCGAGTATGTGGAAGCGTTGTTTGAATAGGTAAACGATATGGCGACCATTCAAATTGAAGTTGACGATGACATGGCGCAAGAACTCGAGGCAAATCCCCTGTTTCAAGCGGTGGGTGCTTCGAAATTCTTCGAGATAGCGGTCAGGTTTTGCCTCAAATGTAAAACGAAATATGATATCAACGTCTGCAGTGATGATGCTGATGGCGACCCTCGCGTGCGGGAAGAGTTTGAGCAGGAAATGAAAATCTGGGAAGGTCAACTGGCGGGCACTGATTGATTCGAAAGGTAAAATATTGCGGATCTAAATTACTCGATGTGTTTGAAGTATAATGCACTAAAGGCTCATCTTGAAAATAAACCTCATCACCCTCGGTTGTCCGAAAAACATTGTCGACTCCGAAGTCTTGCAAGGCGGCCTCAAAGCTTGCGGCGTTGAGTTCGTCAACGATCCCGCCTCCGCGCAAGCCGTGATTATCAACACCTGCGGCTTCATTGAATCAGCCAAGGAAGAATCCATCGACACGATTCTGCAAGCCGTTCAGCTCAAGAAGGACGGCCACATTCGGCAAGTGTTCGTGACCGGCTGCCTTTCTGAACGCTACGGTTCCGAACTGCGCAAAGAAATTCCCGAGGTCGATGCGTTCTATGGCAATCGCGATTTGCCGAAGATCGTCGCCGGGCTTGCGCGCCATTTGCGTTTGAAGTATGAATTGGTCGGCGAGCGCGAACTGCTCACGCCGAAACATTTTGCCTATCTTAAAATCTCCGAAGGCTGCGAGCATCCTTGCACGTTCTGCGCGATTCCCGCAATTCGCGGCAAATTCCGCAGCACGCCCATTCCCGAGCTGGTCGCGCAGGCGCATATGCTCGCGCAAAGAGGTGTGAAGGAACTCATTCTCGTTGCGCAAGACTCCACGCAATACGGTCTCGATCTCAATCAACAACAGCAACTGCCCTCGTTGCTGCGCGCGCTCGGTCGCGTTGATGGCATCGAGTGGATTCGCCTCATGTATGCGTATCCCTATTACGTCAATGATGAAATCATCGACACGGTAGCGAGCGAGCCGAAGGTGGTGAAGTATATCGACATGCCGGTGCAACACGTCACCGATCGCATGCTCAAGCGCATGGCGCGCCGCGTGAGCCGCGCTTATACCGAAGCGTTGATCGAGCGCATGCACGCGCGCATTCCCAATCTCGTGCTGCGCACTTCGCTCATCGCCGGCTTTCCCGGCGAAACCGAAGAAGACTTTCAAGCGCTGTATGATTTTGTGAGTGAAGGAAAATTCGAACGCATGGGCGTGTTCACGTATTCGCATGAAGAAGGCACGCCTGCGTTTCAATTCACGGAGCAAGTTGCGGAGGAAGTCAAGCGCGAGCGTTACGATTTGCTCATGCAAGCGCAGCGCGAAGTCGCCGCAGAGTGGAATGAAAAGCAAATCGGGCGCGAGCTGCGCGTGCTCATCGATGAATACGACGAGCACGAGCGCGCCTACAAAGGCCGCACCGCATGGGATTGTCCCGACATCGATCACACCGTGGTCATTCGCGCGCCGCACGGCAGTTTGCGCGTCGGCGAGTTTTATCAAACGCAAATCACCGCAGCGAGCGATTATGATTTGATCGGCACTGTGCCGCATGTGCGCGCCGCTTCGCATGTCATCAACGTTGATGGCAGACGCATGCTGCACGTGCATGCTTGAGCGAAACCAGCTTTACTAAACTTGAAAAGTTTAGTAAAGCTGTCGCTTCCTCTGGCTCATCTCATTTTTAAGGTTAACGAGGAAAATAACGCGTGCCCCAAATTCTCAAACCGCCTCGCCTGCGCAAAGGCGAGGTGATCGGCGTGATCGCGCCGGCCAGCCCGATGAAGCCGGAGCTGCTCGAAAGCGGGGTGCGCTATTTGGAAGGCCTCGGTTATCGCGTCAAGCTCGGCAAGCATGTTTTCAAAACGCAAGGCTATCTCGCGGGCACGGACAAAGAGCGCGCGCAGGACCTCAACAGCATGTTTCGCGACCGCCGCGTTCATGCGATCATTTGCGCGCGCGGCGGGTACGGCACGCCGCGCTTGCTCTCTCTGCTCGATTACGATGCGATGCGGCAGCAGCCGAAAATTTTCGTGGGCTACAGCGATCTCACCGCGATTCAGCTTGCGATGTTCAAGCACGCCGGCCTTATCACATTTTCGGGGCCGATGGTCGCGGCGGAGATGGGACGCGGCATCGATCCTTTCACCGAGGAAAACTTTTGGCGCATGCTCGCCTCGCCGCTTCCTTTTGGTGAAATGCAAAAACCGAACGGCGAAAGCTACGCCGCAATTGCAAAGGGTAAAGTTGCCGGCCGCCTCATTGGCGGTTGCTTGTCGCTCATCGCGCCGATTGCGGGCACGCGGCATTTGCCTTCGCTCAAAAAGAACATTCTTTTTGTGGAAGACATCGGCGAAGTCGTTTATCGCTGGGACCGTTATTTCGTGCAGCTTCGCGAACTCGGTTTGTTGCAGCGCCTCGGCGGCTTCATGCTCGGCCAAACCACGGATTGCATGCCGCCCGAAGGCGATCCGACTTTGACGTTCGAGGATCTCATGCGTGATTTCATCAAGCCGCTGAAAGTGCCGGCGCTCATGGGTTTGGATTACGGCCATAGCCGCGTCAAACACACCATGCCCATCGGCGCGCACGCGGAGATGGAAGTATCATCGCGCACAGCGCGCTTGACCATTACCGAAGCGGCGGTGAGCTGAGTATCTGGAAGCTTAAAAAATCGCCAACGGATGTTTTATCCGTTGGGGGAGTTTTATTTTGAATCTAAACCTCGCCGTCTTCGCCAGCGGGCGCGGCTCCAACTTTCAAGCGATACTCGACGCCCTCGCGAGCGGGAAACTGCGCGCGAAAATTGCGGTGCTCATTTCGGATCGCAGCGAAGCGGGTGCGCTGCATATTGCGCAGCAAGCGAATATCACAACGGAAGTGCTCGCGTGTCGCGAAGAGGAAAAGTATGAGCAAACGCTCAGACTCGTGCTGCACCATCGCGAAGTGAATTTCATCGTGCTCGCGGGTTACTTGCGCAAGATTCCGGCCTCGATCATCCGCGCGTTTCGCGGCCGCATCATCAACATTCACCCCGCGCTGTTGCCGAGTTTTGGCGGGAAAGGGATGTACGGCGCGCGCGTGCATCAAGCCGTGCTCGATTATGGCTGCAAGGTGAGCGGCGCCACGGTTCACTTTGTGGAGGAAGAATACGACACCGGCGCGCCGATCTTGCAACGGTGCGTGCCCGTGCGCGATGACGACACTGCCGCAACGCTCGCGGCGCGCGTGCTGGAAGTGGAGCATCAACTTCTGCCCGAGGCGTTGCAGCTTTTTGCGGAAGACAGAGTGCGAGTGGAAGGACGGCGAGTGAGGATCGTATGAAGCAACTGAAGGCAAAACGGGCAAAGCCGAAAACCCCCGTGCTTTATGCGGCAAAGAGAACAAAACCGCCCTCGCGTATTCGCGAACAAGCAGGCGTTTATCTTTCTTCGCCAAAGCCGTTGCGCAAGAAAACGCCGCCGCAGGATATCATCGAGAATGTTGAAACCGCGCGCAAGCTGGTTTTGTCTTGGTTGGATAAAAGCCGTCTCCGTGATGCCGTGCAACTCGGGCTTCCCGAAATCGACGACCGCAAAAATGTTTGGCGCGTGGCGTTGAAATCTCCCGGCTCGAACAACGGCAACGGCTTGGTGGGCGAAGTGATACTCGACGCCGCTTCCGGCGATATTCGGCAGCATACTGAAATTGCAATCATCAAATCGCGCTTGCTCAAATTTGCAAACGACGCGGATGAGAACGGAGTCGAACCTCGCAGCAACAGCAAGACCGCGCGGCAAACGCCGCCTCCTTATCTGCCGAACAAAGTCGTGTTGGGCGATGCGGCGCAAGTTCTTTCTGAGTTGCCTCTGAACTCCGTGCAGTTGGTCTTCACTTCGCCGCCGTACTTCAACGCCAAACCGGAATACACGGAGTATTTGGATTATCAGGAATATCTCGATTCGCTGCGCCGCGTTTTTTTGCGTTGCCATGAAGTGTTGAGCGAAGGCCGTTTTCTTGTGGTGAATACTTCGCCGATATTGGTTCGCCGCGTTAGCCGTCAAGCCGCGAGCCGGCGTCTGGCTTTGCCGTTTGATTTGCACCACGTGCTGAGCAACATTGGTTTCGAGTTTATCGACGACATTATTTGGGTCAAGCCTGAAGGCGCGGGCTGGGCAACGGGCAGGGGCCGGCGTTTCGCGGCGGATCGCCATCCGCTGCAATACAAAGCCGTGCCGGTCACGGAATATGTCATGGTTTATCGCAAACAAACCGACAAGCTCATCGATTGGAACATTCGCACGCATCACGACGCCGAGGCCGTGAAGCAATCGAAGATCGAAGGCGCGTATGACGTCACCAATATCTGGCGCATCACGCCCGCGCACCACAAAGATCATCCTGCAATTTTTCCCGAAGAGTTGGTTGAAAAAGTCATTCGCTATTATTCGTTCAAGGGCGACGCAGTGCTCGATCCCTTCGCAGGCAGCGGAACCGTCGGCCGCGTCGCGTTAAAGATGGGAAGGCGTTTTTTTTTAATTGAAAACGAGCCGAAGTATTTTCAACTCATGCGAAACGAAATCGGCACGGTCGCGAAGACGATTGGCGAGGAAGTGCTTTTCGAGCCGGAAGATTTTTTGCTTGGTGAGCAAGCAGGACAGCGCGAATTATTTTGATTCGCAAGGACGGCCATGAGCAAGAAAGATACGAAAGCAACTTTTGATTGGCAGATTGAAGATTTGAATCGTTGGTGGAATTCGCGGCCGCTGATTCGGGAAGCTTTTTCTGCCGAAGCCGTGCGCTACGCGGTTTTGCACCTGATGACCGGCGGCAACTATCGCGACATTACCGAGCGCGTGGTGCGCGAGAAGCTGCATATCTATCACTCGTGGCTCTTGCAAGTTGTGCATCACGCCCGCCGGCAGTATGGCAAGCAGTGGCTGAAAGAGTTGCTGGGGCGTTTGCACGAAGCGCGGAACAAAGATAAAATTCTTGCCGACATGCGCGTGTGGTTGCTCGGCCTCACGCACAAGACGGTTCAAAATTTAGCTCTCTCAAAGAAAGATACGGCTGAAGTCGCGGCCTTCATTGACAACATGCTTTCTCTATGCGATGAAGTTGCGAAAAAGCAGAAATGGTCGGAAGGCGCAGTCACCATCGACTTAAGAAATAATGCTGCCGGCGCAACCGAGAAGTTGGATCTCGCGGAGTCTCTGTGGTTTCTTCAAATGATCGGCGCCGCCTCGTTGACCGTGCGAGGCTCGAACAAAGCAGTTTATGGAAAACGTTTGGAACGTGCTTTCCTGCGTGCTGGATTAGAGTTGCTCGGCTTGAAGCTCAATGAAAGTTATTGGCTCAATATCGAGCGTGATGAGGAAGTCGATCGCGAAGCCGACGGCGAAGTGGAAACCAAGCGCGGTAGAATACGCCTCGACATCGGCTTGATCGGCGAGGGCAATCAAGAAGTGCCGGAGGACAAACTCAATCGTGTCGGCAGAAACGGCATTGTGATCGTTGATCGCCTGGGCCGGCAATCCGCGGTGCTCGATACGGCGCAACGCCTCGGCGTCAAGCTCGTGCAGATCCGCCATAATTTTCCGCTTCTATAAATTTATGAACATCTCAAACCGATTGTCAAAAAGCCTCTCACTTCTCCAGGCAAAACTCGCGAGGCGCTCAAAAAGCAACTCGACGTCCTGCCTGACGAGATTTTTTATATTGCTTGAGAAAGAGTTTCATGTCCTCCATCCACCGCGCGCTGCTCAGCGTGCACGACAAATCCGGCCTGCTTGAATTGGCCGAGGCATTGGCAAAGCGCAACGTCGAGTTGATTGCGACCGGCGGCACCACGCGCTATTTGCGCGAGCACGGTTTCAATGTCACGCCGATTGAGACGCTCACCGGCTTTCCGGAAATTCTCGGCGGTCGCGTGAAGACGCTGCACCCGAAAATTTTCGGGGGATTGCTCGCGCGGCGCGAGCTTGCCTCGGACATGCAAGAGGCGCAAACGCACGGCATCGGCTTGCTCGATCTCGTGGTCGTCAATCTCTATCCTTTTCGCGAAGTTGTAACGCAGCCCCACGCGACGCTTGCGGATGCGCTGGAGAATATCGATATTGGCGGCGTTGCGCTCATTCGCGCCGCGGCAAAGAATTTTACGCACGTTGCCGTGCTCACGCAGCCGCGCCAATATGCAGCCGCAATCGCAGAGTTCGAGCGCGAAGGCGGGCAATTGACTTTGACAACCCGCCGCCGACTCGCGAGCGCGGCGTTTGCGTATACTTCCGTTTATGACGCAGCGATCAACAACTACCTGCTCGCAAATGATTCCACCCTTGAGGGGGGAAACGTCGAGCTTCCGGCGAGGATGGTTGTTGCTCTTGAAAAAGTTCAGGGTCTGCGCTATGGCGAGAACCCGCATCAGGCCGCGGGGTTTTATCGCGACAGCTTGAGCCGCGAAAGCGGGTTGGCCGGCGCGAAGCAAATGCAAGGCAAAGAGCTTTCGTTCAACAATATCGCGGACGCAGATGCCGCGCTCAATATTGTGCGCACGTTTGAAGAGCCGTGTTGCGTGATCATCAAACACGCAAATCCCTGCGGCGTGGGCGTGGGTGAGAATCTTTTGCAGGCCTATCAAAGAGCAAAAGCGAGTGATCCGGTTTCGGCATTCGGCGGCATCGTGGGTTGCAATCGCGAAGTTGATGCGGAGACCGCGGCGGCGATTGCGGAATTGTTTACCGAAGTCGTGCTCGCGCCCAAGTTCAGCGCAGAAGCTTTAAAGGTTTTTATTCAGAAAAAAAACGTGCGCGTTTTGGAATTGCCCGAATTGCAGCACGCGCCGCGAACAAGTTTTGAATTCAAAAAAGTCCAGGGCGGCATGTTGGTGCAAGAGCAAGACTTCGCGCCAGATGACGAACAGTCTTTCAAGTGCGTGACGCAGCGCGCGGCTTCATCGAAAGAAATGCAAGCGTTGCGCTTCGGCTGGAAAGTGGTGCGGTGGGTAAAATCAAACGCCATCGTTTTGTGCAATGAAACGCAAACGCTCGGCCTCGGCGCGGGGCAGATGAGCCGCGTGGATTCCGTGCGCCTTGCGATTGAGAAAGCGCGCGCCGCGAAACTCTCGCTCGCAGGCGCGGTGATGGCGAGCGATGCGTTCTTTCCATTTGCCGACGGTCTCGAACTCGCTGCGAACGCCGGCATCGCGGCGGTGATTCAGCCCGGCGGCTCGGTGCGCGACGCGGAAGTGATTGCCGCGGCGAATGCGCGCAACGTCGCGATGCTGTTCACGGGCGTGCGGCATTTTCGGCATTGATCGCAAACAGTAACCGCGATTCGCGGTTTATAGGCATTTTCGAAATTCTTTAACCAAAAAGCTTTTTGTAAGCGGATAAAGCAAAGGCTGCATCCGCTTACCGAAATTTTTTGCGATTTCACTTTTAATGAAATAAGCATTGCAATTCAATCTGGTCCGGAAGGAAAGGCACAGCTCGAATGAATTTCACTCTCCAAAATTTTCTCTCGAATGACATTGCCATGGATTTGGGCACGGCCAACACACTCGTCTATGTGCGCGGCAAAGGTATTTTGGTCAACGAACCCAGCATTGTGGCGATTCGTAAGGTCGATCAGGAAATCGTCGCTTATGGCCATGCTGCGAAGGAAATGCAAGGCCGCACGCCGAACGAGATCATCACCGTACGCCCAATGAAGGACGGTGTGATTGCGGATTTCGAGCTGGCCGAAGCCATGATTCGCCATTTCATTCGCCGCGTGCAGGTGACGCGCATTTGGAGACCGCGCATGGCGATCAGTATTCCGAGCGGCGTGACCGAAGTGGAGAAGCGCGCGGTGCGCGACTCTGCGGAGCACGCGGGCGCGAAGGAAGTGCATCTCATTGACGAACCGATGGCCGCGGCCATCGGCATCGGGCTTCCGATTGAAGAGCCGGTGGGCAGCATGGTGATCGACATCGGCGGCGGCACGACGGAGATCGCGGTGATCTCGCTTTCCGGCATCGTCAATCATATTTCGATTCGCATCGCCGGTGATGAAATGAGCGAAGCGGTGGTGCAGCATTTCAAGCGCAATTACAATTTGTTGATCGGCGAAAACACGGCCGAGCACATCAAGTGTACGCTCGGTTCGGCTGCGCCTTTCAACGACAAAACTTCCATGAGCGTGCGCGGGCGTGATATCGTGGCCGGGATTCCCAAAACGGTTGAGATTACTTCCATGGAAGTGCAAGAAGCCTTGGCGGAATGTGTGAATGCGATCGTCGAAGCCACGAAGCAATGTTTGGAAAATACCCCGCCCGAGCTGTCCGCGGATATTTTGGATCGCGGCATTGCGCTTTCCGGCGGCGGCGCATTGCTGCGCGGATTGGACGAGCGTTTGCGCCGCGAGACCAGCTTGCCGGTGATCGTCGCCGAAGATCCGCTCACCGCGGTCGTGCGCGGCACCGGTAAAGTGTTAGAATCGATCCATCGTTATCAAAAAGTTTTGACGAAGGTCAAACGGTATTGAGCGCAATGCTGTTCAGTTGCGCGCCCATCCTCTGAGTTGTCATCTTTGAAGGCGCTTCCCCGGCGCTCGGCACCAAGCCCGTTTTGTAGGAGGCGCCAAGCGCCAGAAAAGGTTCTTCGAGAATGGCGCGTGAGAAGTTGACTGCTGCGAAAAAACTTATTGAGGTTGCATCTTCGTGTTAGAACGCCCCAATGCCTTTCTCGTTTCGAGCCGCGAGTACTTCGTATTGTTCGCAGCGATCGTGGCGTCGTTGGCAATTTTATTCAATAACGATGCGCCGCAGCTCGATGCGATGCGCAGTTTCGCGGTCGATCGTTATGCGGCTTTCCATGTTTTAGCGGATTGGAAAACTTGGCGCGATTACACGCCCGAGGAAGTGCGGGCCTTGCGGCAACGGACGACGCAATTGTTGCTGGAGAACAGCCAATTGCGCGAGTCTTATCTGGAAAATATAAGACTCCGGCGCATGCTCGAATATCGCGAGCGCATGCCGCTGGACTTTCGCGCGGCCCGCGTATTGTTCAAAGAGAGCAACAGCACGCCCAATACGGTCGTCATCAATTTGGGCGCGGCTGAAAATGTGAAAGCCAACATGGCCGTGATTACGCCCGAGGGCCTAGCCGGTAAAGTCATCAAGGTCAATCGCCACACCAGCCACGTGCAGCTTCTGCTTGATCGTGACTTCAGCGTGAGTGCGCGCATTCAACGCAGTCGCGTGCTGGGCATCGTGACCTGGACCGGCGCGCAAGACCTCGAATTGACCGGTGTGGCGCGCCATGCAGACGTCACTCCCGGCGACGTGGTCGTCACTTCGGATTCCAGTGCGCTTTTTCCACCCGGCCTGCGCATCGGCATTGTGCAGGAACCTTCCGTGGAACCCAGCGGTATGTTCAAGAGAATCCCCCTCACCCCCGCGGTGAATTTTACGCGCCTGGAAGAAGTTTTCGTATTGCTGACGCCAAACCGCAATCTGCGCGACCAACTCGATCTGAACGCCGGCAATGGAGGTTGAGCCACTTGTTCAAACGGATTTTGAAATATGTTCTGATGTTTTCCTTCTTGCTGGCGCTTCAAATTGCAGTGGTGCCGTTGCTCGCGTTTTCGGATGTGCATCCGGACTTTTTGCTCATTGGTGTGATTCTGGCAGCGATGCGGCATGGCGCCACGCCTGCGATTCTCACGGGATTTCTTGTCGGGCTGGTGCAAGACGTTGCGGTCAGTGAGCTTTATGGCCTGCAAGCGCTGGCCAAATCCATAGCCGGTTTCGTCGCCGGTTATCTTGCTCGGGATAAAACCAAATTTGAGTTACAAACCGCCATCGCCTTGGCGTTTGCGTCGGCGTTGACGCACAATGTTGTTCGCGATACCGTTTTCTATTTCGATACGGGCTTCAATTTTTTCTATGTCCTGCTGCGTTACGCTTTGCCCAATTCGATTTACACCGTAGCGTTCGTTGCGATCATTCAAATGCTCTGGCCGGAAGCCTTGCGCAACAAACCCACGGTGGATTGAGGACACCGCGGCGTGGATGAATGAGCCTGGCCGGAATTGCATTCTGAGAGTTTCAAGCAAAGTAATTTAGTGTCTAAAGAGTCCAGTCTGTGCAAAAAGAAAACAAAGATTTTTACACCGAGAAAACGGAGTAAACAGAGATTAAAAAGTCAAAGAGAATTTCCCAATCATTGTCTCCTCTGTTTGCTCTGTTTTCTTCTGCCGGGCTTTGGGGTTGCGGCTGGTCCGCGTTGCGAATCGCCGCTTTTATGCGTTGCCGGTTTATGCGGTACAGTTCAAATTCGAAGCGTTTGGGTTGCGGCTTATGGAATTGACTTCTCAAAGCAAGCACAGCATTTTTAGCGTCGGCTTGGCCGTGCTGCTGCTGATTTTGATCGGACGTTTTGCCTACGTGCAGCTTTATCTCGGCGAGCAATATCTTTTGGAGTCGGAAAAGAATCGCGTGCGCCCGGTCGAGATTGAGCCGCCGCGCGGATTGCTTCGTGATCGCTACAAAGAAGTGATCGTGGACAATCGTCCGGCATATGCGGTCTATGCCGTGCCCGCAGAGTTGGCGCGCAATAAACCCGCGTATCAAATTCTCGCCACCGCTTTTCATGCCTCCGAAGACGAGTTGCGCAAGCAAATCGCGCGGACCAAGCGCGGCAATCTCATACCCACCAAAATCGAGCGCCAAATTGATTTCTCCGGTTTCAGCTTGCTGCACGAGCGCCGTGTGGAGCTGCCCGGCATCGAGTTTCGCGCGGAATCGCGCCGCTCTTATTTGAACGGCATTAAAGCGCCGCATCTTTTTGGCTATTTGGGTGAAATCAGTGACGCCGAGCTTACCGCGTTTGGAGACAATTATGTGCCGGGTGATTTGATCGGCAAGAAGGGCCTCGAGCGCGAGTATGAAAAAATCTTGCGTGGGAAAAAAGGCCGGCGCTACATGGAAGTCGATGCGCTCGGTCGTGTCGTGGGCGATCTTTCCGGCAGTGCCGGATCCGGCTACGCTGGCGTCAAGCCCGAACCGGGCATGGATCTCATCCTCGGCCTCGATGCGTCTTTGCAGCGCATGTTAGAAGCAGAGATGCTCGGGCGCAAAGGCGGCGCGATCGTGCTCAATTGCAAAAACGGCGAAGTGCTCGCCATGGTGACCAAGCCGGACTACGACCCCGATTTGTTTTCGCGCCCTCTCTCTTCGCAGGAATGGAATCGTCTGATTAGCGATCCGGAAAAGCCCCTTTACGATCGCATGGTGCAAAGCTTATATGCCCCTGGCTCGACTTACAAACTCATCACGGTCATAGCGGGGTTGGAAACCGGCTTGATTGATCCGGACGAACGCGTATTTTGTCCGGGGTATTATCGTTTTGGCAATCGCGCGTTTGGCTGTTGGAAGAAAGGTGGGCACGGCACCGTCAATCTCTTGCAAGCCATCGAGCAATCGTGCGACGTTTATTTCTATCGCATGGGCTTAAAAGTCGGATTGGAGAATTGGGCGAAATACTCGCGGCTCTTCGGCTTTGGCAAGCCGACCGGCATCGATTTGGTGGACGAGCGCGGCGGTATGGTGCCGGATCAGGAATATATGGATCAACGTTACGGCCGCGGCAAATGGAGCAAAGGCTTGATGCTGAATTTGGCCATCGGCCAGGGCGAGTTGTTGGTGACACCGTTGCAGATGGCCTATTTTGCCATGACTCTTGCGAATGAGGGTCGCACGTTCAAACCGCGTGTGCGCCGGGGCTACATGAATCCGGTCAATTTCGAAGAAGAATATCCCGAGCCGGATTCCGTTTTTATTCCCGGCATTCAGCCCCGCAGCTATGAATACGCCAAGCGCGGCATGCACATGGTGGTAAATAGCCCGACCGGTACGGCGCGCTCGGCGCAAGTACCGGGCGTAATTTCCGCGGGCAAAACCGGGACGGCGCAAAATCCGCACGGCGAAACGCACGCATGGTTCATCGGCTTCGCGCCCTTCGAAGATCCGCAAATTGCGTATTGCATTTTCTTGGAAAACGGCGGCGGCGGCGGTGCGAACGCCGCACCGTTCGCGCGCAAAATCATCGCCCTGCTGCACGAGCAAAACAAACTCGTTGCGCATGCGCGCATGAAAGAAGCAGATGATTGAGGCGCACGGAGGATGAGTTGCAACTAGCAAAACCGTCATTGTAATCGGATTGGCCGAAGGAAGTAGATAGCGTGCGTGGCTTATCGGCTTGCTCCGGCCAACGCCGTTGCAAAAAATTGTAGAGAAGAATTTATGCTCATTCAAAGCGGCCAAAACTGGCGCGGCCTGGATAAAATCTTCATCGTTTGCGTACTCATTTTGGTGAGCGCCGGCTTGATGGCGATTTACAGTGCGACGGCCTCCAATGCCGCGGCGGAGATTCTCCAAAACAATTTTTCCAAGCAGATCATTTGGTTCCTGCTCGGCGCCATGATCGCTTCGGCGATCATCATCGCCCCGGCCAAAGCGCTATACAACTCGGCGTATGTTTTATACGGCGTGAGCGTCGTGCTTTTGGTGCTCGTATTGTTCGTCGGCGGCGGCAAAGGCGTGCATCGTTGGTTTATCTTCGGGCCGGTGCATTTTCAGCCTTCGGAAGTGGCGAAGATTGCGACCATGCTCGCGCTCGCGCGTTACCTTTCACAAGACACGCGCGATTTGCGCAACCTCAAAGAGCTCGCCATTGCGTTTGCGATGGTAATTGTGCCGGTGGCGTTAATTATCAAACAGCCGGATCTCGGCACCGCGATTGTATTATGCGCCATGCTCATCCCGGTTTTGTTTTGGGCCGGGCTTTCTCCGTTCGTGGTGTTTTTGATTGTCAGCCCGATCATTGCAATCATCTCGGCGTTCAACTTCTACACCTTCGTGGCCGCGATGCTGCTCATCATTGGGGTGTTGTTTCTCACCAAGCGGCGCCTGCCCGTGTTGCTCACCGTTTTCATCGTAAATATTTTTTTCGGCGCGCTCACGCCTAGCTTGTGGAATCGTCTGCATGAGTATCAGAAAACGCGAATTCTCATCTTCCTCGGCTTGGAGCAAGACCCGCGCGGCACCGGCTATCAAGTGACGCAATCGCAAGTGGCCATCGGCTCCGGAGGCTTCTGGGGCAAAGGCTGGCTGCAAGGTACGCAAACCAAATTGCGCTTTCTTCCCGAACAACACACTGACTTCATCTTTTCCGTCATCGGCGAGGAATTTGGATTCTTCGGCGTGACCGTTATCCTCATAACCTTTTTTGTAATGCTCTGGCGTTCATTGCAAATCGCGGTTGAAATCAAAAACAAGTTTCTTTCCGTTCTCGTTATCGGGTGCACTGCCATTCTCGGTATCCACGTGGTCGTGAATACTGGCATGACCGTAGGCATCATGCCCGTCACCGGAATCCCCTTGCCCTTCCTCAGTTATGGTGGGTCTTCTTTATTGACAACCATGGTCATCGTCGGCTTGATTTTGAGCGCGGGGACGAAACGGTACCAGTCGTAAGGCAAAAACAAAATTCTTGTGATGGCTTAATCTCGCTTTTTCCCCGCAACTTCATGTCCGTCAAGGAATTCAACCTTGACTTTCTATGCCGACTTCCTTACCTTTTGCCAACATTTAAAGAAGGTGAAACGGTGAATAGGAAAAATTTCTTTCGGGGTCTCTTCGTTTGGGTGGCTCTGCCTCTGGTGTTGCAGGCACAGGATAGCAAATTCGGGCTTGGACTGCGCGGCGGAGCAGGAAAAATCGAAGGAGACATCAAAAACAAATTGCTCCAACCTTTTGTTAGCGGCCTCATTTACTACTCTCCCGATCCTCACTTTTCCCTTGGCATCGAAGCAGGAATCGGCGATTTACTCCTCGACAACGACAAAGCCTCCAAAGATTCCATTGCGCGGGTGGTGCCCATCGAATTCGATGTGACATTTCGCTTTTCTCCTTATCATACGCTTTCGCCGTTCGCTTCCTTAGGTGCAGGCGGCGTGGTTTGGCATGATTTTGAAAAGAAGAGCGATCAAACGCTGCACTATGGCACGAATCGCGATTACACCAATTATATTCTGAAAACCACAGGGGGGCTGGACATTGCGGTTTCGCGACGTTTCAATTTTTCCGTGGGCGCAGCTTTTCGATATTCGTTTTCGGATCTGCTCGATCTCAATCCCAAGGGTGATGAAAACGACGGGTTGATCACGGTGTTTGGCGGCGTGACGGTGAAGCTCGGCGGCGGCGCGCCGGATCACGATCGTGACGGCGTGTGGGATCGTTACGATCTCGATTCGCGCGCAAAGGAGGATCGTGACGGCTATATGGATCACGACGGCGTGCCCGATACGCAAATCGGCAGCAATCTTTTGGCATTGACCGGCGGCAACGCCGCCAGCGGTGTTGACGATATTCCTCCCATCGTGATTCATACGCCGGTGCGGCGCGCAACCTCAGGGCACGAAGTCAAAATTCGTGCGGAGATTTTTGAGAACCGCCGCTTGCTGAAAGCCGCAGTGTTGTATCGGCCCTATACCGTGCGGCGGTGGCTGGTCGAACCGATGGCCTCGATGGACAACGAAGTATTCGAAGCGAGGATTCCAGGTGTGGGTGTGCAACAAGTCGGGTTGGAGTATTGTGTGGTCGCAGTGGACGAGGCCATCAGCGGTTTGGGATACTCCGGTTTGCCCAAACGCCCGAATTATGTGCGCGTCACTGGGAAAGAAGGTTGGTGGCGTGCGGCGACGATCCTTGCGGCTGCCGGCGGCTGGAGCACAGCGGCGTATTTGGTTAATCGCTCGCAAAAGATTGATTGAAACCCAAAAGCACAAATCAAATTGCCGAGATACATTTCAGGTCAGGAAAGGGACCGGGAGCTAATCATGTGGCAGAAAGTCGAAGTTAAACGAGTGGCACTGCAATGGCCATTGCTGGCCGTGTTAGTGATGTTGAGTGTCGTGTTGTTGGGCTGCGGTGGCGGCAGTCGCAATGCCGTTCAAACCGAAGGTCGGCCCGGGGAGGAAGTCGATATCGACAAAATGTTGGGCGGGGATGAACCGCAACCTTCAGCGCAGCAAGCTGACGACGAGGATGAAGTGTTGCGGCTGCTAGGCTTGGTGCCGGAAAATAAAGCGGAGGCGCCTAAGACCGAAACGGCCGAGGCTCCCAAGCCCGAGCCGGAGGCTGCGCCAAAGCCGGAGGAAGTAGATCGCCTCGAGCGCGAGCTGCAGCAAAAGAACCAAGTCATCACCGAATTGCAGTCCGATCTCGGCGAAAAGGACAAGAGAATTCAAACTCTGCAGGCCGAATTGGAACAGGCGAAACGGAGCGCGGGTTCAGCCAACAGCGGGAAGATGATTAGCGGCAATTATGCGCAACGCTATGCCTATGGCCGCGAGCTTTACGAGCAACGTAAGTATCGTGAAGCCATCAACGTGTTTTCCGAGCTGCTGCGTGAAGACGATAAGAACAAGCTCGCCGACAATGCGCAGTATTGGATTGGCGAATCGTATTACGGCTTGCGCAATTTTTCACAGGCCATGATCGAGTTTGAGAAGATTTCCCTCTTTGCAGGCTCCGAGAAGCACGATGATGCGCAGCTCAAAATCGCGTTGTGCTACTTGCAACAAGGCGACCGGCAACAGGCCAAGAGCGAGTTGGAACAGCTTTTAGCGACCTACCCCACCAGCGAATACGTCAACAAAGCGAAACAGTATTTAAGCAAGCTTTAAAGATGATGCCGCTGCGCTCCCTCCTCACTGCCAAAATTTTCGGTTGTACCATGTGGGTGGCCATTGCCACCCTTTTGTTTATGCTCGTGATTGATCTTGACGCAGACGTGCAAGCTGCGCCAACGGTGTGAACCTGACCCAAAGCCCAATGCCTGAACTGAGAAAAGATCCGATTACTGATCGTTGGGTTATCATTTCAACTGAGCGCGGCAAGCGTCCGATGGATTGGCAAACTGAGCCGATCAGCAGAAGCGGCGGGTTCTGTCCGTTCTGTCCCGGCAATGAGGATAAAACACCGCCGGAGATCGCGGCGGTGCGGCCGCCCGGTTCCGTGCGCGACGGCACGGGCTGGAGCGTGCGTGTGGTTCCGAACAAGTTTCCCGCGCTGCAAATCGAAGGCGAGCTCAATCGCCGGGGTGAGGGCATGTACGACGTGATGAATGGCGTCGGCGCGCACGAAGTCATCATCGAGTGCCCGAACCATTTGTCGGACCTCGCAGATTTGGAGCACGGCCATATTCGCGACCTTTTGAATATTTTTGGGCAGCGCATTTTGGATTTGAAAAACGACGTGCGTTTCAAATACATTCTGGTGTTCAAAAATCATGGCACCGCGGCGGGCGCCTCGTTGGAACATTCGCATTCGCAGCTCATTGCCACGCCGATCATCCCCAAGCGCGTGATGGAAGAACTGGACGGCGCGCGCAAACACTTCGAGCTGAAAGAACGCTGCATTTATTGCGACATCATTCGGCAGGAGCTGCACAGCGGCAAGCGCATCGTGGTGGCGCGCGAGGATTTTCTCACGGTTGAGCCCTTTGCTCCGCGCTTTCCATTCGAAACCTGGTTGTTGCCCGCCTCGCATCTTTCGCATTTTGAGATGATGGACGCTGCACAATACGAAGGTCTGGCAACGGTGCTCAAGGAAACTTTGTTGCGCCTCAATCAAGCGTTGAACAATCCACATTTCAATTTTATTTTGCACACTTCACCCGTGCAAGAACCGGCTTTGCCGGAATATCACTGGCACCTCGAGATCATCCCCAAGCTCACGAAGATTGCGGGCTTCGAATGGGGCTCGGGGTTTTATATCAATCCTACGCCCCCGGAACTAGCTGCGCAGCATTTGCGCGAGGCGCAAATTTGAGGCGCGTAGGTTCAGCCCGCTCTCCTGCAAAGCGAGAGCGGAGTTTTGCTGCAAGACGGAATGGAACAGGAAAGCGGAATGAAGAACAAATTTAAAGTATACTATGTGGCATCGGAAGTTGCGCCTTTCATCGGCGGCGGCCGTTTGGCGGCCACTGCCGGCTCGCTTCCCAAAGCGCTCAAAGATTTGGGGCACGATATCCGCATGATGATGCCCAACTATCGCAGCGTGAATGAGCGCAAATACGTGCTCCGCGACGTGATCCGGCTCAAAGACATGCCGATCAATTTCGCGCAACAACAGTTGCGCGCCAGCGGCAAATCCGCCTTTCTGCCAGATTCCAAAGTGCAAATCTATTTTCTCGATTATAAACCCTACTTCGACCGTTTGAGCTTGTATCATGATCCCAAAACGAAGAAGGCTTATGCCGACAACGGCGAGCGTTTTCTTTTCTTTGCTCTGGGATGCCTTGAAACGTTGAAGCTTTTGCATTGGCAGCCGGACGTTATCCATTGCAACGACTGGCAAACTGCGCTGATCCCGGTGCTGTTGCGCACGGTTTACAAGAATGACCCCTTCTTCAAGAGTGTGCATGTTTTATTGACGGTACACAATCTTGCCGAACAAGGCGACTTCCCCGCGGATATTTTAGCACAGGGCAATATCCCGGCGGCGCAAATCTATCCGGGCTTGGAGGAGCAATTGAACGGCAAGGCCAATTTCTTGAAAGCAGGACTGCTGAACGCCGACCTCTTCAACATCGCGGGCGAAGCTTATGCGAAAAGCGTGCAGCAAAACGCGGCGTTGACCTTCGGCCTTTCCGAAGTGTTGCGCACGCGGCGTAAGGGCCTCATTGGCGTGAGCAGCGGCGTGGACACCGTGCTCTGGAATCCCGAGACCAGCGTGCACCTCGAACACCATTTCACCAGCGCTAATTTCAGCGGCAAGCTGCAAAACAAAAAATCTTTTTGCGAGGCGAACGGCCTGGTTTTCGATGAAAGAATACCAATGCTCGCCGTGCAAATCAAAGCCAATGCTTCGCATGCCGCGGACGAGATTGAAAGAGTTTTACAGCGCCTTTTGAACAAGAATCAAGTCGTGCTCTTTGGCGCGTGTGAAGGTAAGCTGCAAAAGGCGGCGGCCAAATTTATGAAGTCGCACGTGGGGCGCTTTCTGTTCAAAACCGAATTTGACGAGCAATTCCGCCACCGCCTTATGGCCGCAGCGGATTTGTTTTTGCTGCCGGTGTGTGATGACTCCGAGCCGGAAAGCTATTTGCAGGCCATGCAATACGGCACGATTCCCATCACCTTCGAGCACCTGTCTTATACCGAGGCGGTAATTGATTATGCCGACAAGCCCAACCTGGCAACGGGTTTTGTGTATTCGTCATGCAAAGGCGAAGCGATGGCCAAAGCCGTGGAGAGCGCGGTCGCTTTATTCACAGACAAGAAGAATTGGGTCAAAATCATGAAGAATGCCATGAAGAAGGATAATTCGTGGCATTCCGCCGCGGAAAAGTATACCAGGCTCTACACTCAGCTTGTTATGAACGGCAAGAAATAAATTGTTCCAGGTTGGGACGCTCGCTTGTTTCAAAAATGAGCAAAAGTCCCGGACTTGGTTGATCGTCGAACATGCGTCGTGTGAAATAGCGTTAATATTCCATGAGTTTTTGTGTTTTCATTAGAATTTCGGTGGTGTCAATGTACGGCATAAGATTTGTCAAGTCGCAGAAGTGTTGCAAGCATGAAGCAGTAAGAGGACAAGGCCATGGAGGGTATTGAAATTTCGGTCACCAACGTCGGCACACGGCGCGATATCGCATTGTTTCGTGTGAAGGGCTACATCGACACGCAAACCTGCACGGAGATGCTGGGTCGAATCACCTCGGTTCTGCAGCAGGGCACGTTCCATCTCATCGTGGACATGGGCCAGGTACATTACGTGAGTTCGGCCGGCTGGGGCGTCTTTGTCGGTGAAATCAAAGGCATCCGTGAAAATGGCGGCGATCTTAAAATCGTGGAGATGACGCCCGAGGTTTACGACGTTTTCGAGATGCTCGAATTCAACCGCATCCTCGAGTATTATGATTCACTCGAAGAAGCGATTGACGATTTCGATCTTTCCATCGGCTTGGATTTAACTAAAAGCGTGGCGCAAGCGTATACGCCCGCGGACCTCAGCACTGGTGAAGTGGCGGTGCTCGACGCGCCCAAATCTGCGACTGCGCGCATGCGCGAGGTAGATGGTGGTCGCGCCAAGTCGCGCACCACGTTTACCAAGCCGAAGATTGATGAGCGCCTTCTGCCCTTGAACGAAAAAATCAAAGCCGTAATTCTGGAAGATCCGACGCAGGGACTGAATAAGATTTGTCAAGCTCTGAACACGGAGCGATTCGGCTTTGTTAAAGTCAACTGGTGGAAGCTCTATCAGATCTTGCGCAAGTTAAATCTCGACACGCAGGAAAAACGGTTTCGCTTCTATCGCTCCCGCTGATCTGAATGCTCTGAAGACGTGAAGCGCTTCGCGGTATTTTCAGATGTGCAATACCAGCCAGCGTGGAGCCTTCCTTCCGTTATCCCCTCGTCACTGTCTTAGAGCGCCTGCAACATTATCCCCTTGTGGAAGAGGCCAGTCGTGTTACCATGCGGGTGTGCGTGAAATTCTCGCGCGCACCTTCCGGCTTGCCAAATTTTTGACGACCGCTTGCGATATGCCGCGGCGGGCGCACAATTTTTTGCGGCCATGTTGCTACTCAAAATGGCCTCATGTACGGTAAAATTCACCTGTTCCGGGGTTCTGTTTTGGGCAATGAACGGGCCTCGTAACAGGGATCAAAGGAATGAACCCCGAGCCAAGAGAAGGAGTGCTGCTATGAAATTCTGCTTACCTCTGCATTCGCGAGTGATTGCTTCTATTGTCGTTGTTGCCTTGACGTTAAATCTTCTGCCCTTCGCGGCGTACGCACAAAGCTCCTCCTCCAAGCTGCGCGCGGGCGACGGTGTGCGAATTTTGGTTTGGAAAGAAGACATCAGCGACAATCAAGTGAAGCCGGAAGAATTGGGCCTCGCCGGCGATTATCTGCTCGACGAGCAAGGTAATATCATGTTGCCCTCATTGGGCGAAGTGAAAGCTGCGGGCCAGAGCCCGAAAGGCTTGGCAGACAATATTCAGCAAAGCCTGCGGATCAAAGCAATTCGCATCGTGTGCCTGCCGCTCATTCGTGTGACGTTGTTGGGCGCGGTGCAGAAACCCGGTTCTTATCTTGTGCAGCCCAAAGAATCATTGTGGGAATTGATCAACAAAGGCGGTGGGCCGGCGAACGATGCCGACTTCCGCAAGATCAAAGTCATGCGCAGCGGCGGGACCGTGAAGAGTAACTTGCTCGAAGCATTCGAAAAGGCGCATTCGTTGGAAGACCTTGCCATCGAATCCGGCGATCAAGTTATTGTGCCGTCGCTCTCGGGCTTCAGCTTCGGCGAAGTCATTCGCTATGCCACTTTCGCGATGTCGGTCGGCGTTTTTTATTTGCAGCTCACCGATCGCAACAATCGTTAATTAATGGTGACCTTGCGCAGACGATGAGTCTTCGCAAAGGTTGTGAGGTCCGGCTGTGCTACGGAATGGTGATATGGAAATTCGTTAGGAGTCAGTGCAATGGGTATGGAGACCTACGAGTTGGAAGAAGAAGTTCCGCAAGGCGGGCAAAAATTAGATCTTTCGCGTTACATTGTTGCGCTCAAAAAACGCTGGTGGCTGGCCGCGGCCATTGCCGTGGTCGTCACCGTGCCGTGGGTGATTTTCGTCAAACAGGAACAACCCATCTACGAGGCCACGGCCTCCATTCGATATCGCAATCTCTCCGATAACGCCGAAGGCTATCTCGAAGACGTTTACGAACAAATCACGAGCCGTACTTTCACCGAGCAAGTGGTTTCTGATTTCGGATTGGTGGCGAACATCGAGCAGGACCGCAAGTCCGGGCGTTTTATTACGCGCCGGCAAGTCTTTTCGAAATTCACCAGCACGGAAAATCCTCAGCCCGGCGATTATATTTTGCGCTTTCGCGGCGATGGCAAGTTTGCGCTCGTGCAGTTGGATGAAGAAGACCGTGAAACCCCGGTGCGCACGGAGGAGATTGCGATAGCGACGCTTGATACCGTTTCCGTGTGCGGCTTTGCATTCCAATTGGCGGACCCGCAAAACTTGCCGAAGGAAGTGCGTTTCAACATCAGCTCCTTTCGCTCGGCCGTCGAATCTTTGCAGGGCCGCGTTGCGGTGGATTTCAATCGCAGCATGACGATCATGTTCGTCACGTTGCGCGATGACGATCCTTACATCGTGACCCAGACCGTCAACAGTCTCGCGGATATTTTCATCAAAAAGAGCAAATTCATCGGCCAGCAATCGCAAGATACCCGCCTGCAAATGCTCCGCACGCAGGCGCAAAAAGCCAAACAGGATTTTGACGACGTCGATCGGCGCTACACCGAAGCCAAGCGCAGCACCGGCCTCACCGGCGAGAGCGGTCTGCAAGTCGTGATCGAGCAGCATCGCACGGCGCGCGGTGAGTTGCAGAGCTTGAGTGCGCAACAAGATGCTTTGGCGGAGTTGTTGAACCGTTTGAAGCCGGTGGAGGGCACGATGTCGCCCGAAGAAAAAAGCCTGATCTATCGCGCCATAGCTGCGAGTCCGGTGTTCGCCAACAACCCGACGATGGCGATCACAAAGGAGCAACTCGGCAGTTTGGAAAATGAATACGGCAGGCAAATCTCTTTGAAAGCGGAAACCCATCCGGACGTCGTGAAGTTGCGCGGGCAAATCGAGCAACTGTATGCCAAGATCGAGGATGCCGCCAGTCTTCGTCTTGCGGGTTTGCGCCGGGAAGTGACGAGCAAGCAAAATGAAGTGGGGCAGTATGCCTCGAAAATAAATTTATTGCCGACCCAACAATCGGATTTGGCCGAACTCGATACGGAATGGAAGCGCAAATTCCAAACCTACGAAAGCATTCAAACGCAAATTCAAGAACTGGAAATTAGCAGCGTCTCCGAGAAACCTGCGATTGAAATTTTGGATCCCGCCATCGAGCCGCAATTCCCCATCAATAGCAACAAAGCTGCGAAGGCTGCGGGCGGCGGAGTGGTAGGGCTGTTGCTTGGACTCGGCCTGGTGCTCGGCATTGAAGCGTTCGACCGCACGATCAAAACCGTGGACGAAGCAAAAAGCGCGATGAAGCTGAACGTGCTCGGTGCGATTCCACAAATCAACTTCGGCGATTTCTATGACATGCAGGACAACGAAAAGGCGAAAATGGTTGACCAGCAATTGGTCACGCACGATTTTGCACCCACGCCGATCGGCGAGGCCTATCGTTCCCTGCGCACCAATTTGCTCTTTTCGAAGACCGCGGGCCGCATCCAGACTTTCGTGATCACTTCGATGGCCCCGGGCGACGGCAAGTCATTTACGGCCGCCAACCTCAGCATCACAATGGCGCAACAGAAAAGCAACACGCTGCTTGTCGATACGGATTTACGTCGCGGCGTGCTGCACAACACTTTTGGCGTGCCCAAAGAGCCGGGCTTTAGCAATTATCTCATCGGCTCGATTCTGGCTTCGGAAATCATCAACGAAACGCACATTCCCAATCTTTCCGTGGTGAGCTGCGGCTCGCTGATTCCGAACCCTTCGGAGTTGCTGGGTTCGGTGCAATTGCGCCGTTTTCTCGATGAAATTCGCCGCCGCTTCGATCTCATCATTTTTGATACGCCGCCGCTCAATGCGGCAACGGACGCGGTGGTGCTCGGCACGCAAGTCGATGGCACGGTCGTGGTCGTGCGCGCCGGCAAAACCAGAAAAGACGTCGCGCGCCAAAAGATCGAGCTTTTTCACCACGTGCATGCCAAGCTGCTCGGCATCATTTTGAACGGCACGAATGTCGATCTGGCGCACGAGGGCTATAGCTATTATCATTATTAAAGCAGTGCGAGCATTGCGAATTGCAAATGGAAAATTTTAAATTTTCATTTTGTGATTCGCAATTTGCAATTCAAACCAAGCGCGAACTTTCATCTAAGGGCTACACATGAAATGTCTCATTACTGGCGGAGCGGGCTTTATCGGGTCACATCTCAGTGAGCGCCTTTTGGAATGCGGTTATGAAGTGGTCAACTATGATAACTTCAACGACTACTACGACCCCAATATCAAGCGGCGCAATATCGCAGCTCTACTGCAGCGTGCGGGGTACACGCTGGTCGAAGGCGATATTCTGGATCGCGAAGCATTGCAACAGCTTTTCAAGCAGCATCAATTCAGCGTGGTCGTGCATCTGGCGGCGCGCGCGGGCGTGCGGCCTTCGATTGCGCAACCGTTGTTGTACGAGCAGGTCAACTGCGAAGGCACGGTGAATCTGCTCGAGTTGGCGCGCCACTCGGGCGTGGACAAATTTATTTTCGGGTCCTCCTCTTCAGTATACGGCGAAAACGCAAAGGTCCCGTTTTCGGAGGAAGATCGTGTCGATCATCCGATCAGCCCGTATGCCTACACAAAGAAAGCGGGTGAATTGCTTTGCTATACCTATCATCATCTTTATAAAATGAAAATCACGTGTCTGCGGTTTTTCACGGTATATGGCCCGCGCCAAAGGCCGGACATGGCCATTCACAAATTCACCAAAATGATTGATGCCGGCGAAAAAGTGCCGATGTTCGGCGAAGGCACCAGCCGCCGCGATTATACTTTCATTTCCGACATCGTGGACGGCATTGAAAAGGCCATGCACGCGTGCTCCGCATATCACGTCTACAATTTGGGCGAGTCGCGCACCATCGATTTGCGTTCGTTGATCAATCTCATTCAGGAAGCTTTGGGCAAGAAAGCGCGCATCGAACAACTGCCGTTGCAGCCGGGCGATGTGCCCATCACTTATGCAGATATTTCCAAGGCGCGGCGTGAAATCGGATATGATCCGAAAGTGGACATTGCCGAAGGCGTGCGCCGTTTTGTGGAATGGTTCAAGCAGAATTCCGCCCGGAGCTAGTGGAACTCTGCGCGAGAGGCGAGTGTGTTTTCAGCTTTAGACCAAGATTGGACAAGACGACAGTGGCATTTGCCTAGCTCAGGAAGGTGACAGGAATATGGTCAGAGAAAAGCAAGCCTTTCTGCGCACACTCATTCGCTTTTTGGATGCCGGCCTGATCGGGTTGGCGTTCATTCTTTCCTATTTCATCAGCTTCTATTTGCGCGAAGCCTATCATCTCGGTGAAATGGCATATGCCACTTCGCCAGACATGGAAGGCTTGTTGTATTTTACTCGAAAAAACGTTGCGCTGGTCGGGTTCTACTTGGCCGGTTGGATCACGGCATTGACGTTCGTCGGCGCATACAAAGATTTGCGCACGCAGACTTTGGCGAGCAGCATCGTGCACATCGTCAGCGCGGGCGCCTTTGCTTTGCTGACCGTGGGCACACCCATTTTCTTGTTCAAGATGGTGCTCACTAGCCGTTTGTTCATTGCCACGTTGTGGATCGTCACCGTGAGTCTCTTGGTCGTGATGCGTTTGCTCGCCAACCGCATGCTCGATTACCTGCACACGCGCGGCTACAATCACGTCAACCTGCTCATCGTCGGCACGGGCAAGCGCGCGCGCGATTTTATTCGCACGGTGCGCTCCCATGCCAACTGGGGCTTAACCATCGTCGGCTTGATCGACGACGACCACGGCATGTTCGGCAAAGAAGTGGAAGGCTATCGTGTGCTGGGGCGTTTGCAGGATATTCCGTTCATCATTCATCGCAAAGTGATCGATCGCGTCATTTTCGTGGTGCCGCGGTTATGGTTGAATCGCATCGACGAAGCGATACTCGCCTGCGAGCGTGAAGGCATTCCCACCAGCATCTCGATGGACTTGTACAATCTGCGCATCGCGACCGTGCGGCAAACCGATTTTAGCGGTTTCCCGCTTTTAGAGTTTGAGACCTTCACTGCGCGCACGTGGCAGCTTTTCGCGAAGCGCATGATCGATTTGGCGTTTGCGACATTCTTGCTGCTCGTGCTGGCGCCGGTCTTTCTCCTCATTGCACTGGCGATCAAGCTAAGCTCGCCCGGGCCGGTTTTTTTCAAACAGCCGCGCTGCGGCTTGAATGGGCGGACTTTTACGCTGTATAAATTTCGGTCGATGGTGGTCAACGCGGAAATGAAGCGCCGTGAGCTGGAAAAGATGAACGAGATGGAAGGGCCGGTATTCAAAATCAAACGCGACCCGCGCATCACCGTGTGCGGTCGCATTTTGCGCAAAACTTCACTCGACGAGCTGCCGCAACTCTTCAACGTGCTGATGGGCGACATGAGTTTCGTCGGCCCGCGCCCGCCGCTTGCCGTCGAGGTTGAGTTGTACAAACACTGGCAACGCCGCCGCCTCTCGCTCAAGCCGGGCTTGACGTGCATCTGGCAAGTCAGTGGCCGCAACAAGATCGGCTTCGAGAAGTGGATGGAAATGGACATGGAATACATCGACAATTGGTCGTTGTGGCTCGATTTCAAAATCATGGCCAAAACCGTTTTCGTCGTGCTCTTCGGCTACGGCGCGAGTTGAAGAAATCTGTGGATTTTATCCTCGTTTCTTATACATTCGCTGGTGAATATTTTTTTTGTCCGGAGTCTTGCGCGTGGACTCTCGCGGGCATAAGTTTTTTGAGCCCTCAGCATTGCTCTGCTTGTCTCTGCGTTCCTGCTTTGTATCAGGGGCAAGCGCCGCACATAAACCATAATCAGGCTTTTTTGTCAGCGCGAAAATTTATTGGATGAGCGCGAAAGCAGGCCAGACTTGCGCAGTTCATCGCGAACCATTTGGAGGAATACCTATGCACATTTGTATGGTCGGAACGGGCTACGTCGGCCTCGTCACCGGAACATGCTTTGCCGAATTCGGCAACGATGTGATCTGTGTCGACATCGACAGCACGAAAATTGAAAAGCTCAATCGTGGAGAAATCCCGATCTATGAGCCGGGCCTTGACGATTTGGTGGCCAAAAACGTCAGGGAAGGGCGGCTCACTTTCACGACCGATATGAAATATGCGGTCGAAAATTCTTTGGTAATTTTTGTCGCGGTGGGCACGCCCCAGGCCGAAGACGGTTCGGCGGATTTGCGTTATGTCGAAGCGGTCGCGAAAGACGTCGCCAAGTACATGAACGGCTACAAAGTCGTGGTCAACAAGAGCACGGTGCCGGTGGGTGCGGGCAAGTGGATCAAAGATGTGATTCAACGGCATCTGAAGACCCCGAGCCATTTTTCGGTGGTATCGAATCCGGAGTTTTTGCGCGAAGGTTCGGCGATCGAAGATTTCATGCGGCCCAATCGTGTCGTGATCGGCGCGGAAGACAGCGAAGCCATGGCGATCATGAAGGACTTGTACTCGCCGTTGTACTTGATCGAAACGCCGATCGTGATGACGGATCTGGCAAGCGCGGAGCTGACCAAATATGCCGCGAACGCATTTCTCGCGGTGAAGATCAGCTTCATCAACGAAATCGCAATCCTCTGCGAGCGCGTGGGCGCGGACGTGCACGACGTGGCCCGCGGCATGGGCTTGGATAATCGCATCGGCTCGAAGTTTTTGCACGCCGGCCCCGGATATGGCGGCTCGTGTTTCCCCAAAGATACTCGCGCCCTGCTTTCCATCGGCAATCAGCACGATTATCAATTCCGTATCGTGGATGCGGCCGTGAAAGTCAACGAGCTGCAGCGCAAAGTGATGGTGCAAAAAATCAAAAACGCCGTGGGCAAGCTGAACGATAAGGCCATCGCTGTGCTCGGGTTGGCATTCAAGCCGAATACCGATGACATGCGCGAAGCGCCCGCAGTCGATATCATTCAAGCTTTGCAAAGTGAGGGCGCCCGCATTCGCGCATACGACCCTGTGGCCATGCACGAAGCGAAGAAAGTCCTGAAAGACGTCGAATATGGCGAAGAAACTTATGAGATCATGGAAGGTGCGGATGCGTTGATCTTCATGACGGAATGGAATCAATTCCGCAGCCTCGATCTCGACAAAATTAGAAATCTTTTGCGTGCTCCCATCGTGCTCGATCTGCGCAATATCTATGATCCGCAGCGCATGAAAGAGAAAGGCTTTCAGTACTACTGCGTCGGCCGTTGAAGCCAGTTGCGCGCATGCGCAGCAAGAGGTTTTCTGAACAATCTCGTGAGCCTGAGGATAAACCTCAGGCTTTTTTATTTGCGGCTGTCACAGGCAGGATACAATGTTTCATCGTGGCACAAAGACGCGGGACTTCATACTTCCCATAAATCGTTGCCGGGCTGTAACCAACTGTAAATCGGAAGGCAATATTACAAACCGCACGCTCTTCAAAATGGCACCAGTGTTGCTAGAAAATAAGGTGACCAAATATGTTTGCAACCGCCAGTTTATTCGAAACGTTGTGCATCTCAACTAACAGATGGTCCCGATGAAAGTCTTGATGATCGCTCCACAACCTTTCTTTCAACCGCGCGGCACGCCGTTCAGCGTGTTGCATCGTTTGCGCGCGCTCTCCTTGCTGGGTTATAAAATTGATTTGGTCACTTATCATCTCGGGCAAGCGGTGAGCATTCCGGGCGTGACGATTCATCGCGCCGCGGCTGTGCCGTTCGTTAAGCGCATCGCCATCGGGCCTTCGAAAGCGAAAGTCTTTTTGGACGTGCAAGTCTATCGTCGCAGCCTCGAGCTGCTCAAACGCGGGCGCTATGATTTGATACACACGCACGAAGAAGCCGGCTTCTTCGGCATTCGTTTGAGCAAGAAGTTCGGAACGCTGCACCTTTACGACATGCATTCCAGTTTGCCGCAGCAGCTTTCAAACTTCAAATACAGCCGGTCAAAGCTGCTCGTGAACCTCTTCGAAAATTTGGAAGCCAAGACCATTGCCAGCGCGAACGCCGTCATCACGATTTGTCCGGAGTTGCATGCGTACGTGCACGAAAAATATCCCACCAAATTCAACAAGCTCATTGAAAACGTGGGCGACAACAGCGACTTGTTTCAGCGCCCTTCAGACGTTAAAGAGATCAAGCAACGGTACAGTCTCAACGGCGAAACGCTGGTGTTATATGCGGGCACACTCGAACCATATCAAGGCATCAATCTGCTGATCGAATCCAGCCAACCCGTGCTGCGCAAGCATTCGCACGTGCGGTTTTTGGTAGTTGGCGGCAACCCACAACAAGTGGCGGAGTACAAAGGCATGACGCAAAGGTTGGGAGTGGGCGAGCAGTTCGTTTTCACCGGCCAACGCCCTCCCGAAGAAATTCCGCAATTCATGCAAATGGCCAGTGTGCTCGTCTCACCGCGCATCGAGGGCAATAACACGCCGCTGAAAATCTACTCGTATCTTCGCTCCGGCATCCCAATTGTAGCAACCAATCATTTGACGCATACTCAGGTTTTGAAGCCGGAAGTCGCGGTGCTGACCGATTGCACGCCGGCCTCATTTGCGCAAGGCCTGTTGCGGGTTTTGGAAAACAAAAACTACGGCCAACAAATCGCCGAGCACGCGCGCGCTCTGGCCGAACGCGAATACAGCTACGAAGCCTATTTGCGCAAGACGAAAGAAGTGTATTCGTATCTCGAAGCGTTGCGCGCATAATCCTCGTTCCCGCGCTCCGCGTGGGAATGCCGCTTGGACGCTCAGCGGCCTGTTGATAAGCATTAAATAAAGACGAACCCATGTGTGGCATCTGCGGTACAATGAATTTCTCTCGCGACGCGCACGTTGATGCGCACGATGTGCAGCGCATGAACGACGCCATCTTTCATCGCGGCCCGGACGACGAAGGCTACTACGTAAAAGACAACGTCGGCCTCGCCATGCGGCGCTTGAGCATTATTGATTTGACCACGGGCAAGCAGCCGATTCGCAACGAAGACGGCAGCATTTGGATCGTCTTCAACGGCGAGATCTACAACTATCCCGAGTTGCGTAAAGAGTTGGAGAGCCTCGGCCATCATTTCTACACGAAGTCCGATACCGAAGCCATCGTTCATGCTTATGAAGAGTTCGGAGTCGAATGTCCGGGCAAACTCAACGGCATGTTTGCCTTTGCGATTTGGGATGCGTATCGCCAACGCCTTTTCATTGCGCGCGATCGCCTCGGCAAGAAGCCGCTATATTATTATCACGACGACAAACGGGCGCTCTTCGCCTCGGAATTAAAAAGCATTTTGCAGATCAAAGATGTGCCGCGCCGGGTTTCGCGCGAGGCGCTGGATTTGTATCTTACCTACGAGTACATCCCCGCGCCGCACACAATTTTTGAGGACATCAAAAAGCTGCCCGCGGGCCATTCGCTCACCATTCACGCGAACGGCAAAACCGAGCTGCGGCGTTATTGGGAATTGCGCTTCCACGAGAACGGCACGTTAGAAAAAGATTTGCAGCACGGCTTGGTTGATTTGCTGCAAGACGCGGTGAAAATTCGTTTGATGAGCGACGTGCCGCTCGGCGCGTTTCTCTCCGGCGGCATCGATTCAAGCTGCGTGGTCGCTTTGATGGCGCGCGTGATGAACCAACCCGTCAAAACTTTTTCCATCGGCTTTGAAGAAGGCAGCTATAACGAGCTGCACTACGCCCGCGAGATTGCGCGGCACTTCAAAACCGATCACCAGGAGTTCATTTTAAAACCCGACGCGCTCGGCTTGACCGAAAAATTGGCGCGCCATCTCGATGAGCCGCTCGGCGACTTCTCCATCATTCCCACGTTTCTCGTTTCGCAAATGGCCAGACAGCACGTCACCGTTGCGCTCTCCGGCGACGGCGGCGATGAGTTGTTTGCAGGCTATGAAACGTATGTCGCGGATTGGGCCTATCGCAAATATCGCCGCTTGCCCAAAGTTTTGCGCAATGGCGTGATTGCGCCGCTCACACAACGCATTCCGCCCACGGAGAAGAAGAAGGGGGTCATCAACCGCGCGAAACGATTTGTCGACGGCGCAACGCTTCCCGAAGATTTGCAGCACGTGCGTTGGATGATCTTCCTCACCGAACGCGAGAAGCAAAATCTCTACGGCGAGACGATGCGGAGCATGGCAAGCTCCACCGGCGCGCACGATTTCATTCGCAGCTATTTCAATAGCGCGGATTCGCAAGATTACATCAATCGGCAATTGTACGTCGATATCAAAACCTACTTGTGCGATGACATTATGGTAAAGGTCGATCGCATGAGCATGGCCACTTCGCTCGAAGCGCGCGCGCCGTTTCTCGATTATCGCGTCGTCGAGTATGCAGCCACGATTCCGAGCGCGTTCAAGATTCAAGGCACAAAAACAAAGCAGATTCTCAAGAAGGCGATGGCGGATGTTCTGCCGCCGGCGATCACCGGCCGCGGCAAAGAAGGCTTCAGCATGCCCATCAAGAATTGGCTGAAAAACGAATTGCGTCCGATGATGATGGACGTACTTTCGCCCGCACAGCTCGCTGCGGACGGCTTCTTCAATCCCGCTTACGTGCAGGGCTTGATCAATGAGCACGTGGCCGGCGTGGAGAATCACAGCCATCGTTTGTGGGCGTTGATGGTCTTCGGCATTTGGCGCGATCAGTATTTGAAATCGTAGCGCAGACTTCCAGTCTGCAAACAGAGATTGCCTTACGGTCTCCTCAAATTGTCATTCTGTAAGAATCTTCCCTCGCACTGGGAAGAGAGCCAAGCACTAGAGAAGTTCCTTTCAGGATGACATTCGATGATGATGATGTAAACCAAAGAGTAATTTCAAGGCGGCGTCGATGTTCAAAGAGTTCAAGCATCTCAAAAATCTTCTGCGTTTTGCCAAGGGCGAGCAGGAGCCGATCATCGGTCCCGTCAAGGCGGTGTGGGAAGTGCTTTACATTTGCAATGCGCGTTGCCGCAGTTGTACGCGTTGGCAGGAAAAGCCCGATCCCGAAATGCTTTCGACAGCAGAAGGAAAAAATCTCATCAAGCAACTGGCGCAAGCGGGCGTGCTCAATCTCTCCTTTACCGGCGGTGAGCCGTTGCTCCGCAAAGACATTTATGAGCTGATCGCGTGCGCAAAAGAATACGGGCTTTCGACCTCGCTCATGTCCAACGGGCTATTGATCAACGAGCGCCGTGCAAAAGAGTTGATTCAAGCCGGACTCGATTTGATCTACATCTCGCTCGACGGCAGCACGCCGGAATTGAACGATGCGCTGCGCGGCATCAACGGCTACTTCAATTTGGCGAGCAACGCGATTGACAATTTGAAAGCCTTGCGCAGCAACAGCCGTCCGAAAATTTTCATCGCCTTCACGGTCACCAAAGCGAACATGTACGATTTGGAAAACGTGGCGCGCATGGTGAAGTCGCGCGCGTTGGACGGGCTTTCGTTCCAGCCCGCATTGCATCTGCCCGAAATCATGTACAAGGTCGATGAGGATCTCGCGTTCGCGCCCGGCGACGGCGCCATGCTGCAAAACATCGTCAATCGCGTGCTGAAACTCTACGGCGATATTCTGCCGATGAATCGCGAGTATTATCGCAACTTCGCCGCGTATCTCGACAATCCGCAAACGTTGCGCAAGCACGGCAATGTCGCAGGCTATGCGTTCGCGCATATCGATCCCTGGGGCAACGTCTATCCCGATCCGCTCGAAACCGAAGCGATGGGCAACATTCGCCGTCAAACCTTTGAGGAGATTTGGTTCGGCCGCCGCGCGCGCGAAGTGCGCCATCGCATCGCCAAATGGGAATTGCCCATCGGCTTGTTCGAAAGTTTTATTCCCATGAACGTCGCCGTGCATAAAATGACGCCCTTCAAATTGCACCGCACGCTCGGCCCGATCTTCAAAACGGCCGAACATTTTTGAGCATACGCCTCGTTGCCGTTCTGGAAGAATCTTTCCTTGCACTTGAAGCAAATTTTTTTCGAAGTGCGTGCCGGGCACTAGGAAGATTCTTTCAGAATGACAAACGGAGGTTGGATGAATTAAACGAAAAGCACAGGAAAGCATGACCGTCAGTCAAGTCGAGTATCACGTGATCGAAGAACAAGAAAGCTCTTCCCTTCACGCCAGGCACGGCGATTTGTTGAAAGCGATTGCAAATTATTGGAACGCTCACATTCATGATTTGGCCATCGCCAAACATCCCGTCGGAACCCAGGGCTTTTTTCAAGATTTGGACGAGTATCGTTTTGACAAGCTGCGCTATCTGCCGCAAGTTGTAAACTTCAACGGCTATCGCGGCAAAACGATTTTGGAAGTAGGTTGCGGCGTCGGCATCGATCTCTTGCGCTTCGCGAGAGGAGGCGCCAAAGTTTTCGGCGTAGATTTGGCGCGGCAATCCATCGATCTCGCAAAAAAGAATTTCGAACTGAACGGCGCATGGGGCGAGTTTCGCATCATGAACGGCGAGGCGTTGGAGTTTGATGACAACAGCTTTGATGTCGTGTATGCGCACGGTGTGTTGCAATACACCGCGAGCGCGGAGCAAATGGTGAAAGAGCTGCATCGCGTGCTCAAGCCCGGCGGCGAGGCGATCATGATGGTTTACAATCGCATCTCGTGGCTCAATGCGCTTTCCAAAATCATGAAGGTGGATTTGGAGCACGAAGACGCGCCCGTGCTCAACAAATATTCCATCGGCGAATTTAAAAAAATGCTCGCGCCGTTTGCGCAAGTGCGCCTCGTGCCCGAGCGCTTTCCGGTTGCGAGCAAATTGCACAAAGGCTGGAAAGCCGCGTTGTATAACGGCATGTTCGTGCCCTCGTTCAATCTCATGCCGAAATTTCTCGTGCGCCCGCTGGGCTGGCACCTCATGGCGTTTTGTAATAAGTAGATTCTCGGATTGGTGGAGTTGTGGATTGTTGGATTGATGGATTCATGGATTGGTGGAAAGCACTGCTCCATAACTCCAACAATCCATAAATCCACCAATCCACGAATCCAACTATCCAATTGACCAATGGCAAAAAAAGTTCTCGTGACCGGTGCGAATGGCTTCACCGGCAGTTACCTCTGCAAACATCTTCTAGAAAAAGGCTATCACGTGCGCGGCCTGGTGCGGCGTTCGAGCAAGTTGGATGCGCTCAAAGGCATTGAGATTGAACTTGCCTATGCTGATCTTGCCGAGGCGAGTAGCGCAAGTGCGCTCGATGCGGCCATGAAAGGCGTCGATATTGTTTATCATGTCGCCGCAACCTATCGCACCGAAGGCGTGCCGCGCAAATATTTTTGGCAAGTGAACGTCGAAGGCACGCGCCACTTGCTCGAAGCGGCAATGCGTTCGAACGTCGCGCGTTTCGTGCATTGCAGCACCGTCGGCGTGCAGGGTGAAATCAAAAATCCGCCTGCAACGGAAGATGCGCCGTTCGCGCCCGGCGACATTTATCAAGAAACGAAAGTGGAAGGCGAGAAACTCGCCCGCGCGTTCTTTCGCGAGCACAAGCTCAACGGCGTTGTCGTGCGGCCCGTTGGCATTTACGGCCCCGGCGACGTTCGCTTCTTGAAGCTCTTCCGCTTCATTCACAACGGCAAGTTCCGCATGCTCGGCAGCGGCAAGGTGCTCTATCACCTTACCTTTGTCGAAGACCTCGTTGCGGGCATCGCGCTCGCGGGCGAGAAACCGAACATCGAAGGCGAAGTCTTCACCATCGGCGGCAAAGAATACTTGTCGCTTTCGGCGTTGGTGGAAAAGATCGCGCGCGTGATGAACGTGCCCGTGCCTAGCAAACGTTTTCCCGTGTGGCCGGTGTGGTGCGCAGGACTCGCGTGCGAAATTCTCTGCCGTCCCTTTGGCATCGAGCCGCCGCTGTATCGTCGCCGCGTGGATTTCTTTATCAAGGATCGCGCGTTCGACATCACCAAAGCGCGCACGAAACTCGGCTTCGAACCGAAAGTGGATTTGGATACGGGCCTGCGGCGAACGGCGGAATGGTACAAGGCCCAGGGCATGTTAAATTGAAAACGAGTAATGGTGAATTGTGAATGGCCAATTGACAATTAGCAATTGACCACTCACAATTCACCATTAAAATGACCGCTTGAGGAAGAAAAGTGGCTGACAACCTCCGAAACACACCGCAGCGCGAGACTGTCGAAATCCAAAAAGAACTCTTCGACGCCAAAAAATCCAAGCTGCAAAAATATAAAGAGATCATTCTCGGCGAAGCCGGCTTCGGCTTTTTGCTCAAGTATGAATTGATCACTTTGTTGGTAAGTTGGCTGCCCGGTGCATTAGGATTGGTGCTGCGCAGCAAGCTTTATCCGATGTTGCTCGGCAGCATCGGCCGCAATGTGACCTTCGGCGCGAACGTCGTGCTGCGCCATCCCAAGAAAATTCACATTGGCAACGACGTTGTGATTGACGACAACGTTGTGCTCGATGCCAAAGGGCAAAACAATCGCGGCTTGTTTATCGGCAACGGCGTGTTCGTCGGGCGCAACACGATTTTGAGTTGCAAGAACGGCGACATTCATCTGCGCGACAACGCCAATCTCGGTTTCAATTGCCACATCTTTTCCGCGAGCAATGTGACGGTGGGCAAGAACACGCTGCTCGCCGCATATGTCTATCTCGTCGGCGGCACGCACGAATTTAATCGCCTTGACGTGCCGATTCTTTTTCAAACGCGCGTGAGCCGTGGCATCATCGTCGGCGAGAACGGCTGGCTCGGCGCGCATGCCGTCGTGTTCGACGGCGTGAACATCGGCAAAGAATGTATCATCGGTGCGGGCGCGATGGTCAATCAAGATATTCCCGATTGGAAAATTGCCGCGGGCGTGCCGTGTCGCGTCGTGAAAGATCGTCGGCAATTGGCGGGCGAGAAAGAAGTCGTGAGTATTTAAAGCGCCGCTTTTCTCGTTGTCATTCTATAAGAACCTTCCCTCGTGCTCGAGGCGAATCTAGTTCTGAAGTTTGTGCCAAGCACTAGGGAAGGTCCTTTCAGGATGACATGATTGGACAAGAGATTTGCAATCATGATCAAAATCCTCCACGTCATCGACAAACTTTCCATGGACGGCGTCAATCCCAGCAGTTGCAGTAAGCTGTTCGTGGAGTGGTGCGCGCAGCATGACCGTTCGCGTTTCAAGATTATGATTGCCAGTCTGCGCGCGAAAGATGCGGCGGGCGAGTATTTGGAAGAGCACGGCCTCGAAGTTTTTTATATCAACAAAGGCAAAATCTCTTTTGCCAATGTCTCGGCGATTGAAAGTTTGATTGACGCGCACGAAATTGATGTGCTTCATCTGCACGGCTACAGTTCTGCAAACTTCGGCCGACTCGCGGCGCGACGAAAGAGTATTCCTTCAGTGATGCACGAGCACGCGATCTTGAAAGTCCAGCCGCATCAGTTTCTCGTTGATTGGCTGCTGCGCAACAAAACCGAGGTCGCGGTCGCGGTCTCGAATGCCGTCAAAGAGTTTTTGATCAACGGCCGCTCCGTTCCGAAAGAAAAGATTCAAGTCATTTGGAACGGCATCAATCTCGAAGCCTATCGCCGCCCGAATTTGCAAAGCGCCGCGCCGTTCCGCGCGCGTTTCGCAACGCGCGAGCAGAAGTTGATCGGCATGGTGGGCCGCTTGCGCGCGGAAAAAGGCAATCGTTATTTCATTCAAGCCGCGCAAGAAATTTTGCGCCAAATGCCCAATGCACGTTTCGTGCTCGTCGGTGAAGGCGAAGAACGACCTGAATTGGAGCGACTCGCGCGGGAGTCGGGCTTGCAAAACCATTTGCACTTCGCCGGTTTTGTGAATGACGTGCAAGCCGCGCTGCATGCGTGCGACGTCGTCGTGATTCCCTCTTTGCGCGAAGGCTTTGGCTTGATACTCGCCGAGGCCATGGCTGCCGGAAAAGCGATCATCGCCACGCGCGTCGGCGGCATGATGGAAATGGCGCAACACGAGAAGCATTTGCTCTTCGTTCCGCCCGCCAATAGCGCGGCCATCGCGCAAGCCGCGCTGCGGCTGTTGCGTGATCAAAAACTTGCAGAACGTTTGGCAAATGCCGCACGCGCGCACAGCGAAAATTTTGGCATCGAAAAAAACGTGGCTGCGCTCGAAGCGCTTTATTCAACACTCGCGGCGAAGCAGCATGTGCGCGAACATTCCAATCTCGGCTTGGCCGAGGTTGGTTAGCTGAAACAAATTGCGTTGTCATCCTGAAAGGACCTTCCCTAGTGCTCGGATCTCTTCCAAGTGCGAGGGAAGGTTCTTCCAGATGACAAATTGAGGGGTGCGCTTCCAATTTCATTTTGCACAAAACTGATTAATGGTCACTGATAACTGTTTACTGGTCACTGATCACTGACAACTGCGCCTCATGCTCGCAACGCTCACCAACAAACTCCGCTGGAGCTATCGCAAAAACGCGCCCGATATCATGGCGCTGCTGGCGCGCAATTATCCCAGCTTCGTCACCGCGCGCAATCCCAAGCCGTTGCGTGACGAGATTCCGGTCTTCACCTTTCATACCGTCGAGCCGGTTGCGTTCGAAGCGCAGTTGCAATATCTCGCGCACAACGGCTATCGCACATTGCGCGGCGCAGAGTTTCAAGCGGCGATGAGCGGCGAGATTCGGATTCCGCCCAAGAGTGTCGTGCTCACCTTCGACGATGGCCGCGCTTCATTGTGGAGCGTCGCGTTTCCGTTGCTGCAAAAATACGGCTTCTGCGCCCTCAGCTTCATCATTCCCGGTTTGATTCCGGAATACGCGACGCTCGCGAAAACTTACGAGGATTATATCGCGGGCGATGCCAGTGCAGAAGATTTGTTGGCGCGCGAGCGCAGTGACGAGCCGCTGTGCTCGTGGGAAGAAATTTATGCGATGCACGAAAGCGGCGTGATCGACTTTCAATCGCACACCATGTATCATCACCAAATTTGCGTGTCGCCGCAGGTTGTCGATTTCATGCACCCGGGTTTTTCGAAATACTTTTTCGGCAACATCAACGTGCCGGTCTATCGCGAAAACGGCGAGTTGAGCTACGCGCGCGAATTGCCGCTCGGCGCGCCCCTCTATCGCGCCGAGCCGCGTTTTGCCGGCCGCCTCGCGTATTGGGATGATGAAAAATTGCGCCACGCCTGCGTGGATTACGTGCAACAGGAAGGCGGCGAGCGTTTTTTTCAGAAGGAGAATTGGCGCAAGAAGCTCGCGGCGTTTCATCAAAACGAGAGCAAAAAGAGCAATAATGCGCGCATGGAAAAAACTGCGGAACAACATCGCGCCATGCGGGAAGATTTGGCCGAATCCAAACGCATCATTGAAGAGATGCTGCCCAACAAAACGGTCGAACAGTTTTGCTATCCGTGGTTCATGGGCAGCCCGCTCGCCGTGCGGCTCTCGAAAGAAGCGGGCTACAAAGTGAATTACTGGGGCATCGTGCCGAACCGCCCCACGAATCGCCCGCGCCAAAGTTTGTATTACGTTCCGCGCGTGGAAGATTTTTACATCTATCGTCTGCCCGGCGAAGGCCGCCAACGTTTGCGCGATCTTTTGAAGGCGAAAGTGAAAAACTACCTGCCTGGCTTCGCAGCGCAGTTGAAAGAGAGTGAGCAGTTGGCAGTGACCAGTGATCAGCGACCAGTGATCAGTGACCAGTGATCAGTGATCAGTGATCAGTGATCAGTGATCAGTGATCACTGATCAGTGACCAGTGATCAGTCAGCAGTAATCAGTTGTCAATGAATTGACGACTACTTTGCGGTTAATGTGAAGCGACCCTTTTGAAAATGTCATTCTGCAAGAACCTTCCCTCGTGCTCGGCACTCACCTCATGATGAGTTTTGAACCAAGCACTAGAGAAGATTCTTCCAGAATGACAACTCTGAAGCCCAATGTCATTCTGTAAGAACCTTCCCTCGTGCTCGGCACTCACCTCATGATGAATTTTGAACCAAGCACTAGAGAAGATTCTTCCAAATGACAATCTCGGGACGGCGATGCAAGTATCCAACGACCAACGACCAACAACCAACGACCAACGACCAACCACCAACCACCAACCACCA
>JBBILN010000004.1:0-152914 GCA_037444905.1 bacterium | reverse complement strand
AACCAACAACCAACAACCAACAACCAACAACCAACAACCAACAACCAACTCATGCTCTACGGAATCGTCGGACACACCACTGCCGAGCGCGTTTTGCCGGAGCTGCAAAGCGCAGAGAATAAACTCACGAGCTCCGCGCTCACACGCCTCTTCACCGGCAAAGATCAGAACGCGCGTTGGAGCGCAACTGGCGCGGATGCGCTCGTTGCCATGCTTCCCACCGGCGTTGCCACGTTGGATGCGAATCTCTCCGCTTTCAATGATTCAAAATCCGGCAGCTTCGCGCTTGTGCATGGCAATATTTTTAATCGCGCTGAGCTTGCCGCGCAATATCTCGGCAGCACGAAAATCGCGAACAGCGCGGAAGTCGTGCTGCGCCTCGTGCAGGAGTTGGGCGAGAAAGCTTTCGCGCATTTGAACGGCAATTTCGTGCTCGCGATTTGGGAAGCCTCGGCGCAGCGCTTTTATCTCGTGCGCGATCATCTCGGCGTTGAGCCGGTGTATTATGCGCGCAAGCATGGCGTGCTGTTCTTCGCGAGCGATCTACAAAGCGTGACGCGCATTCCGAGCGTTGGCCGCAAATTGAACTTCACGATTTTGCAGCGTTACTTGCTCTTCAATTATAATCCCGGCTTCGATACTCTTTTCGAAGACGTGCATGCGTTGCGCCCCGGC
This sequence comes from bacterium, assembly GCA_037444905.1. Classification (GTDB taxonomy): domain Bacteria; phylum Zhuqueibacterota; class Zhuqueibacteria; order Zhuqueibacterales; family Zhuqueibacteraceae; genus JABWAN01. The sequence continues at coordinate 152,239 of JBBILN010000004.1, read as the reverse complement.
TTCTTTATTAAGATCGAGCGCAGCCGCATGAGCATGACGCAATACTGGCGGCCTTCGTTTGCCGACACGTTCAACAAAGATGCGGCAACGTACAAATCCGAACTGCTCGAATTGCTCGGCGACGCCGTGCGCTTGCGTTTGGCCCCCGATCAATTTCGCCCCGGCGCATTTCTCAGCGGCGGTATGGATTCGAGTTCAGTTGTTCATTTCATGCACGGCCATTTGCAGCGCCCGATTGCCACGTTCTCGTTTCGCTGTCGCGGCAAGAGCTTTGATGAATCGCATTACGCGCGCATCATGTCCGAGCGTTATGAAACGCAGCATCAGCAAGTCGAATACACGCCCGAAGACGCAGCCACGCGCATCATCACCGTGGCGCAATCCGCGCAAGAGCCGTTCTCCGATATCGGCATTGAAGTCGCGTCGCTCCTGCTCGGCGCAAACGTGCGCGAGCATGCGGATTATGTGTTGACCGGCGACGGCGGCGATGAACTCTTCGCAGGCCATCCGGTTTATCTCGCCGATCGCGCCGCAGATATGTTCGAAAAAATTCCCGGCTTCGTGCGCGCGCCGCTCACGAAAACGTTGCAATACTTGCCCGATACCGACGACAAGAAAAGTTTGCAAGTGAAGCTCAAGCGCTTTTCATATAGCGCCGCGTTTCCTTCCGCGCTGCACAGCAATCGTTGGCGCATTTATTATACCGATGAAGAGCTGCGCCGCTTGTTCGCGCCCGAAGTGCTCGCAAACGTGAACGGCCACAATCCTTATCGCGAGCTGCTCGAAATTTATCAAGAAGCGGACGGCAAAGATTTTCTCAGCCGCACGTTGTATGGCGATTATTATTCCGTGGTGGGATTTTATCTGCGCCGTATGGAGTTGATTCGTCAGTTCGGCGTGGAGGGCCGCATACCGCTGCTCGATTATCGTCTCGTCGATTACACCGCGCGCATTCCGAGCGAGTTGAAGCTCGACAAGAAAGGGCAAACGAAAGTCATTCTGCATCAAGTCATGACCGGCGAGTTGCCCGATGAAATTGTGTTTCGCAAAGACAAACTCGGCCACAGCGTGCCCATGAAAAATTGGATGCGCGAATCCGCGACGATTCAAAATTTGTTGAAAGAGTATTTGAATCCGCAGGCCATGCGGCGGCGGGGCTTCTTCAATGCGAATCTCATCGAACAAATGATGAGCGAGCATCAACGCAAAGCGCACAACCACTCGCATCGTTTGTGGGCGCTGCTCGTGTTCGAGCTGTGGTGCCGCGCGCATCTCGACGGCAAGCCGGAAGCGAGTCTCGCGTGAAGCTGTGGATGAAAGCGTTGTTCAGCCTCGCCGTGATGGCGTTGTTGCTGTGGCAAATCGAACTCGCGCCATTGCTCTCTGCGTTTGCGGCCACGAAGCTCGAACTCTCGCTGCTCGCGTTCGCGCTGTTCTTGGTGCAGCAAGTGGTGGTTGCTTACGCTTGGCACATTCTCCTTGTTGATCAAAACCGCAATCTCCCGTTTCGCAAAACTTTGGAGGTGCATTTCATCGGCAGCTTCTTCGGCACGTTCCTGCCTTCGAGCGTGGGCATGGATGTGATTCGCGCATATCGTTTGGGGCGCTCTCTCGAACGCGGCGTGGATTCCGCGAGCGCGATGTTCGTCACGCGCGTCGTCGGCTTTCTCGTGAATTTTTTGCTCGCCCTGCTCGTCGCACTGCCCGTGAGCCGCGCGATGAACAATCCCAAACTCTTCGGCTTCGTGCTGCTGCTCACCGCGCTGTTCATAACGTGCGTGTGGATGGTGTTGAATGAAAAGCTGCTTGGTTTGATGAAAGCCGCGCTCGCGCGTTTCAAGCTCGCAAGCATTGCGGATAAAATCACAGGCTTTCGCGCGGGGATCATGAGCATGGCGCTGAACCGCCGCGTGATGTTCAACCTCGTCGCGCTTTCGTTTTTTTATCAAACCCTCGGCATCGTGATCATTTATGTTTTAGGCCGCGCGCTCGGCATCGAGCTTTCGATCTGGCATTACTTCATCTACATTCCGTTGATCACGACCATCACCGTGTTGCCGATCTCGCTCGCGGGTCTCGGCATTCGCGAAGGCGCGTTCGTGTTCTTCTTCGCCCAAGCGGGAGTCGCACAAGCCCAAGCCTTGTCGCTCTCGCTTTTGCTGTTTGCGCAAACCGTAGCGCTCGCGCTGCTCGGAGGGGTTTGGTATTTGTTGGCGAGGGAGCAATCCAAAGTGGCGTCGCCCAAGACAAATTCGGTTCAAGAGTTTCTTCTTTGAAGAACTCTGAGCGTGAGTTGCCCGCATTTTTTACCTGTGATTTCGGTAGTACCAAATAATGTCGCGTCACTAAACAATGTTGATCTCAGAGCATGGGCCGGTAGTTTTGCCTTCAGGAGATGATGCAAATGGAAACTTTGAGTGAGCAGGAACGATGGATCATCGTCAATGACAAACTTCTGGCGATTAGTGAAAAACTTATTGCACAGCTAGAAGAAGTTGTTAACAATCTCCCTACGTTTCGGTATTTTCTTGGTTACCTGCGAAAAGCGACCAGCACACTTCAAGGAATTCAGTTGTTAACCAAGAAGGGCCTTTTTGAAGAAGCGCAAATTCTTACGCGGACTATTTTTGAATTACGTGCAACATTCGATTGTTTTCTCGCTATGTGCCATCAAGATTTCAAGAATGCTATTCAACGAGTTGTTGATGCCATGATGCTGGAAAAAATCAAGCAACTTAAGTCCGTAAACTATCATGCCGGAGAAATCGGGGAGGAACTTATCAATCGTGATGCTTGGGAACAGATAGAGAATGAGATTTCAAAACGATATTCAGAAAAAGAGTTGTACGCAATTAGAAAGTATGGGTTCTCAGGCAAATCAGTTGAATCGCGCTGTAGCGAGGCAGGCCATGAAGTTGTTTATAACCTCATTTATAGGAATTTCTCACGAAACGTTCACTCCTCTGATTATATTGAGCATATAGGAGATGAACTTGTTCGCCCTGAGCTTTTTGCTGATTATCTCGAATCGAGAAACATAGCCATGCTCTATGCAGCTCATTGTTCCGCTTATGGTGTAATCGCGCAAATTAATTTTCTGGTCAAGGCTCCATTCAATTCTGAATTAGAAGAAATTGGAGATGAACAAAGTAGTTTACGTGGATGCTCTTGAAAGCTTTCGAGGTTTTAAAGTATAATTGCAGATAAAGTCGCCTCGACCCTCTACAAAAAAGTTAAAAACTGTCATGTCTTCTCGCGTCATCACAACCTTGCAGGAGTTTGAAAACCTGCGCCCAATATGGGAAGAGCTGTATCGCAGCAGCGCCAATCACACGCCCTATCAATCGTGGGAATGGAATTTTGCGTGGTGGAAGCACTTCGGCAATGAAGGCAGCTTGCGTTTGATCGTTATCGAAGAAGCGGAGCGTGTGATCGGCATCGCGTCCTTCTTTCTGCGCACTTCGTTCTTCGGCTTCCCGCTCAAACATTACGGCTTCCTCGGCCAGAAGCGCACGGACTATCTCGACTTCGTTATTCAATCCGGCAGCGAGCCGCTTTTCTTTCGCGAGTTGGCGAAGCATTTCAAAGAGCTGCAAGAAGATTGGCAATTCATCGAGCTAAAAGACGTGCCCGAGACTTCGCAGAACTTGCCGCATCTCTATCGCGAGTTCGGCTCGGTGTTTCCCAACTTCGGTTTGGATTTGCAGCGCGTGTGCGTCACCGTGCCGCTCACGAGCGAGTGGGAGAGCTTTCTGCAAACGCTCGGCAAACGCACGCGCAAAGACGTGGGCTATGATCGCCGCTACCTCGAAAAGAATTTCACCACTGAGTTTAAAATTCTCACGAACTCGAACGCGGTGTTCGAAGGCTTCCGCGATCTCACGACGATTTACGAAGCGCGTTGGGTGGAAGAAAAAGGCGCGAGCCGTTTGGCCGAGGCCGAGGTCGCGAAGTTTGAAACAGAGATTTGCGAACGCTTCTCGCAGAACGGCGAGTTTCGTCTTTACATGCTCTATGCGAATGGCAAACCGGCGGCGGGTCTTTCGGGTTATGTGAAGAACGACAAGTTCTACGGCGACATTTACGCGCACACGCCGGAGCTGCACAAATACAGCGTCGGCAACGTGCTGCTCGGCTTTGCGATTGAAGATTGCATCAGTCACGGCTGGAAGGAACTCGATCTCTCACGCGGCGAAGAGGCGTACAAGTTTCGTTGGAACGGCCAGGCGAAGCGCAATTATCACATTAAAATTTTTCGCAGTCGCATGGCCGAAGCGAAGGCTGCGTTCGCGGAGGGAATGTACGAGAAAGCCGCTGCGAGTGAGACGTTGAATAAGATGTTGGCGAGGTATCGACGCTGGAAATTTGGGGCGGGAAGTGAGTCGTGACTTCTCTCACTCGCGAACTCTGATGCGATGGACTTCTACCAAGAAAAGTTTACCGGCGTAGTGTTGCATATCGGTGTGTGACAAGAGATACGCCTTGAGACGTGTCATGAGTTGAGGAATAATTTCGGGGTGGTTGTGAATTTGGAGAGCAATAATCCCTTTGTATAAGGCCGGAGGGTAAGTTACTATGTCAGAAAAGTCGCCATTCAAAGATACCAAAACACACTCTAATCTTTGTGCCGTTGCAATGGCTAAATCGTCTGGCGATCCCTGCGGGATGAAATCCTTCAGCCGCAGTACTTCACAACCCGCAGCTTGAAGCTCTGCAATGATATAGTTTGAGATGCAGTGATCGCAAAATATTTTGAGCTTCATGCCGCGAGAGTGTATTCAGAGAGTTCGCGCGCATAATCAAGACATGCGGCGATCTGCTCATGAGTGAGGTCCGGAAACTCTTGAATGATTTCAGCGACATTTTTTCCGATAGCCAGATAACCTAGAATGAGACTCACTGGAATTCTGGTATCGCGAATTCGAGGTTTGCCCCGCAATACGTCGGGCGTGCTCACAATATGGTTTTGCCATTTTACCATCGTTCTATCTCCTTGCGTTAAGCATCAATGCGTTATTTTATTTTTTCGGTATTCTCGAATCAGGCGTGCAATATCTGTTTCCTTCACATCACCTGCTGCTTGAACGTCGCGGCGTATTTCATAAATAGGCTGTGCCACGCGCCGACGCTAATGACAGCGCGAGAGGTGTAAAGTGGAGTCTATTTTGTGCGCAGAGTCATAATTCGCGGCAAAGATACTTTGACTAATCTCGAAAATCAATCTCTAAATCCGAAGCAAGGACGTTTATGCCTCTTCCTTTCGGCCATTCGCTCATGGGCTACACTCTCGCGGAGAGTTCGCGCTTCAAGCTGTCGCGCAATGTGTGGATGAACATTTTTATTTTCGTGCTGCTCGCGAATTTGCCGGACATCGATTATTTGCCCGGCTATCTCGAAGGCTTTCCGAATCGCTACCATCATCATGAGATTCACAGCCTCGGTTTTGCGGCGCTGATGGGACTCGTGGGCGGGCTGGTGTACCTACGTATGGCCGGAAAATTCTGGGCCTGTTTTTTGCCGATATTCTTTGCGGTCAGTTCACATTTGCTGCTCGATTTGCTCACGGAAGATTTCTCCGAGCCGCGCGGCATGATGCTGCTTTGGCCGCTCAATTCCGAGTTTTACGATTGCTCGTGGAAAATTTTTAAAGCTGTGGACAAGTCGAATGATTCTTCAGACTTTTTTATCTCGTTGTTTACGCTACATAACTTACATGTGGTATTGATTGAATTTGCGATCATGCTGCCGCTCGCGTTGGCAGTGACGATCGTGCAACGAAGGAAAACGGCGGCGCAGTTGCACCCGCAACGGACAAAGGTCAAAGCCGAAAACCGTCTCACGGTGCGACAATTCACGCAAACGAAGCGTGAGCCGGGGGCATCGCTCGCCTCCGAACAAATTACAGAATTGCCTCAAAGTGATTATCAGCGTCTCGACCTGAATCAGCCGGGTTATCGCAATGGCAAGCAGTGACGACAAAATTTTTTGCAGCATCGTGGTGCCGATGATGAACGAAGAAGAGAGCGTGACGCCGATGCACGAAGCGATCACCAAAGTGATGGCTGAGTGGGGCGTGCGTTACGAGTTGATCATCGTGGACGACGGCAGCAGCGACCGCACGTTTGAAATTCTCAGCACGCTCGCGCAGAATGACGCGTGTTTGCGCGTGGTGAAGTTTCGTAGAAATTTCGGGCAATCCGCGGCGATGGCTGCGGGGTTCGAGCACGCGCGCGGCGAGTACATTGTCACGCTCGACGGCGATTTGCAAAACGATCCCGAAGACATTCCGCGCGTGGTGGCGAAGCTGCAAGAAGGCTACGACGTGGTGAGCGGCTGGCGCAAGGATCGCAAGGACAAATTTCTCATTCGCAAAGTGCCGAGCAAAATCGCGAATCGGCTCATTCGCAAAACCACGCGCGTGAGCTTGCATGACACGGGCTGCTCGCTCAAAGCCTATCGCGCGGAGGTCGTGCAGAAGATTCGACTCTATGGCGAGATGCACCGTTTTATTCCCGGGCTCGCGCGCATCGAAGGCGCGCGCATCGGCGAGCTGGTGGTGAAGCATCACGAGCGCAAGTTCGGCAAATCGAAATACAATCTCTCACGCACGTTTCGCGTCATTATGGATTTGATGACTCTGAATCTGCTTTTAAAATATCTCACGCGGCCGCTGCACTTTTTCGGCGGCTTGACCGTGCTCTTCAACGGGTTGGGCTTCACGACCCTGGCTGCTCTCTTCTATGGCTGGAATCAGCAATACCTCGGCGAAGATGAATTAAACGTATTGGTCGCGCTCGCGTTTTTGCTGTTTGCCGCCGGCATCAATTTTTTGTTGTACGGTTTGATCGCAAACAGCGTGGTGAGCACGGGCCAGAAGCGGGATGAACGACTTTACGAATTCAAATCCTATGACCGCAACAGCAATTAGAAATCACACACGCGAGAATTTTGATTTCACGGGCGCGCATGAAGCAGCGGGCGAAAGCAACGGGCGCGCGGCCGCGTTGCCGAAACTCTCCCTCATTGTGCCGGTCTTCAATCTCGCCGAAGAGACCGTGGCGCTTTATCATGAGCTGCGCGCGGGCTTTGAAGCGCACGGCGAGAGCTTTGAAGTGATTTTCATCGACGACGCGAGCACGGATGCCACGTGGCTTCATCTCAATAAAATCGCGAAGGAAGATGCGCGCGTGAAATTGATCCGCATGCGCACTTCCTTCGGCGAAACTTCCGCTCTTGATGCCGGGTTGCGCCACGCGAAAGGCGAGCGCATCGTTTATGCCACCGCGCGCGTGCGCGTGAACATGAGCGCGTTGCCCCAATTGCTGCGCAAGATGGATGAAGGCCATGATCTCGTGGTGGGTTGGCGTACGCCGCGACAAGACTCGGGTTTGAATCGCCTCGTGTCGCACGGCTTCAACTGGCTCGTCGAGCGCTTCGGCAAATTGCCGTTGCACGACATCAATTCGAGCGTGTTCGTGGCGCATCGCGAAGTTTTGGAGAACATCATCCTCTACGGCAATCTCAATATCTTCATCCCGATTCTCGCGGCGCGCAAAGGCTATCGCGTTACGGAAGAACCGATCGCGCAAAAGCCCGGCGCGTTTCGCCAGTCGAAATACTTGAGCGAATACATTCAGCGTTTGCTCGACATCATCACGGTGATCTATCTCACTAAATACTCCAAGAAGCCGTTGCACTTTCTCGGGTTCTTCGGCATGATCTTCACCGTTGCAGGCTTGGCGATGAACGGCTATCTCTTCACGTATCGCATTCTCGGTTATGGCGGCATCGCGGGCCGCCCGCTGCTTTTGCTCGGCGCGTTATTGCTCGTCATCGGCCTGCAAATGATCTCCATCGGCCTCATCGGCGAAATGATCATCTATACGCACGCCCGCGATCAAAAAGAGTATAACATCGAAACGGTAATCGGCGCGTGAAACTCATCATCCAAATTCCCTGCTTGAACGAAGAGCAGACGTTGCCGCAAACGCTGGCCGATCTGCCGCGTTATCTCGACGGCATCAGCGAGATCGAATATCTCGTGATCGACGACGGCAGCACCGATCGCACGGTCGAAGTCGCGCGCGCGCACGGCGTGCATCACATCGTGCGCCTCACCAATCGCAAAGGGCTTGCCGAAGCCTTCATGGCCGGCCTCGATGCGTGCCTCAAGCTGGGCGCGGACCTCATCGTCAACACCGACGGCGACAATCAATATCGCGGCGCGGACATTGAAAAACTCGTGCGCCCGATTCTCGATCGCAAGGCGGATATGGTGGTCGGCGATCGGCAAGTGGAAAACATCGCGCATTTCTCGCCGCTCAAAAAACGGTTGCAAAAAATCGGAAGCTGGGTGGTGCGTCACGTTTCCGAAACGAACGTGCCCGATGCCACGAGCGGCTTTCGCGCATACAGCCGCGAGGCCGCGCTGCGCATGAACGTAATCTCGCGCTTCACCTACACGCTCGAAACCATCATTCAAGCGGGCAAGAAGAACATCGCGCTCGGGCATGTGATGATCAGCACGAACGGCAAGCTGCGCGAGTCGCGTTTGTTCAAAAGCATCCCCGCGTATATCAAGCGCAGCATCGGCACGATCTTCCGCATCTACGCGATGTACGAGCCGATGAAAACGTTCGCATGGACGGGCGCGATCATCTTCACGCCGGGCGCATTGCTCGCCGCGCGTTTTCTCTATTACTTTTTTACCGGCGACGGCGGCGGCCACATTCAATCCCTGATTCTCTCCGCGGTGTTGATGATCGTCGGTTTTCAAATTGCGATGATCGGACTCGTGGCCGATCTCATCGGCGGCAATCGCCGTTTGATCGAAGATTCGTTGTATCGCATCAAGAAGCTCGAGCTGCAAGCATTGCAGCAAGAGAGCAACGGCTTTTGCGGGAAGGAGCCGTTCGAGGTCACATGAAGATCGGTTTGCTCGGGCCTTCGTATCCGTTCAAGGGCGGCATCGCGCACTACACCACGTTGTTGTATCGCCATCTCAAAACGCGCCATGAAGTAAAATTCTACAGCTTCAAACGCCAATATCCCGAGTGGCTGTATCCCGGCAAAGGCGATAAAGACGTGAGCGCTGCGGCGTTGCGCGAAGAGGGCGCGGAACAAATTTTGGATTCGTTGAGCCCGCGCACGTGGGCGCAAGCCTGGCAAGGCCTGAAGCAGTTTCAACCCGATCTCGTGATTCTGCCCTGGTGGGTTTATTTTTGGACGCCGCATTTTTTATATCTCGGCAAGCGCATCAAACGGCATTTGCCGGGCAAGCTTTTGTTCATTTGCCACAACGTCGTCGCGCACGAGTCGAGCCGTATCGCGCAGCTTTGCACTGCGCTCGTGCTCCAACGCGGCGATCTCTTCCTTGTTCATTCGCAAGAGGATGAAGCGAATCTCAAAAGGATTTTGCCGCACGCGCCCACCGCACGCGCCTTTCATCCCAGTTACGATGTGTTTCAGCAAGAGGGCATTTCAAAAGAAGCCGCGCGGCGAAAGCTCGGCCTGAACGGGAACACGATTCTGTTCTTCGGTTTCGTGCGGCCATACAAAGGTCTGCGCTACGCGCTCGAAGCCATGCCCGCAATTTTGCAAAAGGTGCAAACGCATCTGCTCGTCGTCGGCGAATTTTGGGAGGGCAAAGAAGAGTATCTCGCGTTGATCAAACAGCTCGGCATTGAGCAACACGTCACCGTGCTCGATCAATATGTCGCGAATGAAGAGATTCCGTTTTATTTCGCCGCCGCGGATTTGCTGGTGATGCCCTATACCTCCGCCACCGGCAGCGGGCTGGTGCAACTCGCGTTCGGTTTGAACATGCCCGTGATTGTTTCGAATGTCGGCGCGCTGCCCGAAGTCGTGCGCGACGGCGAAACCGGCTTCATCGTTCCCGCAAAAGACGCGAACGCCGTCGCCGAAAAAGTTGTGCAATACTATCGCGAAAATTTGGAACCCCGCTTCCGCGAAAATGTCAAGAAAGATTTGCCGCGATTTTCGTGGGAAGGGTTGATTGAGAAGATTGAAACGCTTTATCGCGCGCACCAATCCTGAATGTCATTCTGTAAGAAGCTTCCCCAGTGCTCGGAAGACGGCTGGTTTTGAGTTGTGTCTCAAGTCTGAGGGAGGGTTCTTCCAGTAACATGATGAGGAGCATGCACACTTGACGGCGAAGCGCCCAAAAGTGTTCATAGAGAAGAACCGCATTGAACGAATCGAACGACAACAAACGCCTCACTCTCACAACCGCTCTCGCGCTCGTTGTGATTATCGCCGCAGCCGCGCACTTGCGTTTCGCGCAATTGGGCGTGCCCAGTTTTTGGGTGGATGAACTCAATTTCGTTTACGCGGGCAAATCCATTGTTGCCGGCGAAGAACCGCGTTTTCCTTCGGGCAATTTGAATCAGCGCGCGATGCTCTACGCGGAATCGGTTGCGCTCTCGTTTCGTGTATTTGGTGCGAATGAATTTGGCGCGCGCTTTCCGAGTGCGGTATTCGGCGTGCTCGCGGTCCTCGCAGTCTTCTTTATCGCGCGCGATCTATTCGGACGCAACGTCGGTTTGCTTTCGGCGTTTCTGCTTACGTTCTCGCACCTCTGCATTGGCTGGTCGCGCCTTGCGCGCATGTACACGCTGTTTCAATTGCTCTACCTCCTCGGCGCGTATGCTTTCTACAAGGGCTTCGAAGGCGCAACGCGATTTCTCGATTCGAACGGACGGAATTGGCTCACGAGTATTCGTTCGTACTTCGCGCTCGAAGGCATTCGCTGGCCGTGGCTCATTGGGAGCGCGGTTGTGCTCGCGATCTCTTTCCAGGTGCATGAACTCACAGGCATTATTGCCGCGAGCGTACTTGCTTTCATCGCGGGCATGACGGGCGTGATTTTGTTTACGAACGGCATGCGTACAACTGTCACTTCGAAATACGGTTTCGCGCTAGGCATTGCATTCGCGGGCGCAGTCATCGGTTTTATCTTTTTCGATGCACTCGGTTTCGTGCAACGCGCCGTGAGCTTTCAACCGAGTTGGGCGAATTATGCGTATGTGCAAGACTCGCATTACTACTACTACTTTTTAACCGAGAGCAGCCAGTTCCCACTCGCGGCGTTTTTCCTGCTCGGTTGCGTGCATATGATCACGCGGGCGAACAAAGCTGCGTTCTTTGTGTGCTGCAATTTCGCCGTGCCTGTGTTGCTGCACTCGTTCGCATTCGCATACAAAGTGCCGAACTACATTTTTCAAGTTTATCCCTTCTTCATTATGCTCGCTGCGTATGCGCTGCACAATCTTTATCAAGATGAAAAGCATCGTGTGCAAAGTGTTTGGCAAAGTATGAAGAAGCTCTTCACGCCGCGTGTGAAGCAATACCTGCTCGTGGGAATGATGTTTGGCTGGCTGCCGCTCACGATTTGGTTTCGCTATGCGCTCAAGCTGCCGTTCATGGGAACCGCGGGCAACAACGGAGCAGTTGATTACGATGATTGGCGCGAAGCCGCGGCTTATGTGCAAGCGCACGCCACGAATGAACAAGTGCTCGTGTCCACGTTGCCGCTCACGCTGCACCATTATCTCGGCAAAGTGGATTACAACCTCAACAACGCAAACACGGATGCGACGCTTGATTGGCAGCCCGGCGTGCTCAAGGGCAAGCCGCGCGATTATTACTCCGGCGCGGAAGCCATCACGAATTTTGAAGAGCTGCAACACGTCCTCGCGCAATATCACGAGGCGCTATTCGTGGTCGATACCTATCGCTTCGAACGCAGCCAATACGTGCCGACCGAGATCGCGCAGTTTGTGAAGACCAACATGACGCGCGTGTGGGAGGATGAGAAGAAAACGATGCAGGTTTATAGGTGGGAGAGATGATAGAATTAAATCGTTTTTGAGGTGAGGGCTGCTAACTTCTCCAACATATCGGCAGTTGTGAAAATTTGAAGTCCAGTTATGTTGTTGAAGTCTTTGTCATTCGTCCAAAGTGACACTTCGTGTTTTAAAGCCGGCGCCAGAATTTCAACGTCCTTTGGATCACGGCGAGCAATGAGTCCTTCAGCTTGCGAGCGCTTCTCATCATAAACACGAGGCGGAATGGCCGTGATCGGGAAGTGGTCGAAAGCGTAGAACAAATCGCTTTCGGGAACATCCGACTCTTTTGCAAGCAAGAGAATGTATTTCTTCACTTCCCACGTCGTAAATTCAGTGGTGAGGAAAAAGAATTTTCCCGAAAAGAGCACGGTTCGGACTCGGCCTCCACGAAGAGCGGAGAGCAGCGAATTGGCGTCAACCGCGATGGTTTCCCTGGCTACGCTCATGATAGAGATGCTCCCGAAATTTTTCGAAATCGGCCAGGGTTTCTTCTTCGCTAATGCCTTTAGCTTCCAGCGCTGTGCGAACCTTGTCCGTGATGGCAAAAATTTTCTCTTGTTCTTCCATTTCGAGCAGCTTCTCTTCGATGAGATGTGCCGCAAAATCGTCGGGTTTAGCAAAACCTTTTTTCTTCGCGGCAGCAAAGATACGAGGGAATAGTTGATCGGGAATGCTGATCGCCGTAGCCATAGTTCAACTCCTGCTTTTGTCGAATTCGAGTTTGTGCTTCGATGTATGTGTGCGAGTGGTTTAAATTAAACCGAAAAACGAAGAAGGCAAGAGGAAATCCATGATCAGTTGCAACACATGCTCGCGCAACACGACGAAGCATTGTTCGTGGTCGATACCTATCGTTTCGAACGCAGCCAATACGTTCCAACCGAGATCGCGCAGTTTGTGAAGAGCAATATGACGCGCGTGTGGGAAGATGAGAAGAGGACGATGCAGGTTTTTAGGTGGGAGAAAAAGTAGAGCAAAACAGAGATTGAGTGACCCTGGCCAATCATGTCCAAGAAGGTGGGCGCAAAATCTTGACGCCGCTCGAAAGCTCGATTTCATTGGGGAAAACACTCGCGATCAAATGTTTCTCTTTCATCTTCATGTGGAAATCGCAAGCTTGTTTGAGCGATTCGGCTCTGCCGTTGATCGGGATGATGACGCCGATGCGCTTGGCAGGAAAAAGTGATTTGATGGCTTCAACGACCGGCACTAAATCACTATCGCCGGATACGATGATGGCCGTATCAAATTCGTCTCGCGCCGCCGCTTTCATGATTTCGACGGCAATGTTAACATCCGTCTTCTTCTCCTCAAAGGTCTGATAGCGCCGATGGCATTGCTGACAATATTTCTCGACTCTCTGAAACTGGCCTAAAACGATTTTTACGCCCTTGTGCCTGAGAGCTGCGAGCAAAATTTTATGGCGATTGACTTTTTGAACGTCCCAACTCGCCAATGCGGTGAAGTATAAAACTTCAACGATCCGATCCGTGCGGCGAACGAACAGGCTTGCCAGTCTGGAATAGTCGAGCCACTTGTAACGATGGAATTGGGGTTCGCGCTGCAGAGCGTGGTAGACGTTAAAACCGTCGATGAAAAATTTGACTCTGCTCATGGCGGGAGAGGTCTTTATAAAATAAAAAACCCGCATGCTCAGGCATGCGGGGCCAATGGAACTCGGGGTCCCAAAGGGGGGAAGACAAGGGCAAATATAGAAAGCCCTTTCGGATAGTCAAGGAATAATTTTTTATAGTTAAAACAACGGCGCATCGAAATCATCACTCATCCAAATTTTCCCTCGATCCAATCCCGCGATGCGGCGTTTGGGTTTTGATTCGGCAATGGCTACTAAACGCGCCACCGGTTGATCGCCTTGCGCGATGATGATTTCGTTGCCGGCTTGCGCAAGATTCAACAACTCAACAAGGCGTGCTTGCGCGTCTTCGACGGTAACGATTTGTGTGTTCATTGCGCTACTCCTTTTTAAAATACTTTCGCGGCAAGAATACGAATCTTGCGGTGCGATGTCAAGCAAGAAAACGAGAATAGAGCGAAGTTATACTCTTTGAATCAAATGAAACTCATATCTCGCAACACTCCCACGGTTTTCATCACCGGCGGCGCGGGCTTTGTCGGGCGCGCGTTGGTGGAGCGCTTGCTCGCTGAAGGCTATCACGTCACGGCATTGGCGCGGCGCACGAAATTGCCCGCGCATTTGCAACAGCCCGGCGTGTCGCTCATTTCCGGAGACGTGCGCGATGAAGCATGTCTCGCCGCCGCGGTTGCCGAGGCCGATTATGTCATTCACGCTGCGGCCACGTTCGGCGGCAGTTGGGATGATTTCTATGCGACCAACGTGCATTCCACGCAAGTGTTGCTCGAAGAGTCGCGCCAGCATAAAGTCAAACGCTTCGTGTTCATCAGCTCGGCCAGTGTTTATGCGCACGCCAACATGAGCGCGAAGCCGGTCTTCACGGAAGACATGCCGTATGAAGAAGACGCGCACGCCGCGTTTTATGCGAAGTCGAAGATTGCCGCAGAAAAGTTGGTGTGGCAATATGTGAAAGAGCACGCGCTGCCGTGCGTCATCTTCCGCCCCGGCGCGATTTACGGCCCCGGCGGCAGCCTCTTTCCCGCAACGACCGGCCTCGGTTTGGGCGAAGAGAAAACCATTCTCATCGGCAACTCGCGCACAAGGCTGCCGCTGAGTTATGTCGAGAATGTCGCGGATGCGATTGTGCGTTCGTTGCAAATGGAGAATGCTGTCGGCGAGTGTTTTAATCTAACCGAAGACGAATCACTCACGCGCAAAGAGTGGATCAAATATCTCCGCAGCCGCATCAATCCCAACGTTGGCGTGATTGCCGTGCCGCGTTGGGTGATGAGCTTTGCAAAATTCACGCTCAAACAATTGTTCAAAACCGGCGGCAAGAAACCGCCGTTGAGCGATCTGCATCTCAAACTCTATTGCACCTCGATCAATTATTCGAACGAGAAATTCAAGCGTGTGTTCGGTGCGCAGCCGTATGTGAGTTTTCAGGAAAGTTTGGAGCGCACGGCGAAGTGGCAACGCGAAAAGCGTTTGCCGAAACGGTCGCACGGTTTGGCCGCGGGCAACGTCGTCATTCCTTCCGAAAAGAAATTGCGCGTGGGCATCATCGGCTGCGGCAATATCTCCTCGGTGCATATCGACATCATCAAAGACATGAAAAACGCCGGCGAGATTTTGCTCGCCGATCCGAAAGAAAACGCGCTGAACGATGTGGCAACCCGCTTTGGCATTGCAAAGAAGTTTCTCGACTATCGCGAGATGATCGAGAAAGAGAAGCCTGAGGTCGTGCATATTCTCACGCCGCCGCAGTTTCATGCGCCGGTCGCGCGTTTCGCGATGCAAAAAGGCTGTCACGTGCTTGTTGAGAAACCCATGTCCGTTGACGCCGCGCAAGCGCGCGAGATGATGAGCGTCGCGAAGGAACATGGCGTGAAGCTCGGCGTGGTGCATAATCATCTTTATGACGGCGTGATGCTCGAAGCCCGCGCGATCGTTGGCCGCGGCTTGCTCGGCAACATTTCTTTCGTGGAAAGTTGGTACGGCACGCAATTCGGCTCAGTGCTGCCGTTCGATCCGAAAAATTATTGGGGCATGAATTTGCCCGGCTCGGTGTATCAAGATTTCATGCCGCATGCGCTGTACGTGCTCACGGATTTCATGCCGAAGAGCCGCGTGAAAGAGGTTGCCATGAGCAACTCAGGCAACATCGCCGGATTGGAAAATGATGAGCTGAAAATCTTTTTGCAAAACGAGCAATGCGTGGGCATGATCTCGCTCTCGCTTTCGACTTCGCCGCGCTATCAATACGTCAACGTGTTCGGCACAAAAGGCTCAATGAAGATCGACTTTTTGAACAAAGCGGTTTTGCTCGATCAAGAGATCGGCCCCTTGCCGCGCATGCTCAATCGCAGCTTGAACGGCTTCAAAAGCGGCAAAGCCATGCGCCGCGCCGCGTGGCGCAATCTCTTCGCGATGTTCAAAAGCCAAAGATATTTGTTCGAAGGCACGGAGCGTTTGATCGGCTTGTTCTATCGCAGCATTTTGTTGAATGAAACCGAGCCGGTTTCCGCTGCGGAAGGACTTGAGGCGATGAAGCTCATGGATGACATGTGGGCGAAGATGAAAACGCCGGAAGAGTTGCCGCTGGTGGAAAGAAAGTCGGCATGAAAGTCGTTCGCGCCACAATTTTGCTCATGTGCAGCCAGGTGATCTTTCTCGCTTCGGGCTTGGCCGTGAACTTTGGGCTTGCGCGTTTATTGGGCGTGGCAGAGTATGGCAGCTTCGGCTTGGTGATGTCCGTGCTCGTGGTCGTCGAACTCTTTGTGATCACCGGCATTCCGGAAGTGATGCAAAAATTCGGCGGCGAGCGGCCGGAAGCCATGGCGCAGCTTGTCAAGCAAACTTTGCGCTGGCAAATGCTCTACACCGTGCTCGTGTTTGCCGCATTTGAATTATCCGCGCCGCTGCTGGCACAATGGTTTCGTGATCCGAGTTTGACGCCTTTGCTGCGCATTGCGGGTTTTGACATCATCGTGTATGGTTTGTACAAATATTTTCTCGGCGTGCAGAACGGATTGCACCGCTTCGCGCAATACACCCGGCTCGGCATCACCTATTCGCTGTCGCGCGTTGCGGCGATACTCCTGCTCGTGTGGCTCGGTTTTTCCGTGCAAGGCGCGCTCATTGGAAATATGATTGCCTCCGCTGCGGCGTTGCTGCTCGCATTGATGTTCTATCGCCCGACGAAAGAGCGCGTTGAAACACAACCCCTGCGCTACGGCGCATGGGCTGCGCAGAATGTGCTTTACTTCGTAGGATTAAATGCGTTCTTTGCCCTCGATCTGTGGTTCATAAAATATTTTCTTTCTGCGGAAGAAGTCGGTTTATACGTCTCCGCTGCGGTGCTTGCAAAGCTCTCGTACTTCATGTCCATCGCCATCTCCGCCGTGCTCTTGCCTTCGCTTTCGCGCGCGATTGCGCTGCAGGATGAAAAGCGCGCCACGGAGTTGACGCAAGACACGCTGCGTTATCTGCTCATTTTTTTGACGCTCGCAATCGTGATCGTCGCGCTTACGGCGAATGAGTTGATCGCGCTCTTTTTCGGCAAAGAGTTCGTCGGGGCCGCTCCGGTGCTGAGTTTGTTGACGGCAGGCCTGTCGGGCGTAACGTTGATGGCCGTGATCAACACGATCATGATTGCGCGTAATCGCATGGCGGCTTGTTTTGTGATGGTGCTTGTGTTGGTTGCCGTGGACGTGGTCTTGAACATTGTGCTTGTGCCGCGCTATCAGTTAATGGGCGGCGCGATGGCGACGAGTCTTGTTGGTGGATGCGGTGCAGTGCTTGCACTATGGCATATTCGACGCGAGGTGAAACCGCTGTTGTTTTCCTGGTCGATACCGCGCATGCTCGGCATTGCGCTCGGCGTTTATGCGCTCGCGAAGAGCGTGGAATTCATTTCAATCGACTTCATCGTGAAAGCAATTGCGCTCACCGGCATTTACTTCGCGCTGCTGTGGTTGAGCAAAGAGATCAATGCCGTGGACCTGCGCCGCTTGCGCGAGGCGCTGGGCGCGGCGAAGTAGCTACTTGATAAACGGTACTTCTGCAGGAACCGTCCCTCGCACTTGGAAGAGAGCTGAGCACGAGGGAAGGTCCGTACAGGATGACAGTCCGATTGATACATAAAAAAACATCAATACTTGATCGACGAATGAAGATTGCAATCATGGGCATTCGCGGCATTCCCGCGAACTACGGCGGTTTCGAAACCTTTGCGGAAGAACTTGCGCCGCGTTTGGTCGAGCGCGGGCATGAGGTCACTGTGTACGGTCGTTCGAACAACATCAAATATACCGGCGGATATTATAAAGGCGTGCGGCTCGTCATTCTGCCGACGATTGCGCACAAATATTTTGATACCGTCGCACACACGTTTCTCTGCGCCGTGCATGCGCTGAAAGAGCCTTACGATGCGGTGTTGGTTTGCAACAGCGCCAACAGCTCGTTCGCATGGATCCCGCGACTGGCAGGCCAGAAAGTTGCGCTGAATGTGGACGGCCTCGAATGGAAACGCGCGAAGTGGAACGCGCTCGGCAAAGCGTTTTATAAAATGTCGGAGCGCATCGCGATCTTCACGCCCAACGAAGTCGTCACCGACGCGCGCGACATCGAGAAATATTATTTGCAAAAGTACGGCAAGCGTTCGACCTTCATTCCCTACGGCGCGCCGATTGAGCGCGTGCATACCCATGAAGTGCTCGACCGCTTCAAACTCGAACCGCGCAAGTATGTGCTCTACGTCAGCCGTTTGGAGCCGGAGAACAATGCGCACCTCGTGGTGAAGGCTTATGAACAAGTTAAAACCGATGTGCCGCTCGTCATCGTCGGCGATGCGCCGTACAATGCGGAATACATTCAACAGCTCAAGAGCACGAAAGACCCGCGCATCATTTTTACCGGCTATGTGTTCGGCTCAGGCTATCGCGAATTTCAATCACACGCCTATTTTTACATTCAAGCCACGGAAGTCGGCGGCACGCATCCGGCGTTGATTGAGTCGATGGGTCACGGCAATTGCGTCTTGGCGAACGACGTGCCCGAGCATCGCGAAGTGCTCAGCGATGCGGGTTTATATTTTAGCACGCGTGACGCCGATGATTTGCGCGCAAAGATGCAGCTTCTGCTCGATCAAGCCACAGCGGTTGAGCGCTATCGCAAACTCGCGGTGGAGCGCATCAAAGCGAATTACACGTGGGATCGCATCACGGAACAGTATGAACGTTTATTCCGTCGCCTCGTGAACGGCGAGCGCGAGCTGGCAAACGTTGCAATGCCTGCGCTGCGGTGAAGGTTGAATTGCGGCTTCACGGATTGATAGCACAGTTAAAAAAAACTTTGTCATTCAGGAGACCACACTCTCTCCGTCATTCTGCAAGAAACTGCCCTCGCACTCGGCACACTTTGCAAAAGGGGTTTGTCGTGCGCACTAGGAAGGTTCTTCCAGAATGACATGCAAGAGGAGAAATACTTCTTTCTGTATGACAGACATCGAAGGTTGCGAAGGACGCTTGAACCCTCAATCCAAAATTCTCGTCATCATTCCCGCATACAATGAAGCCGAGAATATCGGCAGCGTGGTCGATGAGATTAAAAGCACGGCACTGCCGCTCGATATTCTCGTGATTGATGACGGCTCGCTCGACCGCACGACCGAAGTCGCGCAAGCGCACGGCGCGCGTGTAGTGCGTTTGCCCATCAATCTCGGCATCGGCGGCGCGGTGCAAACCGGTTTCAAGTTCGCGCGCGACAACGGCTACGAGGTTGCGATTCAAATCGACGGCGACGGCCAACACATTCCGAGCGAACTGCCGATTCTGCTCGACGTGCTCAATCGCAATGAAGCGGATCTCTGCATCGGCTCGCGCTATATCGGCGAACGCCATTATCGCACGCCGTTCGCGCGGCGTTTGGGCATGATCGTTTTCACCGCAGTGAACTCTTTGTTGATCGGCCAACGCGTAACGGACAACACTTCCGGCTTTCGCGCTTACAATCGCCGCGCGATAGAGTTTTTAAGCCGCTATTATCCGACGGACTATCCCGAGCCCGAAGTCGTCGTCATTCTCGGCCGCACGGGTTTTCGCATTCAAGAGCGCGCCGTAAAGATGCGTCCGCGCCATTCCGGCGAATCATCGATCGGCACTTGGGGCGCGATTTATTACATGATCAAAGTGTTGCTCGCTATCACAGTGGACGTGTTCAAAGTTTATCGGCAAGTGGGAGCGCAAGCATGATGGCGTTTCGCATTCAAATTTTCGCCGTGCTCGGCAGTCTGGCGATTGCCGCGGTGATCTTCGAGTTGATCCGCAAACGCAAAGTATTGGAGAAATACTCGCTGCTTTGGTTCGCGTCGGCAATTATTTTGATCGTGCTCTCGGTGTGGCGCGATCTGTTGGAAAAAGTCGCGGCGGTGTTGGGCGTCTACTATGCGCCCTCGGCGTTGTTCATCATTGCCGCGTTTTGCGCGATGGTGATGTTTCTCCATCTCACCGTGGTTATCTCGCAATTGACCGAGCAAAACAAAACGCTCGTGCAGGAAGTCGGTTTGCTGCGCGACATGGTGCAGCAGTTGGAAAAGAAAAACAAGAACGAATAGATCGCCTCCCCAACCTGTCATCCTGAAGGATTTTCCCCCGCGCTTGAGACAATTCGCAATGAGCTTTGTCGCGAGAACCAGGGAAGGTTCTTGCAGAATGACAAGAGCAGAGGGCGGCATGGCATGGAAAGTTGAGTGATGCTGGACTGGCTTGCAAAAAAAGGAACGCCGCTTCTTTTTGCGGTTGCGCTCGTCGTGCGCGTTGCGTTTGTGCTCACGTTGGAAGATCGCCACTACTACTTCGATACGGTGCATTACGACAAAGCCGCGAAGGCGATCATCGCCGGTGAAGGTTTCGGCGAGGGCTATGAGTTCAGCCAGTTCTTTCAAAAAGAGTACGCCTTGCCGCCGTTGTATCCAATGTTTCTCGCTGCGATTTATTTCATCTTCGGCCCGAGTTTTCTCGCGGTGCGCATTGTCGAAGCGCTTCTCGGCGCAGGGCTTTGTGTGTTAATCTACAAAATTGCTTTGCGGCTTTTTAATCAAACCACGGCGCTTTTCGCGGGCTATTTCTCTGCGGTCTTTCCGCATTTGGTTTTCTTGACGGGCTTGCTCTACGTCGAAAATATATTCACGTTGCTGCTGGCATTGGGTGTTTGGTATTGTTTGCGTTGGCAGGAAGAGAGAAAGCTGGGCTTGATCATCATGGCGAGCTTGATGTTCGGCCTCGCGTGTCTCGGCCGTCCGGTGGTCTTCTCGTTCTATCCGTTTCTGGCATTGTGGACGATGTTCGTTTGCAAAGGAGAGCTGAAACAGAAGATGGTTGCGACTGCGGCGATTGTGATGACGACGATGCTCACGCTCGCCCCGTGGACCGTGCGCAACTATCTCATCTTCGGCAAGATTACGCCCGTGTCCGCCGCCGCGGAAAAATACCTCGGCGAGACGGAAGAGTTTTTAGATGAGAAAATTGTCGAGAGTTTGCCCGTGGCCGGCGATGAGCTGGCAGTGGTGACCTCGAGTGATTCCAGCGGCCATCATTTCGATTTCTACTACAACGGCGCATTCGACGGCCGTTTGAGTGATTCGACAAAGGCATTCGGCAATAGCGCGGCGCAATATGCCGGTGTCATGTTGCGCAGCAGTTTGCCCAATGCAATTGAGGAATTTGCAGTATTCCAAAAGAAGATTCCGGAGGGAGTAAATTTGCATCCGCTCGCGGCCGCGGCCAACGCGCCTTTGAGCAATGGCACAACAGCGCTTGCCTCGCAAGACAACTTTGACCGTGAACAGCTCGGTTCGGGCTGGCAAGCCCCTCCGGAATTTTTAATTCAAGAAGGCGCATTGCACAATTCCGCAAAGGACAATGCTTGGGATCACCTCGCAGTCTATCGAGAGGCGGCGCATGCAGACAGCATCACGTTACGTTGGGGAAAAACCGCCGAAGCCCGCGGCGTGAAAGAAGGAGGAATTGCCTTGCGCCTGGACCGTCCCGCGCTCGATGCCAATGGCTATCTCGCATGGCGACAACCGGCGGGCAAAATTCTGCTGTATACGATTGAAAACGGCAAAGTGGGTCAAGGCGTGGCAATGGCAATGGGCAATACGGGTGAAAACGTGCGCGCGAAATTGCGGGCTTCGATCAACGCCGCGGCAGTGCAAGAGCAATCTTTCTTTGATAACTTGCTCGCGCTCCTCACCAAAGATGCGAAGGCCTTCTTCGCGCGCTATTTCGCAGAGTTGGTGCATTTTTGGAATCCGATGCCCGACCGCTTCTATTCGCAGAATGAATTCACCGCGTCGTGGTCGGTGCTATTAAGTGCGGCCGTGTTCACGCCGGTTTTGCTGTTTTTTTGCCTCGGCCTTTTCATGCTCAAAGGCCGTTGGCGCGAAGCCAGTTTGCTCTTGTTTATGATTCTCTCGACCGCGTTGATCTATTCCTTTTTTCAAACCAAAGCGCGCTATCGCATGCCGGTGGAGCCGTATATGATTATCCTCGCGGCGCATGCGGTGTATCGGCTGGCGTACCGCGCCGGTTTCATCAAAGCGCCGGCGCCTTTTTTCACCTCGACTGATTGAATTTTGAGAGCACAACATGGATCCCTCAAAATTAGCTCTGTTCGGCTTGGTCGCGATTATCGCCGCCATCGGCTTGGCCGTGCTTCAAGACCGGCGTAAATTTCTGCTGGTTTTGACCATTGTATTTACGCCGCTGCAGAGCGCATTCATATTCTATCATTTCAACGGCCTCATGCTCATGGATTTTCCCATGCTCGCATTGCTGGCCTTATCGCTCTTCGCGCCGGAAAAAAATTTCCGTTGGAGCTTTCCCGGTATCAGCGTCGCCATCGCACTCTTCCTCGGTTGGACGCTGGTGACATGCTTCACTGCGGTCAATACCGGCTGGGCCATCAGCGAATGGACACGTTTCTTCCGCGGTTTTTTGCTCTTTGTTTGCATCGCGAACTATACCAATACGCCGGCGCGGATGAAAGCCGCATTGTATGCGCTGTTGGGAACCTTCGCGTTTCAAGCCATGCTCGGCACGTATCAATGGCGGTACGGGCCGCTCGGTTTGCGCATTCTCGAAGAGATCGGTTATGATTGGCGCGCTGCCGGCACGTTCGAACACCCCGGTGTGTTTGGCGATTTCCTCATCATGATTTTGCCGATCGTGGTGCGCTTGTTGGTGTTTCAACGCCACGATGACAAGAAGAAAGCCTGGATCTATTTTGCATTGCTGGCTTTCGGCGCCGGCGGGCTGCTCGGTTCCTATGGCCGCGGCCCCTGGGTCAGTTTTGCAGGGGCGATGATCATTATGTTCATTTATTCGCTTTTTCAGCGCCGCTTGCGCCCGCGTGCGATGGTGCCCATGTTGCTGCTCGTGGCCGCGGGCATTGTGTTCGCCGCGCAATACGCTGATACGATCTTGCTGCAATTCACCGGCGAAGACCGCCAAAGTTCCTCCGAAGTTCGCAAGCCGCTGAACCGCGTCGCCATGAGCATGGCGGAAGATCACGCGCTTGTCGGAGTCGGATTGGGTTGCTATCGTTTGGTCTCGTTGCCGTATGCGCGCAAGGTATATGATCCGCACAAGGGGATTCCGCTTTATCAGCTCGCACAGATCGCGCACAATTCGTATTTGCTTATTACCTGCGAAACCGGCGTGGGCGGCGCGCTGACGTTTCTGTTCTTCGTCTTTTGCATCTTCAAGATGGGCCGCCGTGTATTGAAGCTGAATAATATTCTCTTCTCGAATCTCAGTCTCGGCATGATGACCGGCATTCTCGGTTTCATCGTCTCCATTAACAGCGGCCCGAATGTCATGAATCATCAGCTTATCATGATCACGTGGATGTTCGGCGGTTGGATTACGGGCATGAGCCGCTTCAAGCCCGGCGTCGCAGCGCGCAAACGCACGGCAGCCGCACCGATGCCTCGCAACGAAATTCCGCTGCCTGCCAACCAAGACCCGATGAACATACGCCGGACGCTGTGATCGCAGAATGGTTTTGCAAAACGCCGTACCTTGGCGCCGGCAGCTCAAAGAGCAAGCTTCTAGAATCAAATCTTTAGTATCCCCATGCGCTTAGTCGAACGTCAACTCTCTCCAAGGCAGGAGCGGTTCGTGGTAACTCTCCTGCTTTTGTTTTTTGTGCTCCAGTGTTTGTTGAGCATGCCGCACAACGCGCCCACATGGGATGAAGTCGGGCATTTGCCTGCTGGTTATGCCTATTGGAAGACCGGCAACTTTCAACTCTATCCCAGCAATCCACCGCTCATCAAGTTGTGGGCCGCAGTGCCGTTATTGTTCATGGATCTCAAGCTCGACACGGACAACGATGCATGGCAACGCAGCCGCGAGATCGAGTTCGGGCAAGTGTTCTTGTATGAGACGAATGACAATTCTGGCACAATGTTCTTTTGGGCGAGACTGATGATTGTCTCGCTTGGAGTCATTCTTGGCTTACTTGTGTTCAAGTGGACAAAAGAGCTTTATGGTCAATGGCCGAGCTTCGTCGCTGCGCTGCTGTACGCATTCAACCCCAATCTCATCGCACACGCACAACTCACCACCAGTGACGTGGGCTTCGCGCTGTTCTTCTTTCTTGCGATGTACACGTTCTATCGCGTAATAACAAGGCCTTCGTGGTTGCGCTTGGTGTGGGCGGCTCTGGCGTTTGGTTTGGCGATGACGGCAAAATTTTCTGCGATCATTTTGCTGCCCATTTATTTTGTGATTGTCATTCTGCTGCTCATTTTCAAGCCATTGCAGCTAAACTTTCCTTTCACGCTTACATTCGTGGAAAGATATTTGCATCGGGAACGGCTTCGAAGACTGGTGTATAGCGGTGTGACACTTGTCGTGTTTATCGTGTTTGTGTACGTTTTGATCTTTGCCAATTACGGTTTTCAAGCAGAGCCGCTCGTGCGCGATGCCGATGAGCAAGCCAAGCTCGAAGCGTTGCTGCACAAAACGCCGCTCGCCAAAAGCGAAACGGCGGTGCAAGCCGTAAGCAGCCTCGCGCGCAACGTGCCGATTCCCGGACGCGATTACTTCACCGCGTTTTCGGTGATGATGGGCTTCACCCCGCAAGTCGGTGAAGGCACGCAAGGCGTCGGGCGGCTGAAATTTTTGATGGGTGAAACTTCGCCAAACGGCTTTTGGTATTTTCCATTCGCCGCGTTTCTGTTCAAAACGCCGATACCATTGCTCGTGTTGTTCGCTGCCGCGCTGTTCTATATTCGAAAAAAAGATTGGTTTGAAATGATGTTCCTGCTGATTCCCATTGTCATGATGCTGCTCGGCACTTTGCAGAAACCGGACTTCGCGTATCGCTACGTCGTGTTGCCGTTGCTGCCTTTTTTTATGGTGATGATCGGCAAGCTCGTGAGCGCACCGTTCATGAAGCGTCGTTTCGCGCAAATCGCCCTCGCGGTATTGCTCATGTGGAACGTCGGCAGCGCGCTCGCGATTCATCCGCATCACCTCGCGTACTTCAACGAGTTGGCAGGCGGGCCGAGCAACGGCTACAAATACATGCTCGACTCCAATCTTGATTGGGGGCAGGATTTGCCGGCGCTGAAAAAGTACATGGACGAGCACAACATCGAAAAAATCAAATTCAGTTACGCAGGCACGGCGAATCCAACCTACTATGGTATTTGTTATGATCGTCTGCTCGGCGTGGACGGCTACACGTTCGATCCGGAGTTCGATCAAAGCACGCTGCCAAGCTGCGCTCCGACCGACGGCGTCATCGCCATCAGCGCCACGTGTTTGCAAAACATTCGCGGCTTCTATCCCAATGCTTCCTATGATTGGCTGAAGCAGTTTCAACCCGAAGCCCTGCTCGGCTACTCGATTTTCGTTTATAAAATAGATCGCCGGCAACTATTCGACTCACATTAAAAAGCAAATCGATGGCCGGCAAGACTATTAAGCGAATTACAGAATCAAACTCAGATTCAAACTCCGCAGGTTTTTTTGAACTACACACTGATCAAAAACGCACGCTGAAAAGCGAGAAGCTTTCTTGCGCGTGCGCTCTTTCTTCAGTGTGAAAACCCCGGTCTTGGTTGCAATGCGGATCAAAAACACACACGGAGGAAGCGGCATTGCGGTGTGCGATTTTGATCCGTGTATGCCGCCCAAAGGGCTTCGGTTTTCAGTGTGCCTGAAAATCAGAGAGCCACTTAATCGTTTTGTCGGAAATCGTTTTGCTGAAATTCGTTACTCTTTGAGGAGGTTGTTTTAGGACTATGCGAGTTCTCGGATTTTATGATGACCACAACGCCAGCGCAGCATTGATTGAAGACGGACAAATTCTCTCCGCCGTGGAAGAAGAACGGCTCTCCCGCATCAAGCTGCACGACGGCAACAGCGAAGACGGCCCGGCCGAGCGCTGCATCGCGGAAGTGTTGAAAGCCACGCGCTCGGACCGCACCAATATCGACCGCATTGCCGTGGCCATTGCTCCGCCGAAAGAACTGCTCAAATACGTGCTCGGTGATTTGTTCGGCGAGCAAAAAAATTTGAAATGGATTCTTGCGAGCCTGGTCACCCGACATCCCGGTTGGGATCCCTACTTTTTACTCTATCCCTACTTCTATAACAAGAATCGCATCAAACGCGTGAAAAGGCTTTTGCGCAAGTTTGATCTGCACAAAATTCCGCTCGATCTTGTGGATCATCACACCGCGCACGCGGCCTCGGCTTATTACACCGGCGGCGACAGCGAAGCGAAAGTCTTCACGCTCGACGGGCAAGGCGACGGCGACAGCGGCTCCATCTTCATCGGCAGCAAAGGCCAACTCAAACTCGTGAAGCGCGTGCCTTCGTATCACAGCGTCGGCTTGTTTTATAATTTCATCACGTGGTATCTCGGCTTCAAACCGAATCGCCATGAAGGCAAGATTACGGGACTCGCCGCGTATGGCGATCCGAAAAAGACCGAAAAGTTTTACAACGATCTCTTCAGTATCAATCGCACCGACTTTAGTTACGACCTTGCCAAAAAAGTATTTCAGCACGCGTATCCGCATCGCACGGACTATTCGAGCTTGGTCAATGTCATCTCCGACCGCGTGAATGGCTATACGAAAGAAGACATCGCGGCCGGCATTCAAAACATCAGCGAGAACATGGTGACGAGCTTTGTGCGCGCGGCCTTGCGCGATCTAGGCGGCGACGGCGAAAATCACGTGAAAGCCGCGGGCGGTGTGTTTGCGAACGTGCGCATCAATCAAAAGGTCGCAGAGCTGCCCGGCGTTTCGTCCATGTTCATCTTCCCCGGCATGGGCGATTGCGGCCTCAGCGTCGGCGCCGCGCTCTACTCGCAATACAAAGACCTCAAGTTCGGCGTGGATTACCGCGAGATTCCGCGCCTCGAACACGTGTATCTCGGACCCGGCTACACCGATCAAGAGATTGAAGCCGAGTTGAAGAAATCGAATTTGCGCTACGAGTATCATGAAGACATCGAGTCCAAGATCGCGGATCTGCTCGCGCAAAACGCGGTGGTCGCGCGCTTCAACGGCAGAATGGAATACGGCCCGCGCGCGCTCGGCAATCGCTCGATCATGTATCACACCACGGACCCGACCGTCAACGATTGGCTCAACAAGCGCCTCAATCGCACCGAGTTCATGCCCTTCGCGCCCGTGAGCTTGATGGAAGATCGCGACCTCTATTATCGCAACATGGGCCCGAATTTCTTCCCCGCAAAATTTATGACGATGACGTTCGACTGCACGGAGGAAATGAAGAAGCATTGTCCGGCAGTTGTTCATGTTGATGGCACTGCGCGCCCGCAGCTCGTCGATAAAAAAGACAATCCGAGTTATTATCGTATCATCGAAGAGTATCGCAAGCGCACGGGCTTGCGCGCACTCGTCAATACCAGCTTCAACATGCACGAAGAGCCGATCGTGTGCTCGCCATACGATGCCATTCGCGCATTCAAGCTCGGGCATCTCGGCTATCTCGCGTTGAGCAAATTTTTGGTCTACACGCCGGAATCATGAGCGGCAATTTAAAAAAGAACGCGTACTGGGTTTCGCTCGGCCAGTTTTTGCAAATGGCGCTCGCGCTCGCCGTGGTGCCGGTCGCGACGCGCTATCTCGGCGACGAACAATTCGGCGTGTACTCGCTCGCCGGCGTGTTGATGTACTTCGTGTTCTTATTTAATGATCTCGGTCTGAACACGTACTTCACGCGCGAAGTGGCGCGCGATACGGTCGCGGCACAACGCTGGTTCGCAAATGCGCTCAGTCTGAAACTCGCAATGTTGTTGCCTGCGCTGCTCTTTCTACCCGCGTTATGGTTCGTGCCCTCGCTCAATGACGACGCGCGTTGGGCCATTGTGATTTTCTGCGGCTACGGTATTCTTAGTTCGTTTTTTCAGCTCAGCTTCGCGGTGTTTCGCGCGTATGAGCGCATGGGCTATGAAACGCTCATTCTCATTATAGAAAAGATCATCACTTCGGCGCTTGGTATCGCGTTGTTGGTGCAAGGCTATGGCTTGTTGTGGTTTTGCAGTGTGTTCCTCATTGGCGGAGTGGTGAGTCTCGCCTTGAGCTTGCTCTTCATCCACGAAAAATTCTTTCCGCTCAAACTTTCTTTCGAGCCGCAATTCGGACGCACATTGCTACAGCGATCATTGCCGTTCGGCTTATCAATGTTTCTTGTCAACGTTTATGATCGCGTGGACATTCTCATGCTTACGGCCATGACCAGCGCGAGCGAAGTGGGCTTGTATGCCGCGGCCTACAAGTTGCTTTCTCTTACGAATCTAGTGCCCACGATTTTGGTGACGGCATTATTTCCTGCGCTTTCACGCGAGGCGGTTTTGGGTTCGGAAGAGGCCGCGCGCATCTTCACGAAAGGCCTGAAATACTTGACGTTTCTCGCGCTGCCGTTGATTGCGGGCGCGATGGTTTTGGCCGACGATCTCGTGGTCTTCATGTTCGGCGCGGAATTTCAAAAAGCGGCGCCGGCATTACAAATTTTGTCATGGGTCTCTGGCATTCTGTTCTTGAATATCTTTTTAGCAACATTGCTTGCTGCGGCGAATCATCAAAAGAAGCTCGTGTATGTGCAAATCGGCGGGTTGATTACGAACGTCAGTTTGAATTTGATATTGATTCCGAAATACTCGTTCGTCGGCGCGGCGCTCGCGACTTTGGCAACCGAAAGCTTGGTGCTCGCGTTCTGCTTGTTGTTCGCGATGATTCGCATCACGCGCTTGTTGGAATTCAGTTTTATTCCCAAAGCATTGCTCGCCACCGCGGGCATGATTGCGTTCTGCCTGTTCGCGCGCGAGTATAATTTTCTTCTCGTGCTCGCCGGCGCAACGGTCGTGTATTTCGTTTTATTGTATGCCGTGAAAGGCTTTCGCTTTGGAGAGTTGCTGCTGACGAGAGCCGAGGGCGCGTAGTGTAAATTTGAGTGCGCCACATCTCGTGCTGTCATTCTGGAAGAAACTTCCCTTGCACTCGGCACACCTATCAAAAAGAATTACGTCTCAAGCGCTAGGGAAGATTCTTACAGAATGACAACGAGGAGGAGGGTTGCTCCTCTTCATTTGTCATTCAGAAGGGATCTTTTTACTCGCTGGAAACAAAGCCCAAATGAAATGGTTCTCCAGTACGCAAAAGGATCCTTCTGAATGACACGCTCTTAGGTTCGCGCATGGTTCGACCACGTTACACTTTACACGTTACACGAACCCATTGAAAATTCTTTTAGTCGACAAATACTACTTCATCAAAGGCGGCGCGGAGCGTTACTACTTCGAGTTGAAAGAAATTCTCGAAGCGCACGGCCACGAGGTCATTCCTTTCTCCATGCAGCACGCGGAGAATTTTGAGACGCCGTACGCCGCACACTTTGTCGAGAACATCGAGTTCAACGGCTCGTTTGCGCATCGCCTTGCCAACGCGCCGAAGGCTGCGGGCCGCATCATCTATTCACCGCAAGCACGGGCGCGCATTGAAAAACTCATTGCCGAAACGCGGCCCGAAGTTGCGCACTTGCACATGATCGACCATCAGCTTTCGCCTTCGATTCTGCTCGGCATCAAAAAGTTCGGCATTCCGATCATTCAAACCGTGCATCAATATAAGCTGGTGTGCCCGAACTATCGTTTGTTTGTCGATCGTGAGCGCCGCGTGTGCGAGAAGTGCCTCGGCGGAAAATTCTTTCATCCGATCATTGAAAAGTGCCATCAAGACTCGCGCGCGGCGAGTGCGCTCATTGCGCTCGAAAGCTACATTCACAAATGGATGAAGTGGTACGACCACATCGATCTCTTTCACGTGCCGAGCACGTTCATGGGGCAAAAGCTGGCCGAAGGCGGCGTTGCACAGGAGCGCATTCGCCATTTGTTTTATACGATCAAGATCGAGGATTATCCTTTTCATCCGAGCTTTCAAGATTATTTTATTTATTTCGGACGGCTTTCGGGAGAGAAGGGCATCGTCACCTTGCTGCAAGCCGTGCAAGATTACAAAGGCTCGAAGCTGAAGATCGTCGGCGGTGGCCCGGAAGAGGGCAAGCTCAAAGCGCTCGCGCATGAGATGAAGCTCAATGTTGAGTTCGTCGGCCCGAAACACGGCGAAGAGTTGAAGCGCATTGTTGCAAACGCGCGCTTCATCGTTGTGCCGAGCGAATGGTATGAAAATTCTCCGCTCGTGATTTACGAAGCATTCGCCACCGGCAAGCCCGTGATCGGCGCGGACATCGGCGGCATCACCGAGTTGATCTCGCCGAGCAAAGACGGCTATCTCTTCCCCGCAGGCGACGCTCTCATCTTGCGACGCTGCATCGAAGAGTTGGATCGCGACGAGCATCGCATTCGCGCGTTTGGCGAAGCGGCGCGCAAGAAAGCCGAAGCGTGGTTTGCGCCGGAGCAGCATTATGTGAAGTTGATAGACTGGTATGAAGAGTTGCTTGAACGAAAGCGTGCGGCAACGCATCGCCGAACGCAACGCGCGACCTTTTCTCCCACTGTCATCCCGTAGGGAACTTTTCTAGTGCTCGGCACAATTCTCAGTTAAGCTGTCTCTCAAGTGCCGAAAAAGATTCCTCCTGTGACACGATATAAATTAAAAGAGCAACGCAGTGAAAATCGCCTACTTCAATTATCTTTACGACCTCTACGGCGCTTCGATTGGCTCGACCATCAAAGGCCTCAAACTGATGGAGGCCTTGCGCACGTGCGGCCACGAGGTCAAGATTTATTGGAGAAAAGATCAGCCCAGCGCGAACGGCCATAGCGAGATTCGCGTGCAATCGCCGCCGCGCCGACTTATCGCGCGCCATCTCAGCCGCTTCGTACACGAGCCGAATCAACTTCTTTCAAACTTGCGCTACCTGCGCGAAGAAAAACGGATCATCGCGCAAGACCGGCCGGATTTGATCATCGCGCGTTTGGATTTGTACCTGTTCTCCGCGATCAAGCTCGCGAAGCAACAACGACTGCCCGTGGTGCTGGAAGTGGATAGTCCGGAAGCTTATGAATTTCGCACGTTCTATTCGAAATACTGGCGCATGCTGAACGTGCTCGAGTCCATCGAAATGTACAATATTCGTAACGCCGATGCGTGCATCACGGTCTCCAACAAGCTCGCGGATTATTTTCAAACCCACGGCGTGACTAAGGAGCGCATGCACGTCATTTCGAATGGCGCAGACTTGTCGAAGTTCAATCCCAATCTTTCCGGCGCGGAAGTGCGCGCGAAGTACAACTTGCAAGAAGCTGTCGTCATTGGTTTCATCGGCTCATTTCATTTCTGGCATGGCGTGGACAATCTGATTGCGCTCATCAAAGCCGCAATCGCGGTGAATGCTTCCGTAAAGTTTTTGATGGTCGGCGACGGCGGCGCAATGAAACCGCAATTGCAAAAGTTCGTGGCGGAGAACGATCTTGCGCAACGTGTAATTCTCACGGGCCACGTGGCGCACGACGAAGTGGGCAAACACGTCGCTGCAATGGACATCGTGCTCGCGCCGTATCCGCCGCTGGAATTTTTCTATTATTCGCCCGTGAAGATTTATGAATACATGGCGTGCGGCAAACCCGTGCTGAGCTCGCGTTTGGGGCAGATTCAAGAAATTATAAATGACGGCGTGAACGGTTTTCTTTCCAATCCCGGTGACAATGCGGATTACAGCCGTAAGCTCGCACGTTTGATTGATGACGCCGAGCTGCGCCAACGCGTGGGCGCCGAAGCGTATCGAACCATTGCCGCGCAACACACGTGGGCGCACAAAGCCCGCGCGTGGTCGGAAATCTGTGAGAGCGTTTTGCGAAAGTATCATGAAAATGGCCGAACGAATTAACCTCCTGCAAGTCGTCAATGGCCTTGCCATTGGCGGCGCTGAAAAGAAACTGCTCGAGCTGGTGAAAACCCTCGACAAGAAGCGCTACAACATCATCGTATGCAGCATCGGCCAGGGCGGTCCGTTGCAGAAAGATTTCGAAGCGCTCGGCGTCAACGTCATCGTCTGCCAGAAGCGCAACAAGTTCGATCTCTCGCTGATTCTCACGGTCGCGCGTTTGATCAAAGAGTGCGAGATCGACGTGGTGCAAACGACGTTGCTGCTCGCGGATTTGGTGGGGGCGATGGCCGCGCAAATCGCGGGCAAGCCGCCGGTGATTTCATGGGAAACCGTGTCGCACGGCGAGAATGATATTTTGCGCACCGGCAATCGCCACATCATCGCGTACAAGTTTGCGATGAAGCGCGTGAGCCGTATCGTCGCGGTGTCGCAAGAAATCAAGCAATCACTCGTGCAGCGCCGCGGCATTCCCGCGGAGAAAATCGCCTACATTCCCTACGGCGTCGATCTGAAAAAATTTGCGCGCCGCAATGGCTCGGTGGACAAGCGCAGCATTTTAAATATTCCTTCGGATCGCATCGTGGTCGGCACGGTCGCGCGCGCAGAACCGTACAAAGGCGTCGCATATTTACAGAAAGCGGCTTTGCAAATGGTGGAGCAGCATCCCAAACTCGACTTTGTGTTCGTGGGCGACGGCTCGCTGCGTAAAGAGCTGGAAGCCGAAGTCGGAGCGCGCGGCTGGTCAGATCGCATTCACTTCCTGGGCTTTCGCAACGACGTGAATGAAATCATGAACACGTTCGATATTTTTATTCTGCCTTCGCTCTCCGAAGGCTTGCCGAATGTGATATTGGAAGCGATGGCCTCCAGCAAGCCCGTGATTGCGACCGCAGTGGGCGGCATTCCCGAAGCGGTGGTTGAAGGCGAGACGGGCTTGCTCATTCCACCCTCAAATACCACGGCGATCATGGATGCGATTCGTAGTCTGCTGAGTGATCACAAAGCCGCGCTGCGCATGGGCGAAGCCGGCCGTCGGCGCGTGGAAGAAAATTTTTCTTTGCAAAAAGAAGTGTCGAGCTTCGAGCATTTGTATAAGCAATTGTTGAATGAAAAGAAGAATGGCAGATGAGGTTGAAGATGATGATCGACTCGAAGAACACCCCCCTCAAGGGGGGAATCTTTTGTGCGCGCTACGGAACTATTCCCCCCTTGAGGGGGGCCGGGGGGGTGTTATGGATTGGGCAATCATCTGGAATCACACTCTCATGATTTGGCTTGGGAGCATACTTGTTTTCGGTTTGATCGCGGCTGCACTTGTTCTTCGTCGCGTGCTCAAAACCAAGCCGTGGTTCTTTGAATATTTTCGCTACAAGCTTTTTCGCCCCAAACTAGATGCGCAAGGCGGCGAGCCGGTGCATGTGATGTTTCTTTTCGTCGATCATTTCGAGCCGAAAGAAGACACGCGCGATCGCGCGCGGCAAAAATCGCGCATGCAAGCGTGGCACGCAAAATATCCTGAAATGGCGCGGCGCCATCGCGATGCGGACGGTTGCCACCCCAAGCACGGCTGGTTCTATTTGGTGGAGGAATGGGAAACGGAAGAAGCTGATCGCGATTTTCTGCGTATGCTTGCAGCGATGAGTTACGACGGTTTCGGCGAAGTCGATTTGCACGTGCATCACGGCCCAGGCTGGCACATCTTTCCTGAGATTGATACAGCGGAGAAATTGGAAGCGCAAATCGAGCGCTTGAAAAGCCTGTATCGCGAGACCGGCGCGCTCGTTACTGCCGAGCAAAAACCGCGGCATGTTTATGGCTTCATTCACGGCAAATGGGCGCTGGACAATTCCGAGCACGGCCGGTATTGCGGCGTGAATCAAGAGTTGGAGTTGTTGCGCCGCACGGGTTGCTATGCCGAGTTCACGATGCCTTCGGGGCACGGCGCCACGCAGTCGCGCAAGATCAACTCGATCTATTACGCGCTCACGACGAAACGCACGAACAAGAATCACGACTCCGGCGAAGACGTGCGTGTGCATGGCCGCGCGCCGCATGAGCAGAGTTTGATGATCCTGCAAGGCATGATCGAGGTTTATTTAAACAATCTCTTCACCGGCAAATCCGTAGTGGAAAAGTCGAATCTCGATCATCATGATCTGCCGTCGCCGCAGCGCATTGAGCAATGGGTGAAGTGCAACATTCACGTTGCGGGCCGGCCCGATTGGGTCTTTGTAAAGGTTCACACGCACGGCGCGCGCGAGGAGAATTACGATGTGTGCTTCGGCGAACACGCGGAGATGATGCATTCTTATTTGGAAGAACACTTCAACGACGGCAAGCGTTTCAAACTGCACTATGTCTCGCCGCGCGAGGCATACAACATTGTGAAGGCGGCGGAGGCGGGCAAGGACGGCGACCCGAATCAGTATCGTGATTTCGTGATTCCGAAATACGCCAATCTGCTCATCAAAACCGAAGCGCTTTACGATTTGAAATGCTACACCGAGCGCTGTGTGGATATTGAAGTGCTGGAGAGTTCCAACACGATGCACACGTTTGAATTCAAGAACCTGCCGCTGCAGCGCGTGACGATTCAAAACGTGACGCGCTTTGTTTATGAGCGGGCAGACGGACGGAGCCGTTTGCGCTTGTGGCATCAAGGCCGGCCGCAAATAGTCGTGGAAGCTGTAGAAGGCGCGGTCTCGCTTGAAACCGCCTCCGGCAATATCGCGCGACTCGTGCGTTCGGGAGACGAACACGAGGAAGAGACGTTGAAACTTGAAGGCGAAGAAGCGGGTGTTGAGTTGTTCAAGCGCAACGCTCCTCATCGTGTCATTCAGGAGGAATCCTTTTAAGCATTGGGCCCAGATCCCAGTAAGCAAAAAGACTCCTCCTCAATGACAATCATTAGAGATTAGCGAATGATGTTCGTTGTTTAATAGACCGTCATTCTGCCAGAACTTCCCTCGTGCTCTGCACTCATCTCAAAACCGCCAGTCTTTCGAGCACTAGAAAAGGTTCTTCCAGAATGATTATGGAAGAGAGAGCACTACAACTGCGAACAGGATACGAAATGGACGAAGCAAAATATAAAAAGCTTCTCGCGGCAGAAGCCCGCGCGGCAAGGAGGGGAGCGTTCTTCAAAGGCGTAATCGTCGGCGTGCTGTTGATGGTGAGCACGTTCTCAGGCATCGCGTGGTATTTGTGGTCGAATCGCATGCAATACGCGGCGACGGCCTCGCAGTACGTAGCTTCGGATTTCATGTGGAATGTCTTTCGGTACTTCCCGGACGGCTACGTTACGAACAATCGCGAAAAATTTGTGGACACGCTCGATCGCTTCACGAACGCGGCTTCGTTCGGCAAAATTACGAAGAACGATTTTCAAGCATTGAGCACGAAGGTGATGGAAGGCATTCAAGATCGCAAGCTCACGTATCAGGAAATCGACGGCATTCTGCTGCTCATGAGCCAGGCTGCGGAGAGTGGGCACGAAGGCGCGCATTGAGAATTTTGGTGAAGAAGCGGCTGAGCGCGGTGTCTTTAGTAGCACAACTCGAGAGGCGAGCAGAAACGAGCAATGAGTGCTCGTGAAGTATATGGAACGGATTCTCACAAACCATTTGCTGGAGCAGAAAATGCTGGCATGGAAGCGTGTGCTTGCCGTCTGGCTAGGCGGCCTCGTGATGGGACTGATGGGCGTGCAGGAAGTTGCTCTTGGCCAAATCACTGTTTCGGATCTGAGAGCTTTTAAGCAACGCTATGTCAACGAATACGTGGGTTGTTCTGATATTTCCGCGACGGTGACCAAACATCTCAACACTCCGGTGGGACAAGGTTGGGGCGGTTATAGCCCCACGGAATGGTATATCGCCGCGGATTTGGCGCAAGCCGCGGGCTGCGGCAACAACTCCGGCGAGAGCCGCTTGCAAGCCGCACTAGATTACGCCGAGAGCCGTGCAATTGAAAATTGGTGGGAGCGCGAGATCGGCGTTCCGCGCAGCCTGGCGGAAGGCTTGTTGCGCGGCGGCGGCAGCGTGCGTTCGGATTTGCGCATGCGCCTCGAAAACGCGCTGCGCCGATTCATCGGAATGCAAAGCTTGAGCGAGCGCAACGGCGCGAACACGGTGTGGCGCGGCTGGGCGCGATTGCTGGCCGCGGCATATTTTCAAGACACGGCCATGGCGCAGAGTGCGGTCGATCTTATGGCCACTGCGACGAGCCAGGGCAATTATGCGCATGTACAACACGACTGGTCCTACTTTTTTCACTATGACGTGCTCAATATGCATTACGGCGGCCAGCACTTCGGTGATTACGCATTGTATCTGCAATTCACGGAGAACACGCCATTCGCGCTCGATGCGCGCGTGAATCCCGATGATTCCCAACGCCGCACCGGGTTGGAATTGACACTGCTGTGGTTCAAGAACTTCTTGCGCTGGACCTATTATAAGGGCTATGGTGATCCCTACACGGTTTCGAAATTTCCGCACAAGCAAAACGCTTATGGCAATCGCCTCAAGTGGGGCGCGGATTTGTTGTCGCGGACTTCGTATTCCGAAGTGCAACCTTATCGCAGTATGTTGAATGAGGTCGTCACCGGCGCGGCTGATCCCATTGGCGCGCGCGCGTTTCCACAAGCGCGTTATCTGGTGGTGCGGCGTCCGGGATTTTTTAGCAGCTTGATCATGGCCAATCTCGTCGAGCCGCACATGGAGGCTTCCAGCTTCGCGCCGATTTTTGGCGCGGTCAATATCGTCACGCCCTCCACCGTGAGCAAGCTTAGCGAGTCCGAGATTTTTCAATATCCGCAGGCTTTGCTCAATGCCATGACCATGCCGGCAGATTATGAGGACGCGACCATCGAGCCGAATTCGCAATACTCCGGTCGTGAAGATTTGACGGCGATCACGAACATGCTGCGGAATTGGGGCTATTACGGCGTTTCGACTTTGGGCGGCTATTATGGCATGGGCGCGGAGAGTTTGACGGGGGGCAGTAATAGCTTCTCGTTCAAGCGCTCGTGGTTTTTCTTCGATGATGAAATTGTGTGCATTGGCAGCGGCATCAACGCCAGTAGTGCCAGTCTCGGCGGCCTCAAAACGGCGCTGTTCAATTCGGATGAGCACGGCGGCACTCTTCGCGCTTCGAACGGCAATCATAGCGTGCCGACAAGCCCTGGCGATCGGCGCACGCTCGGGCAGATGAATTGGCTGCACCAAAACGGCATGGGCTATCATTTCCCCGGCGGCGCGAACGTGAACGCCGAAGGTTTGGGTTCGAACTACGCACGCGTTTATATTGATCACGGCAGCACGCCTGCGAATGCCTCCTTTGCCGCGGTGTTGTTGCCGGATTACAGCCAGGCCGAGGTGCAGAATTATGCAAGTAATGCGGGAGTCGAGGTGCTGCAACGCGACGGCAACGCGCACGTCGTGTTTGACCGTTCTTCGAATGTGACCGCGGTAGCCGCCTTCGCTGCGATTGCGCGCAACGAGCTTGGGACGAACTTGCCCGGCTATGTGCTCTATCAAAACGCCGGCGGCAAATTTGGTTTATCGCTCTACAATCCGCACCGCGAAGCAGCACTCAGCAACAACACCGTCGACGATCGCGTCAATCCCATGGTGGATTTTGAAGTGAAGCAACCCACGGCGCATGCGTACAAAGTGCAAGTGCCGTTTCGCATACGCAAAGGCTCGGGCAAAGGCATGGACTTGTTCGAAGTGAGCGAGATCGCGGCGAATCGCTCGGAGATTCAAGTCAATCTGCGGGTGTATCGCAAGTTTGAGATCGCGGGCACGACGAACAATGACGGCTCGGTGACGATCAACTCCGCGTGGATTGCATGGAATGATGCCGCGGAAGATGAGCCTGCGACTCCGCCGCCCACAAATCGTTTTCCCGTGGCCGTCATTAATGGTGCAGCAAATGGTCATGTGGCTGACATGCTCAATTTTGATGGCTCCGCTTCATACGACCCCGATGGCGGCGGCATCACGGCTTATCAATGGCAATTCGGAGACAATACCACGGCGAATGGCGCGCAAGTGACGCACACATACGCCGCCGCCGGCAGCTATACCGTTAGCTTGGAAGTCACGGACGATGAAGGCGCAAAGAGCGCAACAACTCTCGAAGTGACCATTCAGCAACAGCCCTCGAGCGGCGAACAATTGCGCGTGGTCGTTTCCGGTGACGATAAGTATGAAATGTTCATTAACGGCGTGCGCGTTGGCGCAAACGCGACGTGGCAAACCGCGGAAGAGTATAGCGTGCCTTTGTTGGATGGAAAAAATCTCATTGCCGTAAAAGCGGAAAACTGGGACCAAGCCGGCGCATTTCTCGCGGAGGTATATGCCGCGGGCAATTTCTGGCCTTCGGATACCAAGTGGAAAGTCAGCTTGGCGGACGAAAACGGCTGGCAGCAAATTGGTTTTGATGACAGCAATTGGAGCGCGGCCACCTCGCATGGCTTGCACGGCGTCGCGCAACCATGGGCGCAATTTCAAAACGTCGCGGGCATCTCTACGGACAAGGGCGTGCACTGGATTTGGTCCGCAGATAAGCGACAAGAGCACGTGGTTTACCTCCGTTTCACCGTCCCGCTCGGCGCGGACGTTCAACCGCCTGCGGTGCCGACCGGAGTTCGTATCGGTACGCCATGAACGTGTTTTGGATTTATGAATTATGCTTGGATCGTTGGATTGATGGAATCTAGAATTTTTGCCATTTGGCCATGGCGCCAGAACTCCAGCACTCCAACAATTCATTATTCCATCGCAACAAGTTGAAGGAGACTATCTTGCACCAAGCTCGCGTTACCCAGACGATGTTGGGCTTCGTCTTTGGTTTTAGTTTAGGAGGGTTCTTGGCAGTCACGGTCGTGCGCGAAGCAGTGCCTTTGCGTGATCATGTGTGGGCGATTGGGCTCGCGTTGCTCACCGGCGCGCCCATCATCGCGATTATGTTCATTTGGTTCAAGTCATTGTTGAAAAAAGTGCGCGTGGTGCTCGGTGAAAAAGGCGGCGACGTCATCAGCGCAATTTTGACCTTTCAAATCGTGGCTTCAATGATTATTTTTTTGATCGTGGTTGCGATTCTTTACGCAGCGATTGCTTAACCAAGCTTTAATAAACTTTTCAAGTTTAGTATGGCTTCTTTCTTCATGAGTCCGTAAGCGATTGTCAATGGCAAAACAGCAGGCACAAATTTCACTTGCAGACGCGGAAAAGACCGGCGCGCTCGCGGCTCCGCAAATCTCCGTCGTGATTCCTTCGTACCATCCCGGCGAGGATATTAAGCGCTGTTTGAGTTCCGTGCTCGCGCAACAAACGCGTGTGGCTTATGAAGTGATCGTCGTCGACAGCTCGGAGAAAGATCTGACGCCGGAATGGCGGGCGACGTTTCCGGGCGTGCGTTTCATTCATTTGAAGCAGCGTACGTTTCCCGGTACGGCGCGCAATCTCGGCGCACGTGAAGCCGCGGGAGAATACGTCACGTTTACGGACACGGATTGCGTGATTGACGCGCATTGGATCGAAGAAATTTGGCAGGCGCATCAACGCGGCTATCAAGTCGTCGGCGGCAGCGTGAATAACGGCACGCCCGATAGCTACGTCGGCACCGCGGAATATCTGCTCGAGTTCAACGAGATGAATCCATGGATGCCCGGCCGCGAAGTGCAAGCTCTGCCTTCGTGCAATCTTTCCATCCACAAAAAGGTTTTTGAGAAGTGCGGCTACCTCGAAGACGCGGAAAAGGGCAGCGATACTTTGTTCTGCGTGAAAGTCACCTCGCACGGCTTCAAGATTTACTTTGCGCCCAAAGCCATTGTCACGCATCGCAACCGCCGCGTACGCGAAAAATACCTCAACAATCAGAGAGCATTGGGGCGCGGTTCCGCCGGCATTCGCATGAAAACCAATCGCCCCGGCGCGTTCTTAACCAAGTTCCCGTTTCTCATTCCCCTCATTCCCGCGTTGCGCTCGCTCGCCATCGGCAAGCGGCTTTTGCGCTCGCGTTTGGGTTTGTTCGGAAAATTTTGTTGGCACTATCCGCTGATCTTCGCCGGCTTGTGGTCGTACACTTCCGGCTTTTGGGAAGGCTATCGCAAGGCGAAGCGGAAGAACGATGGATAGATGGATTGATGGATTTTTGGATTAGTGGATTGATGAAGAGATGCTTTCCCACCAATCCAATAATCTAATAATCCAAGAATCCATCAATCCAAAAATCCATTTATCCAATTTAAGGTTTCCCATGTGCGGCATTTGCGGCGTTTATAACTATAAATCGAACGAGCCGGTCGATCCCGTGCGGCTCAAGCGCATGTCCGAAGTGATCAAGCATCGCGGCCCGGACGACGACGGCGAATACCTCGAAGGTCCGCTCGGCTTCGGCTTTCGCCGGCTGGCGATCATCGATCTCAAAAGCGGGCATCAGCCCATGTGCGATGAAACCGAGACCGTGTGGATCATCTTCAACGGCGAAGTTTACAACTACGTCGAGCTGCGCGAAGTTTTGCAGCGGCGCGGCCATCACTTTCGCACCACTTCCGATACGGAAGTCATGCTCAAGGCCTATCTCGAATACGGCCTTGATTGCGTGCAACACTTCAATGGCATGTTCGCGTTCGTGATTTGGGACGGAAAGAAAAAACGGCTGGCCGCGTATCGTGATCGCGCCGGCGTCAAGCCGTTTTATTATTCGGCCGATGAAAACGGCCTGCTCTTCGCCTCCGAAGTGAAATCGCTTTTGCAATATCGCGCCAAACCCGTCGAAGCCGATGCGGAAGCGCTCGACGATTTCATGACCTTCGGCTACGTGCTCGGGCCGAAGACCATGTTCAAAGGCATTCAAAAGCTCGAACCCGGACACATGCTCGTGTGCGAGAACGGCGAGCTGCGCAAGCGGCAATATTGGGAGTTGAGTTTTGCGAATCGCAAGCAGCGGCCCTTGCAGGAAGCGGTTGAGGAAACCAAAGCTTTGCTGGAAGACGCGATTCGTCTGCGTTTGCGCAGCGACGTGCCGCTTGGCGTGTTTCTCAGCGGCGGCATCGATTCCAGCGCGGTCGTGGCGTTGTTGAGCCAATCCGTGCCCGGGCCAATCAAAACTTTTTCCGTGGCCTATGATCGCGGCGGGGAAAAGTACAACGAGCTTGAGTATGCGCGTCTCGTCGCGAAGAAGTTTAACACTGATCATCACGAAATCATCGTCGATCCCGGCGAGTTCCGCGACTTCATTCCGAAATTTTTGTGGCACATGGATGAGCCGGTGGCCGAAGCGCCGGCCATCTCGCTCTTTCACGTGTCCAAGCTCGCGCGCCAACACGTCACGGTTGTGCTCTCCGGCGAAGGCTCGGATGAGTTGTTCGCGGGCTATCCCATCTATCGCTATCTTTTGCAGATCGAAAAATTCACGAAGATTCCGCAGGCTTTGCGGCGCGGTTTGATCGCAAAACTACTGCGCGCCGGCTCTTCGGATTATCGCGTGGAAAAATTTTTGGCCATGTCCGAGTTGCCGCACGACTCGCGTTATGTCGGCGTGCATCAACTCGATCCGCGCTGGAAAGATGCACTCTTCTCTTCCGAATACAGAGCGAGTTTGAACGGCTACACCAGCCTCGCGAAAGTGGAAGAGTTTTATGAGAAGGCAAAAACGTTTGAGTTGTTGGATCAATATCTTTACTTCGACACAAAAACATGGCTGCCCGACGACATTCTCGTGAAGGCCGACAAGATGAGCATGGCGACTTCGATCGAGTTGCGCGTGCCGTTTCTCGATTATCGTTTGATCGAACACGCCGCCACACTCGGCCCGGACTACAAGCTGCGCGGCTCGGCCACGAAATTCATTCTCAAAGAGATCGTGAAAGATTTGCTGCCTGAAGAAATCATTACACGGCCCAAACGCGGCTTCCCCACGCCCATCTCCTTCATGTTCCGCAATGAACTGAAAAGCTACGTGGAAGATTTGCTGTTCGATCAACGCACGCGGCAGCGCGGCTATTTCGATCCCGCAGAAGTGCGCCGCACGGTTGACGAGCACGCCGCGGGCAAGCATTATCTCGACAAAACGATTTGGCAGCTCGTGCTGTGTGAAGAGTGGCACCGTATGTTTGTGGATGGACAAAGAAGCTTGTAGCGTAGAGAGATGGTGTGATTCAGGAGGAATCCTGGTAAGCACTCCGCAACATCTCAAGCGAGTAAAAAGATTCCTACTGAATGACATTTAACCAAACCCAGGAAAGCAACATGAAAGTTCTTATCACCGGCGGCGCCGGATTCATCGGCTCGCATTTGACGGACGCGTTGTTGGAGCAAGGCCATCACGTCACGATCATCGACGATCTCTCCACCGGACGCATGGAAAATTTCGCGCACGTGCGCAATCACCCCAACTTTCACTTTGCCATCGAAACCATCATGAACGAAACCGTGATGGATCGTTTGGTGAGCGAATGCGACGTGATTTATCATCTTGCCTCCGCAGTCGGAGTGGAGTTGATCGTGAGCAGCCCGGTCGAAGTGATCGAACGCTGCGTGCTCGGCACCGAAACGGTTTTGAAAATCGCCAATCGCTATAAACGCAAAGTGCTGATCACCTCCACTTCCGAAGTCTACGGCAAGAGCACGAAGGTTCCGTTCAGCGAGGAGGATGACCGTTTGCTTGGTCCCACCACGAAAAGCCGTTGGAGTTATTCCTGCTCGAAAGCGATCGACGAATTTTTGGCGCTCGCTTATCATAAAGAGAAGGGCTTGCCCATCGTCATTGTGCGCTTGTTCAATACGGTCGGGCCGCGCCAAACCGGGCAATACGGCATGGTGGTGCCGCGCTTCGTGAGCCAAGCCATGGCGGGCCGTGAGCTCACGGTGTATGGCGACGGCACGCAATCACGCTGTTTCGGATACGTGGGCGACGTGGTCGGCGCGTTGATGAAGCTCATGGCGCACCCGCAAGCCGTTGGCCAGATTTTTAACATCGGCAACACGCAGGAAGTGACGATCATGGCGCTCGCGCAACGCGTGATCGCCTTGACCAACAGCTCTTCCAACATCAAATTGGTGCCCTACGAAGAAGCCTATGAACAAGGCTTCGAAGACATGGCGCGCCGCGTGCCGGATTTGACCAAGCTCAAAAATCTCATCGGCTATGAGCCGAAAGTCGACCTCGACGGCATTATCAACCGCATTTATCAATACAGTCTGGAAGAGGCGAAGCGGGAGAAGAAGCCGGCGCACTAGCCGCTGAAGCGCGCAAATGGATGATGGTGGCTTATTCATCGAGAAAGGATTCCGAATCATGAAGCCGAAGCTCTTATCAAGTACCTTGCGAGAGAACTCTCCCCTTGAGGGGGGCCGGGGGGGTGTCTGCAGCAGTGCGACGAATTCGAAAAACCTCAGGGCTCACAAGAACACCCCCCTAGCCTGCCTCAAGGGGGGAGTTGTTTCGGGGTTTGTATTGGTGTTCTTTCTGCTTGCAAAGATTGACGCCTCGTTCGCGCAGAATTTTAACCCGCCGTTCCCGCGCATCGGTGTGGTTTATTTCTACGAGGTCACGTATCCGCAGGAAATTTGGAAGCACTATGACCTTATCGTGACGCGCTATTGGTATCCGGAAATTGCGCAGAAAATCAAAGCGAAGTATCCGGAAAAGATCGTGCTCGCGTGCAACAACGTGATCGACGGCATTCACGTCAAACCGCCCGATGCGTGGCTCATCAATACCGTTGACAAATCATGCATCACCGGCTGGCATCATCAGCAGCACCCCGGCGATTGTTTGTACGACGGCACGGATTTGTGCCCGCTCGTCAATGGCCAGCGCTGGAACGAATTTCTGAC
Source organism: bacterium (assembly GCA_037444905.1). Classification (GTDB taxonomy): domain Bacteria; phylum Zhuqueibacterota; class Zhuqueibacteria; order Zhuqueibacterales; family Zhuqueibacteraceae; genus JABWAN01. Next base: position 108,528 of record JBBILN010000004.1, on the reverse strand, counting down.
GCGCCACTTGGCGGACAACACGGATTGGACCGTGTTCGACGGCACGTTTTGGGATTCCTGGGCCTCGGATATTACCTATCAGGAAAATTATAACAAGGTCGATTTCGATCGCAACGGGATCCCCGATAACGAGCAAAGCTCGAATCTTGCCAATGAATATTGGAAACAGAGCAACGAGCTGATTGTGAAAAAGAACCGGCAATTTATGCCGCCGGGCAAAGTCGTAATGGCGCATGAAAGCGGCATGGAAGAATATCGCTTCCTCAACGGCCGTGGCTTTGAATATTGGAAAGGGTTTCATTGGGAATGGGTGTTTCAAAACGTGCTCATGCCGTACGCCGAGCAGGCCGTCACGCCACGCCTCAATTTTATCGAAGGGCAAGGCAGCACCGATTACTATTCCCGCATGCGTTTTGGCTTGACCACCGCTTGCCTCGCAGACGCCTATTTCGGCTTCGAGCAGGAAGGTTCGTTCCACGAGTATAGCTACATCTATGATGAGTATCTCGCCGATCTCGGCTATCCCACGAGTGAAGCGCAGGAGCTCAAGCCGGGAGTGTGGGTGAGATATTTTGATAAAGGTCTCGTCATCACCAACGGCTCGGGCGCACCACAAACCGTTGCTGCGAACGAATTGCAGGGCGGCCCGTATTATCGTTTTCAAGGCGGCCAAGATCCGGCGTTCAACAACGGCAAGCTTTTCACCAGTGTGAGTCTCACTGGCTCCGGCGCGCCGAATAATTTGGCAAATCAAACCGGCGACGGCATACTGCTCTTCAAGCAACCCACCACGTTGGTTGTGGAAATCGTTGTTGACAACGTCGCGCGCAATATGACTTCTCCCGGCAGCAATGCCGTGCAACTGGTGGGGAATTGGCAACAACAGGAGCTCGGCAAGGTCGGCAATACGAACGCTTATTGTTTGAACTTTGGCTGGGGCGAGTATGGCTCGCCATATGCATTTACCAATGCCGGCCAGGGTGAAAACCGCGCCGTGTATACGCCCACCATCGGCGTTGCCGGCGAATATGAAGTGTATGAATGGCATTCGTTCCACGGCAACTCTGATGCAGAGATGCAAGAAGCCACCAACGTTCCATACACAATTCAACACCGCGACGGCACGGCCACAGGCACCATTGATCAATCGCGCCAGCAGGGACGATGGAATCGGTTGGGCAAGTTTTATTTCGAAGCGGGCGCCGGAGGCAACGTGACCGTGACGAATAAAGTTTCCGCCGGCGTCGTGGTGGCGGACGCGATCAAATTCGTTCATGAATCTGCAAGCGGCCCCATTGACCCGCAGCCGGATACCACGCCACCCGCGCCGCCGACCGGCGTGAAAGTGCAATAGTTACTTTGAAAAACTTTCCTAAACGTCTAAAGTTTAGGAAAGCTGAGGAGGTTTCGATATGAAAGCCACGATGAGTGGGCAGAAAATTCCATTCACCGCGCGTTTGCGCTCGGCATATAACATTTACCAGGGACATCGCAAAGGGCAATTCGCCAACACCAATGTAGAGTGTTCCTTGGAGGTGCATCAATTCCTGTGTCGGCTCTTCGCCCAACACAGCGCGACGCCGATTGCGCAGTCACGCATTTTAGATTTGGGCTGCGGCCAGAACGCCGTGCAAAGCATTTTGTTTCATGCCGACGGCGCCAACGTGACGGGCATTGACATTGAGGTGCCTTCTCTCAATATGAATCTGCGCTCGTTCATTGAAACCGCTCAGAAGAACGGCATGGAACGCGCGCTCAAATCGTTGGCGCGCACCGTTCTCTTTGACAGAAAGTTTTTCGAGCGTTTGGCGCAAGCTTACGACAAGCCCGTTTCCGTGCATGATCTCGATTTGCGCGTCATGGACGCCAAACACACGGCTTTTCCCAACGACCACTTCGATTTCATTTTTTCCTTTTGGGTGTTTGAGCACATCGATGATATCGACGCCGCGTTGCGCGAAATACACCGCATCTTGAAGCCTACCGGTGTGGCGTTTATCGAATTGCATCTCTTCCCCAGCCTTTCGGGCGGACATAACCTGGAATGGCTCGAACCGGATACGGCGCCCTCGCAACGAGTGCCGCCTTGGGATCATTTGCGCGAGAACCGCTTTCCCGCCAACGTCTATTTGAATAGGCTGCGCTTGGCGGATTATCGCAAAAGCTTTCATGCTCACCTCCATGTCGTGGATGAAGTGCTCAATTGTGAAGGCGAAAAAATTCTGACACAAGAGTTGGAAAGCCTGCTGCAGCAGCAAGGCTACAGCCGAAGCGACTTGCTCACACGCAGCGTGGGCTTCGTTTGCAAAAAGACGAGCAACTGAAAGAATTCTCCTCGGCTGGCAGTGCGTGCCTGGCTTTTCAAATGCACCGCGGCGCCGCGTTTTCTTTTGCTTTGTCGCTGCGCGTTCTTGCGTGTCGTCTCCGCTTGTTTGCCGCGGCGCTAATTCGCCGAGGTGACCCAACGCGAGCCGCAACCAAAAAGATAATCTCCAACTGATAGAAGAACCCAGCGGATTTGGCTTTATCAGTTGGGTTTTTCTATCAGTTGGAAAAAATCTTTGTTTTTTTCTGCAAAGATTTGACTTGTAGCAGCTTAAAACGATTCCGCGGACTTCAAAAAGCAAAAGCCCACGCGTTCATGAGATTTGACGGGCACTAGCGCTCAGTCAACGGCCAGACCATGCAGAATGAACCTCAGCCATTCAGAAGCGGCTGCGCTGCAACGATTGCAGCTTTACCAGACTAAGAGCAAGCAATCATTTTAGCTTCCTCTTTGGTCTCATTCCCTCCCCACAAGAGTCTCCAACTTGCCAAGCTGTTCTCGTTTGCTTATATTTCTTCCATGGAAAAAATCGAGGTTTGTATCGTCGGCAGCGGCCCCGCGGGCATTGCGACCGCCGCGGCTTTGGTGCAGCGCCGGCCAAGCTTGCGCGATCATGTGCTGGTGTTGGAAAAAGCGCGGCATCCGCGCCATAAACTCTGCGGCGGCGGCTTGACGCCGTGGGTGGATGAATTACTGCGCGAGTTGGAATTGGAAGCGCACGTGCCGGACTTTCGCATAGAACGCGTGCGATTTTATGTGAATGATGCGCCGCTCGTGTTCGATATTCCCGGCCTTATGCGCACCGTGCGCCGCAACGAGTTCGATGCTGCGCTCGCGAATTCTCTGCGCAGCAAAGGTGTGCGGCTCATGGAGAATATCGCCGTGCAAAGCTTGCGCGAGCAGAGTGACGGCATGCTCCTGCAAACGAACGCGGGCGATTTTTTCGCAAAACTTGTCGTCGGCGCAGACGGCGCGAAGAGCGTGGTGCGCCGCCAGTTCTTTCGCGAAGAAATCTCGCGCGTCTCGCGCTTGCTGGAGGTCCTGGTTCCGGCGCAGAATGACTCGCTGGAAGATTTTAATTCCCAAACGGCACTGATTGACTTTCGCCCGATGGCCGCGGGCTTGCAGGGTTACGTGTGGGATTTTCCGTGTTGGATTGACGGCCGGCCGCATTTGAACGTGGGCTTGTTCGACAGTCGCGTTCACGAAAACGCAGCACAAGCACGCGCCGATCTTCCTGCTTTGTTGGAGCAGCATCTCGCCGCACGCGGTTTCGAGTCATCCACAAAAGTCATGGGCCATCCCGAACGCTGGCATCATTCCGCGGATTGTTTCAGCCGTCCGCGCGTGCTCTTGGCGGGCGAAGCCGCGGGCATCGAGCCGTGGCTGGGAGAGGGGATTTCCGCGGCGCTCGCTTACGGCCCGATTGCTGCAGAAACCCTCCTGCATGCCCTTGACACGAAAGACTTCTCGTTGCGTGACTATCGCGAGCGTTTGCTCGCACACCGTCTCGGAAAATTTTTGCGGCGCAATCGCATCGTCGCGCACCTGTTCTATAGCCGGCATTTGCGTGCAGTATTGCCGCTTTTTGGGCGCGTGCTGCAAGGCTACATGCGGTTGAAGCACAAGCCGCATTAAGAATTAACCATGCAGGAATTCTAAAGCGGCGATTGGGTGGCATATACTCAAGGAGCTGCGCTCTTGCCGCAAAGTTTGCTCGCAGAGATGAAGCTGGGGCGAGCTACCCAACGCGGAAAATGATCAAAGCCGATGACACGAATTTTTATTAGCGCATCGCGCGCAGGTAGGGCTTGTTTGAAAAGCTACGAGGCTTGGAAAATGCGAGGCTGTGCGGTGAGACCTTCGGGCCGCGCGAGCAAGACGTGGGCTATGGCGTGATGCAAGGCCACCCGATATACTTTGCATTCGAGAGCTCGGCGCTGGCCGCTATCTTGACTTCGACCATTCCGCTTATCCCTTTCCGCGCCAGCGCTCAAGCTCGCGGCGCGACTTTTTGGTGGGCCGGCCTTTTTCCGGCGAGGGTAATTGGCGCGCTTGTTCCTTAAAAAGCTTCATCAACTCCACGGTCTCGGGCGGCAGCTCCGGCGTGGTTTCATGATAGACAAGCTTGGCGTCCTTTGCCGAAAGCCCGCGTGTGGGAATCTCTTTGATCTCGAGCGTACGATAGTGGTTTGATACTTTCACGACAATCGCGTCGCCGACATGCACAACCTTCGAAGGCTTCGCGACCAGCTCGTTTACTTTCACGCGACCGAGATCGCACGCTTGCGCCGCCTCTTCGCGGCTTTTATAAATGCGCGCGGCTTTGAGCCATTTGTCGAGGCGCATTTCAGGAGCGGCAGCATTAGCCGTGTGCTCGTGAGGTTTCATCTCTTATCAAAAAAGCCAGCTCTAAAACAGCTTGAGTTGATTGTCCGCAATTTTATCGGACTGCTTCTGCGGTCTGGCTTGCCAATGCTCATAAGCTTTGAGTTGCTCCTCGATGTCTGCGAGAAAACGCGACGGCGCATGCTCGCAAAGCTTGCCAAAGAGTCGCCGCTTCATGGCGCGAAGCAAATACAGTTGCTCTTTCGCGCGTGTCATGCCGACGTAAAACAGTCTGCGCTCTTCCGCGGGCTCGCCCATTAATGTCTCAAGCTGCATTGGCGTCAACTGTTCCTCGCAGCCTACGATGAAGACCACTGGAAACTCCAGTCCCTTCGAAGCATGCAACGTCATCAGCGCGATCTTCTCCGCGCGAGCTTCGAAGTGGTCGTGTGCGCTTTCCAGTGACAGCGTATCGCAAAGCGCGCGCGCGGAATCGCACCGCCGCGCAAGACTCAATACCCGTTGCCAATGCTCGTATAACGCAGCATGCTCGTGCAGAAAAGTCTTGATCAAATCGGCTTGATAAAAGCTTTCGAGCGCCACGGCCAGCTCTTGCTGTTGCGAGTTCTTTTGGAATGCTAATAAACATTGCTGCGTCACTTCGAGCGCCGCTCTTACTTTTGCGCCGAGGCTTTCAGTTTCGGCGAAACGCAATATCTTCTCCAGCTCGAACGGTTGTGCAGTATCAAAGGCTTTGAGCATTCTTTGAGAAAAGACTTCACCAAAGCCCGGCGTGAGCATGGCAATGAGCTCCACCATATGCTTCGTTTGAAAGTGCAAGCCCGCCGCGTGGCGCAGCAATGCCGCCAAAGGCAGCACGCCTGCGCGTTGCAAGAGCGGCGCGTCGCCGGAAATTTGATAGGGCATGCCGGAACGCTGCAGTGCTTCTTCGAGCGGGCCGCGCAACGCATTGAGGCGATAGAAAATCGCGAAGTCGCCAAAGCTGCGCGCGCCTTCCTCTTCGCGCTCGACGCGCCGTGAGTCTTGCGAGAACATGCTCGTGCCGCCCACCATCTTTTCAATTTGATGCACGACGTATTCCGCCTCGGCCTTTTCGGTGGGCGCGGCGTAAATCGTCAAGCGGCCTTCGGTCAGCAGCGCCGCGGAAAGCGGCAGCACAAAACGCTCCTCACCGTGTTCGATCACTTGCCCCGAAGCCGAAAGCAGATTTGCGCTGGAACGATAGTTTTCTTCCAAACGCATTTCCACCGCGCCCGGAAAATCTTTCGCGAAGTTGGAGAAGTAGCTCACTTCCGAGCCGCGAAAACCGTAGATCGCTTGATTGGGGTCGCCGATCGCAGTGACGAATGCGGAATCATGTGCGAGCAGTTTGAGCAAACGATGCTGCGCGGGATTGAGGTCTTGATATTCATCGACACAAATCCAGCGATAACGCGCGCGTAGTTGCTCGCGCACGGTTTTATCGTTCTCAATAAGAGCAATCGCTTCGAGCAAGATATCATCAAAATCCCAAAGCTGCGCGCGTCGCAATGTTTCTTGATAATTTTTCGCATGTAGTCCCGCCCCCTTGTGGGGCGTTGCATCGTGCACGTTAGCATCGGCCCACGCGGGGCCGGGGCTGCGAAAAAATTTGAGCGTCGCCTTCTGCAATGAAATCTCTTCGAGCCAATCCTGCCGCTCGGCCACAGAAGCTTCCGGCCAGATGGTTTTGACGATTTCTTTTTGCCGCTCTTCATCGACAATTTCAAAATCAAATCCGCGCTCGCGCAGCAAGTTCAAACAGAACGCGTGAAAAGTCCCGGTCGTGAGTCGTTGCGCGGCCTCGCCCAAACGCTCGTGCAGACGGCGCTGCATTTCCTCCGCAGCCTTGTTGGTAAAAGTGATCGCGAGCACCGCTTCGGGCGACGCGCCTTGCTCCACGATGTGCAGAATGCGATGCACGAGCGTGTGCGTCTTGCCCGTGCCCGGGCCGGCAACGATGAGCAAGTGTGAGCCGAGATGCTGCACCGCGCGTTGTTGAGAGGGATTGAGATGAGATAGCGCAGACAGCTCGTCTGCATGAGTTGGGGAGGGGGTCGCAATGCCGTTGTTGAAATCTAATTTGAGAGCCGAGTCTTCCTCTTCACTGTCGGACGCGGCTTTTTTTTTACGCGTAGATTTTTTGGATACCGAAGACACCCCCCTTAATTCCCCCTCAAGGGGGGAATATTTCTGCGCCTGTAGAGGATGTTGAACATTCCCCCCTTGAGGGGGGTGTTGCTCTTCGAACGCAATCTCAACCGCACTGCTGCGTCGCTGCAATTCTTTTCTTTCTTCATCGGTAAAAAGATGAATCGTGCCATACTCGCCGTCATAACCCGCGGCGATTTGTACTTCGCCTTTGCGCATGCGGCGAATGCCCTCGGCCACCACCTCGCCCGCATATTTCTTGATCTCTTCCAGCGGCGCTTCCTGCAAAATGTGCAATTCATTCCCCACCTGTTTAAGCAGACGCTCAAAAACTTCATTCACACCTTTGGTTGTGGCGGCTTGCCCGCGCGCATCGCCAATGACTTCGGGCAGTGGAATGATGCTGGTATATGGCCGCCAGCGCGGAGGCCGTTCGCCTGCGGGACGATCGGCCAACTCTTCCACACGCGCCATGACGCCAACAGTGACGGGCTTGCCGCACACCGGGCAATTGCCATGGTGCGCCGCGGTCTCTTGCGGATGCAAGCGCGTTTTGCATTCGCGATGGCCGTCGAAATGATATTTGCCCTCTTCGGGGAAAAATTCTATCGTGCCGAGAAAGCCGCGATCGCTTTCTTCCTGCCACGCGCGATAGATCGCCGGATACGACAGCTCGGTATCGAATAGATTCGCTTCGCGTGCGAGCTTCGCCGGCGAGTGTGCATCCGAATTGGAAACCAGCACGAAACGATCGAGCTGTTTGAGCCGCCAATTCATCGGCGGATCGGAAGACAGGCCGGTTTCAACTGCAAAGATATGCGGCGTGAGGTCCGCGAAACAATCTTCCATCGCATCGAAGCCGCCTTTGGAGCCGAGCACCGCGAACCACGGCGTCCAAATGTGCGCCGGCACGAGAAACGAGAGCGGATCGGTTGCGAGCACGATCTCGAGCAGATCGCGCGAATCGAGGCCGAGAATGGGGCGGCCGTCGGAGCGAATGTTGCCGATGGCTTCCAAACGCGCTTGCAATTTCAGCGCAGCTTCGAAGCTCGGCGCGAACACGACGTTGTGAATCTTGCGAACTTTTTCGAGGCGTTTGTAGATGCTCGAAATTTCCACGGTGAGCAGAAAGCGCACTTCGCCCGCGCACGCCTTCGGCACTTCCGGTTGCGTAAGCTCGGCGAATTCCTTTTTCAGTTTGAACAAACCCGCTTCCGCAGGCTCGAGCTTTTTGCGCAACTCGTCCAGCCAGCCGGGATGCACGAAGTCGCCGGTACCGACCACTTGGATGCCTTTGAGCTGCGCCCATTTGCTGAGATGTTCGAGATTGAGTTGTTTGCTGGTGGCGCGGGAATAGTGCGAATGCAGATGGAGGTCGGCGTAGAATTTCATGTGTGCTCACAATGCGATGAGTTGCGGATGCAAAACAAACGCGGGCATGCTACAAAACGAGGGACAAACTCGCAAGGGAAAAGATGGGAGAGTGGTGTTGGTTTGGGTGTTTGTGGCTGTCGCCCGGCTTGCGAGGCAATTCAGTGCTGCTCAGAAATGGTTGTGTTATCGCGCTGCGGATTTGAGATTGAGGCGAAGCCTCGCTTGTGCTTAGCGCCTCGTTTTATTATCTTCGCGGGCAAAACGTGAGAAGTGATGCGAGTGCTTTCGGTGTGCTTTTTTGCATTCAAACTTAATGAAAGTTGATTTGAGGAGAGCAGGCATGAACGAGCAAATGCAAGATTTCGGCTCCGGCGTAAGTTTTTCTCTCACGGAGGAGCAAGAGCTTCTGCGGCAAACCGCGAGAGAATTTGCGCGCAATGAAATTATTCCGGTCGCGGCGCAATACGATGAGAGCCATGAATTCCCCTGGCCGGTGATTCGCAAAGCGCAAGAGTTGGGCTATACCACGATGACGGTGCCGCAAGAATACGGCGGCTCCGGTTTGAGCATGTTCGAAGAATGTTTGGTCACGGAAGAGTTGGCATACGGCTGTTCCGGCATGAGCACGAGCATCGCGCTCAACGGCCTCGCGGCGCTGCCCATCATTCTCGCGGGCAATGAAGAACAAAAGCGGCATTATCTCGGGCACCTTGCGCAGGGCGGCATGGCCGCGTATTGCTTGTCCGAAGCCGCGGCCGGCTCCGACGTTGCGGCGATTCAGACCGTGGCGCGGCGCGAAGGCGCGCATTACATTCTCAACGGCGCGAAGACGTTCATCACGAATGCTTCCGTGGCGGAATGGTTCACGGTCTTCGCGTACACCAACCGCGAAGCCAGGTATCAAGGCATGAGCGTGTTTATTGTCGATCGCAACACGCCGGGCGTGCTCGTGGCCAAGCCGTTCAACAAATTGGGGCAGCGTGCTTCGAATACCGCGGAGGTCGTGTTCGATAATGTGCGCGTGCCCGTGGAAAATCTCGTGGGCAAAGAAGGCGAAGGCTTTTTGACTGCGATGCGCGTGTTCGATCGCAGCCGCGTTCCGACTGCGATTGGCGCGGTCGGCGTGGCCCGGCGCGCATTGGAAGAGTCGATCAACTTCGCGCGCGAACGCAAAACCATGGGCAAACCCATTTGGCAGCACCAAGCCGTGGGCCACATGATCGCTGACATGGCGATGAACGTCGAAGCCGCGCGCTTGCTCGCGTGGGAAGCCGCGTATTTGTGCGACATTGGAAAAGCCAGCCCCACGCACACCGCGTTTGCGAAAGCGTTTTGCGCGGACACCGCCATGAAGGTTTGCGTCGATGCGGTGCAAGTGTTCGGCGGCTACGGCTTCATCGAAGATTATCCCGTTGCCAAGCTCATGCGCGACGTGAAGATTTATCAGATTTACGAGGGCACGAGCCAGATTCAAAAGAACATCATCGTGCGCGAGCTGTTTCGGTAGTGACTTTGGGAACGCGGATTAAAGCGGAAGCAGCAGGGATTTGGGAGAGCGCTTTTGCAGATCAAACATGCGCAGAGACGATTCGTAGCTTTCACCCGTCGTGGAATCCGTGTCAATCCACGCGGTTTCCGTCTCATCCGTGTTCTGGTTTTTGTCTTATCAAATCCGCTGTTAACGCCTAGCCCGAGCTTTTCATGTCGAACGGATTCTTCGCAAAAACCGCAGCCAATTTGCGCGTGATCTTTATCGCGTGCACGACGATCCTCACGTTGACGCTCGGCATGTTCGCGGTGTTTGTCGCTTCCGCGCTTACGCTCGGGCTGGCGAAAAACTGGATTATCACCAACCTCGGCCGCGTCATCGGCCACACGGTGCTGTGGTTTGCGGGTGTGAAGTTGAAGATCGAGTCGATCGGCGCGCCAGCCGGTCAACCCGCGGTTTATATTTCCAATCACAGCTCCACGCTCGATATTTTCATCATCGTGGCGCTCGGCCTGCCGCGCGTACGCTTCGTCGCAAAATACGAGTTGATGTACAACCCGCTCTTTGCGATCATGGGCCTTTTGACCGGGCAAATTTTCATCAAACGCCAGGACTCGGCCAAAGCGATCGCCGTGCTCAATCGCGCGTACGCACGCATTCGCAAGCAGCGGCTCTCACTCTTCGTTGCGCCGGAGGGCACGCGCATCACCAGCGGACAAATCGGTCCGTTCAAAAAAGGCGCGTTTCGCATGGCTGTGGATTTGAAATATCCCATCGTGCCGATTCACTTCGCGGGCGCGCGCCGGCTTTGCCCCGGAAAAACCTTCGTCGTGCATCGCGGCACGGTGTACGCGCGCTTCTATGCGCCCATCGACACGAGCACATGGACGCCGGAAAATCTAGACGCGCGCGTCGAAGCGATTCGCGAGGAGTATGTGCAATGGGAACGGGCGTTTGAGAAAACGAGGGAGAGATTATGAAAATCGTCGGATTGATTTGGTTGGATGAAATCGAAGACAAGATTGAAACGAAGCACGGGGTAATGCCTCAGTTACCGGAGGAGTAGCGCAGGCTTTCCCGCCTGCAGACAAGGAGGTCCAATGGCACCGGAGGAGTAGCGCAGGCTTCCCCGCCTGCAGACAAGGAGGTCCAATGGCACTAACTTTTTAAGCAGGCAATGACAGAAAAATAATTGGCAAAAAATTCCACAGCTTTTTGTTGCTACGATGAACATTTCTGCGATGATTGCAAACCACATATTTATGACAGCCATTTTTTGTCATTGCTTTTGCCCAAGCAAGCTCAAGCTTGTCAAACAGCTTCAATCATCTTCACAAACAAAGGCAAGTAGTTGGAGAAATTTGGGGCCTTTGGGGAAAAGTTGGTGACATTGGACAAGGCGGTCTGCGGTACGTTTCCCACCAATAACTGAGGCAATACAGCACGGGGTTGTTCGTGAAGAAGTCGAAGAGATCTTCTTCATAAGTAAGCCCAAGATCAAAAAGATGCACAAGGGGCATTTTCGCAACGAACACGTTTATCGGGCGTTGGGACAAACCGAAGGCGGTCGCTATTTGACGGTTTTTTTCATCTATAAAACGAATCAAAAGGCGCTCATTTTGAGTGCTCGCGATATGGACGACAAGGAGAGACAAAGTTATGGCCAAAAGTAAAAAGGCTCGTGCTCGCCGCGATCCGTTGCCCAAGAACTTCGATACCATCGAAGAGTTCTGGAATTTCTGGGACACACACAGTTCCGCGGATTATGAAGACCTCATGGAAGACGTGCCGGTTGAAATCAATATCAGCGGCAGCAAAGTTTACTATCCCGTTGCCAAAGAATTGATTGTGCATTTGCGCAATCACGCACGAAAGCAGGGCGTGTCTACCGAAACTTTAATCAATCTCTGGCTGCGCGAAAGAGTGGGAATCGCATCGTCTGAAGCGTTGATGAAATGAGACGCCTTGCAATACTAACGGGAGCGAAATTATGGCAGTCAATGTTGATCCGCTGACCACGACAATCGTAACTACTTTTCTTCTGCCTTACGCCAAACTCGGCTTGCAAAAATTCGGCGAAGCGATGATCGAAAAGCTTGGTGAAACCGCAGCCGAGCCGCTGATTGCGACGAGCAAAAAGATTTGGCAACGCGTGAAAAACGCTTTCGGTTCGGAAGAAGAAAAAGCTACACAGGCGCAATAGCGGACATTGGCAAAGACGGCTTTGTTGTTGGGCAACTTTGAAACCGCGCGCGAGCATTACACCAAAGCTTTGACACAACTTTGCGATCTCTCCGCCCTTCACACGGAGTCGGGTTACTTGCAACTGCTCACGCAACTCTTTCCGGCGCGCGAGGAGATACGCGAGATGAAAGATTGGGTCGAGGCGGAGTTGCAGGCGAGAGCAATGAGCAAAAAGAACCTTGCTTCTCAGTGAGCCGCTTTTAAATTTTGCTCGGAGGGTTTATGGTTCATCAGCTCACGGACAAGTATCTCAAAGAGATGGTCGAGCGCTATTTGCCGGAGTTTCTTGCTCTGTTGCAGCCGGTCGGAACGTATGAAGTCGTCTCTACTCTGTTGAACAAAGAACTGATCGTGCGCCGCCGGGAAAGCGATTTCGTGAGCAAAGTGCGCATCGGCAGAAGAGTGTTCCTCTTTCATTTCGAGTTTCTGAGCCAATACCGTCGCGCAAAGGTGCGCGAGGCTTATGGGTACGGCGGAGCTTTGACATTGAAGTACAAGTGTGACGTGGCGACGGTGCTGTACGTGCTCAAACCGCCGTCACGCAAGCCGCAGGCATTGGGAAGCTATGAAGTCGCGCCTTTCGGGAACGCTCTAAACCAACACACGCTGGCCGTGGTAAAGCTTTGGGAACTGCGCGAGGCGATCCTTTCAGGGCTAAAAGAGTATTTGGCGCTGGTGCCGCTGCTGCCTGAAATTTCTGCGAACATAGACAAAGAACTGCTGCAACGCCAGCGGGAGTTGATCGATCAAGTGCAGGATCCGGCGCGGCGCGCGGAGTTGAAGTTTTATACCATGGCGTTCGCACAGAAGTATTTCAGCACGAAGTTTCTCGCGAATTTTTTCGAGGACAAAAAAATGAACGAACACTGGGAACAAGTTCCGATTTTTGGCGAGCACATTAAACGGCGCGCGCAAGAAAGCTGGCAAGAAGGCCGCGAAGAAGGCTTGACCGTGGCGCGCGAAAACATCTCCGAGGTTTTACGGCTGCGCTTTGGCGCGGCAAATGGCGAGATTACGCGCGCCATCAAAGCCATAGACGAGCCGAAAAAACTTCAGGCCGTTTTCCGGCGTGTGCTCAGAGCCGACTCTCTCGCGGCCGTTAAGAAAATGCTGGAAGCGGAAAAGCCCGCGCGAAAGAAAAGCACACGCGCTCGCGCAAAACGATGAATAAGAAGCAAAGCAATATGTCCCCACAAGCCGTTTTGAGCGCGTACATTGCTCGCGCCGTGACTTGCGCCGAATATGACAAGCTGGAAGACGGCGCTTTCAGCCGGCGCATTCCCCCTTGTGTCGGCGTGATCGCGTTTGCGGATACGCTGTCGCACTGCCCAAACGAGCTGCGCTCGGTTTTGGAAGATTGGCTGCTCCTCGGCTTCAAATTCAAGCATGCGCTGCCGGTCATTTATGGTATCGACCTGATCCGGGAGCCTGTTTATGAGCCGATGGTCGCCGTGTAAGCGAGAAGACTTTGTTCGCCGTTTGCGGGCGTTGGATTTCGAGGGGCCATATTCCGGCGCGCGGCATCAAGACATTGTTGATGGGCAGCATCGCCTCACCTCTCTTCGAAGAGCAAGTATTCCATGCCATAACTTCGCATGTTGTTGAGCGAGGTTGCAACGCTCATCGCCCGGCAAACCACATCGGAAGAGTGGGAGCAGCTTTCATAAACACCGCTCTCACACCAACACCATCTTGATACCGTTATTCAGGAGTATTATTTGAGTACGAATACCAATCCCCCGAGCGGGACGCGCGATTTTTTGGCGGGCGACATTCGCAAGCGCCGCGCGGTGATAAAAATCATTCAAGAAGTTTATGAATCGTTCGGCTTCGAGCCGCTCGAAACGCCGGCGTATGAAAATCTCTCCACGCTGCTCGGCAAGTATGGCGAAGAGGGCGATCAATTGCTCTTTCGCATCATGCAGCGCGGCGAGAAGTTGCAACAAGCTTTGAGCGCAGCGAACGTGACGCAGAACGATTTGAGCGATGCGGCGTTGCGTTACGATCTCACCGTACCGCTGGCGCGGGTGATGGCGCGTTACGCGGGACAGTTGCCGAAATTTTATAAGCGCTATCAAATCCAACCCGTGTGGCGCGCGGATCGTCCGGCAAAGGGCCGCTTTCGCGAGTTCATGCAATGCGACGTGGACGTGTGTGGCAGCACCTCGCTCACGGTCGAGGCCGAAGTCATTGCGGCAGTTTGCACGGTGTTGGAGCGTCTGCAATTCAATGATTTCTCCGTGGCGCTCAATCATCGCGAAGTGCTGCGCGGGTTGATTGAAGCAGCCGGGATTGCGGCGGAGATGGAAGGCACGGCGCTCGTGGCGGTGGATAAGTGGGACAAGATCGGCAAAGAGGGCGTGGCCGCGGAACTGGTCAATCGCGGCATTGCAGCGGCGGGCGCGGCGAAGCTGCTTGATTTGCTCGAAAGCGCGAGCGCGCGCGCTGATAATTCTGCGCGGCTCGCTTTGCTGCGTGAAAATCTCAAACGGCCCTCCGCGCTCAAGGGTCTCGATGATCTGCAAACGATTTTGCAATTGAGTGAAGCAATGGGCACGAGCCGGCGCCTCATGCTTTCGCCCAATCTTGCGCGCGGGCTTTCATATTATACCGGCGCGATTTTCGAAGTCGTGGTTCCCGGGATTTCCGGCTCGCTCGGCGGCGGCGGAAGATACGACGGACTCGTGGGCATGTTCGCGGGCCACGAAATTCCCGCATGCGGGTTCTCGCTCGGTTTGGAAAGAATACTTTTGCTGCTCGAAGAGCGCGGCTATTTTGCCGAGAGCAGCAACGGCCTCGATATTCTGTTCACGAATTTCGGTGATACTCTTGCGGACACGCTGGCGTTGGCAACGCGCGCGCGGCGCCTCGGGTTTTCGTGCGATGTGTATTCGGAAAGCGCGGGCTTGAAGCCGCAGTTCAATTACGCCGCGGCACGCAGCGCGCGGTTTGTTGCTTTCTTTGGCGAGCGTGAAAAAGAAAGCGGCGTTTTGCACTTGAAGCGGCAGTCGGATGGCAAAGAATTTTCGTGCGCGGTCACGGAACTGGAAACCGAGTTGGGAAAAATATTTTCACACTAGCAAGCAATGCGCAAAGCCACAAGCGCGCGCATCCGAAGCGTTTCCAGCCGGAAATAGCGCTTGCGTTTCAGGCATTCTTTTTTAAATTACGAGCGCAGTAAATGTGGCGGTGTAGCTCAGTCGGCAGAGCAGCGGAATCATAATCCGTAGGTCGGGGGTTCAAATCCCTCCGCCGCTACTTGTGAAAACAATCCCGACTGGTCCTTCATAACGCTAGGACAGTCGGGATTTTTATTATGGAGGCTACCCATGGCCGTGATCGTCATTCCCAAACCCGAAGCCGGCGAGTACAATCCCTACTATGAAAAGTATGTCTCCAAAGTTGCGGAAGGCGATGTGCTCGCGCTTTTGCAGGCACAGAATGAAGCGACCGTGCGCCTGTTGAACCAAGTGCCGGAGTCGCATGCAGCGTTTCGCTACGCGCCGGAGAAATGGAGTATCAAGGAAGTCGTCGGGCATTTGTGCGACACGGAGCGTATTATGTCGTATCGCGCGCTGCGTATCGGTCGCGGTGACGCCACGCCATTGCCGGGTTTTGAGCAAGATGATTACGTGCAGAGCGCCCATTTCGATAACCGCACGCTCGCCGATCTCGTAAACGAGTTTCAGTCGATTCGCCAAGCCACGCTTGCGCTTTTTCGCGCTTTTGATGAAACGGCCTTGCTGCGCATCGGCACGGCGAACAACTCACCGGTCAGCACACGCGCGTTGGTTTATATTATTGCGGGACACGAACGGCATCACGTACAGGTTTTGCGAGAGAGGTATGGAGTGGCGGGCTTAACGAACGGCTAGTAAAAAGCAAAACCATTCTGTGCAGGATGCTCGTAGTAAAGGGCCTCTTTCCAGAAAGTTGCTATGCAATGGAATCTTTTGCTGAGGCCTTTGAAATGATTTTGCCTCAAGTTGTTTTTGCCAAACACCATGTCACAGGCACAAACCAAACTGTTCGAACGCTTTCGCCGCCATCTCGAAGCGCGCGAGCTTATTAAACGGGGCGAACGGCTCCTGCTCGCTGTTTCCGGCGGGGTGGATTCGCGCGTCTTGCTCGATTTGTTTCACCGCGTGCAAGGCGAATTCCGTTTGCAGTTGCACCTCGGGCATGTGCATCATCAACTGCGCGGAGGAGAAGCGGATGCGGACGCCGAGTTCGTCGCGGAGCTGGCCCGAAAATATGGTTTGCCGTTCCATTGCCGAAAGATTGAGGTGCAAAATTACGCCAAAGAAAAACGGCTCTCGCTGGAAACCGCCGCACGCGAGCTGCGCTATCGGGCGCTCGACGAAATTTGCCGAGCATGTGACGCGACGGCAATTGTGACGGCGCATACACAAGACGATCAAGCCGAAACAATTCTGGCGCATGTCCTGCGCGGCACCGGCGTGCGCGGTTTACGCGGGATGCCGGCTCGTGCCGTAATTCCTCACGTTCAGTTTCCGGTGCTGCGGCCGTTGCTACATGTTTCACGGGAAGAGATGTTCGCCTATGCGCGCTTGCATCAACTCACTTGGCGTGAAGATCAAACCAACGCCGAAGTGCGTTTTTATCGCAATCGCGTGCGGCACGAGTTGCTGCCTTTGTTGCGCAAACGATTCAACCCGCAAATCAATGTTGGACTGGCGCGACTGGCGAGTATCGCGAGCCAGGCCGAAGAGTTTTTGCAATACTCCGCCAAACAAGCGCTCAGAGAAGCGCTAATTGCCGTGGAAACGGACAAAATTATTCTTGATCTTCAGCGATTTTGGAATTACTTTCGCAGCGTTCAGGCTTATGTGATTCGCGCGGTAATGGAGCGGCTGGCACGCTCCGCAGCCACGCTGACTTTTGATGAAACGGAACAAATACTTTCCTTTCTCAACCCGACACATAACCAGCCTCTCGCCTTTCCTAGGCGCCGGTACCTCTGGCGGAGTGAGGTGGAAATTTTCTGTGAGAAAGCCGGCGTTGTCTTTTGCAAAATCCGACCGACTCCCCACGCGCAGTTCTTAAAAATCGGCCAACGGTGCGTGCTTCCCGACGCGGGGATTGCTATAACCGTTTGCCATATTGGCCGTGCCGAATCGTGGCGAGAGCGCAGCCACGCACATTTGCAATTCGCAGATGCGGCGCAGGTGGCGGGAACGCTGCACGTGCGGTTTCCTCGGGCGGGCGATCGTTTTATGCCGCTCGGGATGCACGGCTTCAAAAAGCTTTCGGATTTTTTCATCGACGCGAAAGTGCCACGCGCACAGCGTCGCCGGGTGCCGCTGGTGGAATGTGAAACCGGGATCGTGTGGGTGTGTGGCCACCGGTTGGATGAGCGCTTCAAAGTTACACCGCAAACGCAAAACATATTGCAGCTTCAGCTTGAAGTGTTGCCGGCTTTTGGAGGAGGGTAACGTGATTGAGTCGACCAAAAAATTTCTGCAAGGCGAGTATCCCACCTTGCTGACGGCTGAGCAAATCAGCATACGCACGCAGCAGCTCGGTGAGCAGCTCTCGCACGATTATGCCGGCAAAACCCCGGTATTCATCGGCGTGCTCAATGGCGGCTTTATGTTCATGGCGGATTTGATGCGGCACATCAGCATTGATTGCGAAATCGATTTCATAAAAATTTCCAGCTATGGGGAAGCCATGAAGACCTCGGGCGTCGTCAAAGTTAAAAAAGAAATCGATTGCCACATCGAAAACCGGCACGTGGTCGTGGTCGAAGACATCATCGACTCTGGCTTGTCCGTGAACTATCTTTCCGAAAAGTTGGCGGACTTGCAACCCCAATCGCTGAAATTCGTTTCGCTTTTGGTGAAAGAGGGCGGCAAACAAGTAGAATACAAGTGCGATTACGTCGGCTTTCACATTCCGACCCGCTTCGTGATTGGGTACGGCATGGATTACGCGCAGAAGTATCGCAATCTCCCCGCGGTCTATCTCATGGATTAGCGCGACCCCGTTGTTAAATGAATCGCTTCTTAAACTATCTCGACGACTATGAGCAGTAAGAACAAAACCACTTCCAAGTCTTCCCCCAAGCGCAAGCCCGCGAACAAAGCGCCACGCAACGATGACAACTTTCAATGGTCGCGTGCTTCCAAAACGCTTTTGTTGTGGATGCTGATTCTCGTGTTCTTTATTTGGTTCACGTTGCGTTGGGAAGGGCAGGAAAAACAGGAAGCCCAAATCACGCTTACGCAATTTCTCGGCTTGTTGGAAAGCAAGAAAGTGCAAAAAGTCGTGTTGCGCGGAGACGAAGTGCACGGCTATTTGTTCGACAAGGAACAATTGCTGAAGGATGATCCGCAAGCCCTCGACCGTGTACGGTCCTATGTACCCAATGAAGTCTCGCTCGAAACCATCACTTCGTGGACGACGAAATATAATGTCGAAGTCGACGTCAAGCCCAAGTCCATCGAATGGTGGAATCATCTGCTGAATTTGCTGCCGTGGATTGCGCTTGCAGTATTTTGGCTGTTTTTGTTGCGACGCATGCAGGGCGCGGGCACGAAAGGCATTTTCTCTTTCGGCAAGTCGCGCGCGCGCTTGGCTGGCAACAATCGCCCGAAAGTAACTTTTGACGATGTCGCGGGCGCGGACGAGGCCAAGCAGGAGCTCCGTGAGATCATTGATTTCTTGCGCGATCCGGACAAGTTTCAGCGGCTTGGCGGCAAGATTCCCAAAGGCGCGTTGCTGCTCGGCCCTCCGGGTACCGGCAAGACTTTGCTCGCGAAAGCGGTAGCCGGCGAAGCAGGCGTGCCGTTCTTTAGCATGTCCGGCGCGGACTTCGTGGAAATGTTTGTCGGCGTCGGCGCTTCGCGCGTGCGTGATTTATTCGAGCAAGGCAAGAAGAATGCGCCGTGCATCATCTTCATTGATGAAATCGATGCGGTTGGCCGCCACCGTGGCGCGGGCCTCGGCGGCGGGCACGACGAACGCGAACAAACCCTGAATCAATTGCTCGTGGAAATGGATGGTTTCGATTCGAATGAAGGCGTGATTTTGATTGCCGCGACGAACCGTCCCGACGTTCTCGATCAAGCGCTGTTGCGCCCGGGCAGATTTGACCGCCAAGTCGTGGTGGATCGTCCCGACGTGCGCGGTCGCGAAGGCATTCTCAAGGTACACACGAAAAAAATTCCGCTCGGCAAAAACGTGGATCTGGCCGTGCTCGCGAAAGGCACTCCGGGCTTTTCCGGCGCAGACTTGGCGAACCTTGTCAATGAAGGCGCGCTTTTGGCCGCGCGCAACAACAAGAACGCCGTTGAGATGCGCGATTTGGAAGAAGCCAAAGACAAAGTCATGATGGGCACCGAGCGTCGCAGTCTGTTGATTAGCGATAAGGAAAAACTTGACACGGCCTATCATGAAGCCGGCCATGCGCTCGTTGGGAAGTTCACGCCCGGTTCCGATCCTGTGCACAAAGTCACGATCATTCCGCGCGGCCGTGCGCTGGGGTTGACGACGTATTTGCCGATCGATGAAAAGCACAGCTATTCGAAAAAGTATCTCGAAGCGCGGCTGATCCATCTCATGGGCGGACGGGAAGCGGAAAAACTCATTTTCAACGAAACCACGACCGGCGCTGGCAATGATATTGAACGTGCCACAGATCTGGCGCGCAAGATGGTCTGCGAGTGGGGCATGAGCGACGTCATGGGCCCGATCACGTTTGGACAGAAACAGGAAGAAATCTTTTTGGGCCGCGAAATCGCGCAGCACCGGGATTTTAGCGAGCGCACCGCGCAGGAGATCGACACCGAAGTGAAGCGCATCATCATGGAAGCGTCGCATCGTGCGCATGAGATTTTGCAAAACAACGTTGACAAGCTCCACGTCCTTGCCAAAGCCTTGTTGGAGAAGGAAATCCTCGATGGTTATGAGATTGACATCCTTTTGAACGGCGGCGAGCTTACCTCCGACGATTCCAACAAAAACGGCAATGCAAGTATATTGACGGAAGCAGAAAACAAACAACCCAAGGAAAAGAGCACGCACGCTTGACCTCTCTGAATTTTTCCTCGGGGAGCATCGTTCTTGTCGTTTTGGGCTGGGGGATGGCTTTACTCATTTTGTGGAATCTTTATCGCCACGCCGGCGCTGTGGGCAAACGCGGCTTCTTGGTTGGAGCGTTGCTCACGACTGTAGTTGCGGGTGGTGGCGTATCTTTTTTAGCACAACAAGCCCGGCCGCATCTGCCCAAACACAGACTCCTCGTCGTCTGCCCCTTTCTAGAGAAGACCGCAACTGGTCATACTCTCACACCGCAAGGGCTCGCGTTTGCCGAGGCCTTGGTGACTCGCCTGCGTCTACAGCATGCCGCCGAGTTTTATCCCTTGCCGGTGGAAGCGATTTTTGAGATTGCCAATCTTGACTCATTGACCGTACCGGAGTACCTGTCACACTTGGCGCATGCTGCCGGTGTGCAATTGTTCGGCGTTGGCATGTATGCAGCGCACGACTCGAATCAGTACGAAATCCAATTCCAACTGTACGACGCGCTCAAAGCCGAGCCGATCTTGCAACAGCGCTTCGCCGCGCAGGCTGCAGCGTTTGATGTGCTCAGTGAAAAAATCCTAAGCGTGCTGAAAGTTGATCGCCTGCCAGTTCAAACGGCGCCCTCGGAGCCGCGGGCGAGGGAATACTACGCTCTGCTGTTGCGCTTCCTTCACGGTGAAGAGGTGAGTTCCGAGGCCGCCGCGCTTGCGCGAAGTGACACGAGCGATAGCAGGCTCGCAACGTTGTCGGCACGCGCCACGCTGCGGCGTCTGCGCGCCCGGCGCACCACCGACCAGGAATGGCAAGCTTCATTGAAAACGGTGCTGCCAAGCTTGCAACGCGCATTGGTGCGTGACTCGCTGCAGCTAGAGACCTACTTGCTGCTCGCGCAATGTTATCTACAACAAAAGAAATGGACGGACGCGGAAAAGATGTTGCGACGCGCCCGCGCCCGCGAGGAGCGCCACAGCAAAAGCTACGTGTATTTCGCGCAGTTGCACGCCAGCCGCTATGCGCCCGATGGCTTTGCGAACGAGCTGGAATTGTTCCAATACGCACTCGCGCTCAATCCATTTGATCTTGAAGCCGTGGCTGGCGCCGGCGAATACCTCATGCTGAACAATCGCAGGCAAGAGGCGCTCACGCTGCTGACGAAATACCGGAGGATCAATCCGAAACAGCTCGCGGTGCTCAAATCGCTCGGTCGGCTCTATCTTATTCAAGTGGACATGCAGAAGGTTCTGCCTTTGTATGAAGAGATCATTCGGCTTGATGCGAAAGACGCAAACGCGTTTTACAACCTCGGCATTGCGTATTACAGCCAAAAAGATTATGACCATGCGATCAAATTTTTTGAACGCGCGCTCGAACTCAATGACCATGCCGATGCGCGTCTTTATCTCGCGTACATTTATGAGCAGCGCGGTGACATGGACAAGAGCATTGCGTATTTGCGCGAACGCATTCGTTTGAGCACCGGCGATGACGACGCTTTCGCCGCCGAAGCCCGCAAACATCTTTATGCCCTGCTGCTGAAGCGCGGCGAAATCCCGGCGCATTTGCAACCGGACACCTCGAAAAAGCAATAATCAGAATCTCGCCGCCCGCGCGGAGTGTGGGCGCGCAAGCGAAGACCACAAGGACGTACGCCATGGCACGCTACTCCATCCGTAGACTCCATCTCACACATCCGCAAGACCTCGTCAATGAATTGGGAGTGCAGCGCGGCGCTTTGTTCGAAGAGTTCTCGAACCGTTGCCAGCGCCACCCCTGGGTGTTAAAAATTCACTGCCTAGAAGAAGAGTTTCCCAAAAACCTGCTTTCCGCGTTTTCGTTGCGCGGGCTGCCGTGCTGGCTCGCAAGCCCGGCCAGCGCATATCTCTTCTCCGACCACGCGCAGTTGCGCGGCCTCGTGAGCGACCGGAATGTTATCACTAGTTCGGAAGCTCTGTTCATGCAAGAGCTGCGCGCCTTTCTCGACCATCATGACCGCGACGAGTTCGTGATTGACAGCGCCACTTGCAAAATCATTTTGGGCGGAGCAACCGCAATCATGGGCGTACTGAACTGCACACCGGACTCTTTTTTTGATGGCGGGAAATTTTTCAACAAAGAACAAGCAATTGTGCACGGGCTTCGCCTCGCGGAGCAGGGCGCGAATATCATCGACGTGGGCGGGGAATCGACGCGGCCCAAAGGCGTTTATGGAGAGGGCGCGCAGCCGGTTTCCGAGCAAGAGGAGCTGGAACGCGTTCTGCCTGTAATCGAAACGTTGAGCCGCGCGCTCGACATTCCGATCAGCATCGATACCTACAAGGCGAACGTCGCAGAGGCGGCGCTGCGCGCCGGCGCGGCCATGGTCAATGACATCAGCGGCCTGCTCTTCGATCCGCGCATGCCGGAAGTGCTGGCGCAATACAAGGCGCCGCTCGTGTTGATGCACATCAAAGGCACGCCGCAAGACATGCAGGAGCATCCAACGTATACCAACCTCTTCGATGAGATCTACCAGCATTTTGAAAAGCAAATACAGGTCGCGTTGCATGCCGGCATTCCGCGGCAATTTTTGATCATCGATCCCGGACTGGGCTTTGGTAAAGCCATGCGCGACAATTACACTCTTTTGCGGCGCTTGCCGGAGTTGCGCGGTTTGGGTTGTCCCATTCTCGTCGGGCCCTCGCGCAAATCTTTTGTGGGGAAAATTCTCAACCTGCCGCCGGAGCAAAGGCTGGAAGGCACCGCGGCCGCGGTGGCCAGCGCCGTGCTAAGCGGCGCTCATATCGTGCGCGTGCACGACGTGATGGAGATGCGGCGCGTGGTGCAAATCGCAGATTTGATCGCAGGACGAGCTGAAATGACCAACTGATCGGAGGTGAGGGATGAGCAGACACTTCGAGCTTTTTCGCATAGCCTTTCTGCCGGTGACTTTGCTGGATGTTTTGGACATTCTCGTCATCAGCTTCACACTCTATCAGCTCTATCTCTTTCTGCGCGGCTCGCGCGCGGCGCAAATGGCCATCGGCTTGGTGTTGATCTTCACCGTCTCCTTCTTCGCGCAATTGCTGAATATGAGCGGGCTAAGCTGGATCTTCAGCAAACTCGAAACGATTTGGCTCATCGCTTTCGTGATTTTGTTCCAGCCGGAGCTGCGCCGCTTGCTGGTTTATATCGGCCAAAGCCCGGTGATCCGCTACTTCGTGAAAGTTACGCGGTTTCGCGCCATCGACGAAATCGTCAAAGCCGTGCAAGAGCTTTCGCGGCTGCGTTTTGGCGCATTGCTCGTGATCGCGCGCGACGACAGCGTCAAAAGCATTATTGACACCGGCATTCGTTTGCAAGCGCAAGTGTCCGCCCCGCTTTTGCTCTCGCTGTTCAGCCCCAAATCGCCTCTGCACGACGGCGCTATCGTCGTTGAAAACGAAGAAATCGTCGCGGCCAAAGCCATTCTCCCACTCACTCAAAATGAATCATTCGACAAACGCTACGGCACACGCCATCGCGCTGCGCTCGGCCTGTCTGAAGAATCGGATGCGCTGATTATCGTCGTTTCCGAAGAGACCAGCAAAATTTCGGTTGCCAAAGAAGGACAATTGTTGAGCGATCTCACCGAAGAAGAGTTGCAGCAAATATTGATGGCGTCGATGAAGGTGCAGCCGGAGGAGTAAAAAGGTTTCATGCCAAACGCCAAACTGCTTGCATTTAGTAGCACCAAACGCTATTTGGGTTGCATATGGCACAGCTAAGATTTTGGCAAAAAAAGCTCGAAGCCGCATGGCAACGCCGGTCCGTGCTCTGGCTTTCTGGCGTCCGACGCGCCGGCAAAACCTTTCTGTGTCAAAGCCT
Source organism: bacterium (assembly GCA_037444905.1). GTDB lineage: Bacteria > Zhuqueibacterota > Zhuqueibacteria > Zhuqueibacterales > Zhuqueibacteraceae > JABWAN01. The sequence goes on along the minus strand of JBBILN010000004.1, from coordinate 84,685 downwards.
GCCTCGCATCGAATATTTTGAATGTTATGTCGTCGCCCAAGACGTGACGCATGGGTATGAGCGCAAGTTTGCGGATCTCACCGTGCGCTTTGTGGGCCTTCCTATGCTCATTGAGCGCGTGCTTGCGCGCTGACTTGTTTTAATCTATCAAAACTGGAATCGTTGGTTTACAAGCAAAAGCTTTTTGTAGGCGAATTTTGCAAGTATGCGGATGGAGGCAGCAAAGCTTTTCCGCTTATGGAAAGGCAACCTAATGGGAAGATGAAAGAACGTCCGAAGCCACCCGCGCCGTTTCCGCGAGCACTGCTGCGCCGATAAAAATGCTTTCTTCTGCAGGATAAAAATGCGGCGCGTGCGCGGGTGTCGCAACGCCGCCGAGCTCGCGCGCGCCGATGCGCAGAAAGCAGCCGGAAATTTTTTCAAGATAGAATGCGAAGTCTTCGCCCGCCATATTCAGAAAACCGAGAGGCACAAGCGCGGCTTCACCCATAAGCGAGCGCACCGCGCGTTGCGCCCAGCTTGCGGCCAGAGCTTCGTTCACCAGCGGCGGCGTTCCGATTTCGATGGTAACGCGAGCTTGCAGCGAATAGGCCGCGGCAATGTTTTCGGCAATGTGCTTTACTTCAGTGTGAAGGAGAGCGCGAGTTTCAGCCGTCGTGGCGCGCAAGGTGCCGGTCAATGTTGCACGCGCGGGAATGATATTCGCAGCCGCGCCCGCGTTGATCGTTCCAATGGAAACCACGCCCGCATGCGCAGGATTCAAACGGCGAGCGACAATCGTTTGCAATGCGCCGATCAATGCCCCCGCGCCGAGTATGGGATCACAAGCTTCATGCGGGCGCGCACCGTGCGCCCCTTTGCCGAGCAATTCAATTTCAAAAGAGTCGGCCGCTGCGGCGAGCGAACCCGCCTCGGCAACGATTTCGCCAATTTTAAAACGCCGATCGACATGCGCACCGAAGATCGCTGCCACGCCCTCTAGTACGCCACTTTCCAACAATGCCATCGCGCCTTTGCCAATCTCTTCCGCGGGCTGCAAAACGATGAGCACATCGCCGTGCGCGGGATTCGTCGTCAATAGCTGTGCTGCGCCGATGGCCCAACTGGCATGCACATCATGGCCGCACGCATGCATCACGCCCGAATGAATTGAAGCCCAAGGCAACCCCGTCTCTTCTTGAATCGGCAGCGCATCGAGGTCACCGCGGATGGCGACGAGCGGCGCGCCATTGTGCTTCCCTTTGATTCGGGCAATAACGCCCGTGCCCGCAACACGAGCAAGCTGAAGCGGGTGCAATTTCTCCAACTCCGCATACAATCTTGCGGCAGTGTGGTGCTCTTGTAAAGATAGCTCAGGGTGTTGATGAAGGTCTTGACGCAACGCCACAAGCTCGGCTTGCGCGCTGTTTGAAAAGAGTGCGGCTATGCGAGCGGGAAGAGCCAAGGTCGGCAGATTCATGCGAGGCCTTTGAGAACTGATGAAGCACCCGTTCGTGACGCGGGGGATTAGCGGACGTAGCGAAGCGTTATGGAGGTTCTCTTCACGCGAAATTTCGTAACGCTCTTGTGAAGCGTCTCAGCCTGTGCCGCTCTCACTATAAGGGACTACATTGAAATTGTAATAAAAAGTCTCCCGCAAAAACTGCTTTGAACAAGATTCCAGTTTTCGCGGGAGATGATGAACTGTGCAACCGCTGTGCGCACAGTCGCCAGGCGCTTTATTGCAACGTAAAATTCAACATGAAGCCGCGACTATTGCCTTGCACCGGCTGTGCGAGCTCATAAAACTCGCTGTTCTCACCGACGCGCTGGCGTGAGTAATCAAAATCCTTCCAGAAAAATTCCGCGCCCACCGATAGAAAGCGCACGAGGCGATACTCCGCGCCCACGCCCCAAGTCACGCCGCCGCCGCTTAAAGTGGTTTGCGTTTTTTCCGTGTTTAAAAAGAAGCCGCCGAGGCCTAACTTACCATAAGGTTGAAATTGTTTTCCGGGCCGCAGCTTATATTGCACGCCCAACTCCAAACTAGCCAAGCTGCTTTCCAACTCTTGATCCGTCTCGCGGTCATGCGTACTGCCCGAGATGCCCAACCATAACGATACGCGCTGCGATACGCCATAGCCCAAACTCAACGACGCGGCGCCGCCTTGTTCCAAATCTTGCGAGGCCGTAAAGTCCTGCGAACCGAGGCCGAGATTCAATTTTAAACCAACGTTTGAAATTTTCTTCTCGGTGGTATCCTGCGCGAAGAGTTTTGCGTTTGCGTTGAGGCACACCATTCCCGACACCAGCACGGCGAATAATATTTTTGCCTTCATAGAAACGACTCCTATTCAAAGTTATTGCGATTGTGTCTTGCATCTTTTCGCAAGCTCTGCACAGGGATTATTCAAAGCTCATACCACCTCGCCGAAGTGATTAACCCCATTAAACGCTTTGCCGATTTCCTCATCCTCACGTTGCGTCATCGCCACACTGTTGCACCGCGACCACACCCAAAATAAAAAAGGCTCGCGCGTGCGAGCCTTTGCTTCCTTCCTCCCTCTCACATAAGAGGTCATCGAGATCAACTCATATGTGTGCGCCCACTAGGAATCGAACCTAGAACCTCCGGATTAAGAGTCCGCTGCTCTGCCAGTTGAGCTATGGGCGCGGACCTGACCGACGACACGATATTAAAGTGAGGGTGGAGAGAATCGAACTCTCGCCCAACGGATTAAAAGTCCGCTGCTCTACCAGCTGAGCTACACCCTCTAACCGTATCGTGCTAAAAAAAGCCGTCAAATATAATAAACGAAGGCTCGGCAGTCAATGTAAATTTCGGCGTATTTTTAAGCTTTACGAAGGTTTGAAAACGTCGTAGAACTCAAAGCAATTTGATGCCCAGCTCGCGCAGTTGCCTTTCGTCCACCTCGGAAGGCGCGCCATCCATAAGCGACACCGCGGAGTTGGTTTTCGGAAACGCAATCACATCACGAATAGATTTGCGGCCCGCAAGCAACATCACAAGCCGGTCGAAGCCAAACGCAATGCCACCGTGCGGCGGCGCGCCGTACTCGAACGCATCCATCAGGAAACCGAATTTTCTCTCCGCTTCTTCATCGCTGATATTGAGCAAATTGAACATTTGTTTTTGAATGTCGCGGCGATGAATTCGAATACTGCCGCCGGCGATCTCTGTGCCGTTGAGAATCAAATCATACGCCTTCGCGCGCACTTTGCCCGGCGCGGTGGACATCAACTCCAAATCTTCATCCATTGGAGAAGTGAAAGGATGATGGCGCGCGACCCAGCGCTTCTCTTCTTTGTCGAACTCCAGCAACGGGAACTCAATCACCCATGAAAGATGAAACGTGTCTTTCGGAATGAGATTCTCCTGCTGCGCGAGGCGCAAACGCAACGCACCGAGAATTTCTTGCGCGCGTTCTTCTTCATCCGCCACAAAGAGCAGCAAGTCATTGTTGCCCGCAGCGCAGCGCTCATTCACGCGCTGTATCAAACCTTCCGAAAAGAATTTGGCAATCGAACCTTGCCAGCCTTCCGCGCTGGTTTTGATCGTTGCCAATCCACTCGCGCCGAGTTGCTTCGCATATTCGGAAAGCTCGTCGAGTTGCTTGCGCGAATAACCGCCGCCGTTGGCGAGGCAGAGGCCTTGCACGGTTTTGTTGCTCTGCGCCGCTTCTTTAAATACGCGAAACTCACTTTCTTGCGCGAGCTCTGTGATATTGCGAATTTCCAAACCGAAGCGCAAATCCGGCTTATCGCTGCCAAAGCGCGACATGGCTTCCGCATAGGTCATGCGCGGCAACGGCAGCGCGACCTTGCGGCCAAGAATGCGCTCGAACATTTCCGCGGTCAAGCCTTCCATCATCGCAATTACGTCTTCTTGATCGACGAAAGACATTTCCACGTCGATCTGCGTAAACTCGGGCTGGCGGTCCGCGCGCAAGTCTTCATCGCGAAAGCAGCGCACGATTTGATAATAGCGATCCATGCCCGAGACCATCAACAATTGCTTGTAGGTTTGCGGGCTTTGCGGCAGCGCATAGAATTTCCCGTTTTGCACGCGGCTCGGCACGAGATAATCGCGCGCGCCCTCGGGCGTGCTCTTCATGAGAATCGGCGTTTCGACTTCCACGAAGCCGTTGCGGTCGAAATAATTGCGCGTCACTTGCGCGAGCTGATGACGCACCATCAAATTGCGCTGCATGTCGGGCCGCCGCAAATCGAGATAGCGATATTTCAGGCGCAAATCTTCCGCGGCCTCGCTGCGCTCGTTGATTTCAAACGGCGGCGTCTTCGCGGGATTCAAAATGTGCAACTCACCGGCTTCGACTTCGATTTCGCCGGTGGGCAAATTGGCGTTCGAACTGCCCGCAGGGCGCGCGAGCACTTTGCCCTTCACCGCAATCACAAACTCGCTGCGCAGCGTTTCCGCAACGGCATACATCTCCGCAAATTCGGGGCGGAAGACGATTTGCGTTTTGCCGTAGCGGTCGCGCAAATCGACAAACAAAATGCCGCCGTGATTGCGCCAGGTATCGACCCAGCCCATGAGAATGGTTTCTTGCCCAATCTCGCTCGCGCGCAGCGCCCCGCATGTGTGCGTTCGTTTATATGGCAATACGCGCTTCATCGTTGTGCTCAAGGTGCTTCTCCTTACAAAAGGTATTCTTCTATTTTCCGTTGGCGGGCAATATACGAAAATGGAGGGAAAGAAGGAAATGGCAAACTGGAGCTTATGGGAGGATTGGGTTTCTATTCAAACAGAATTTCAATCTTGCAAGTTTCAAAAGCATATGTCATCTTACGCTGCGAATTCGTGGCAATTGTGCTCAGTTTTGCGGCAGCCCCAAAGTGATATGACTGCTTCCCAGAGAAACCAGTAGCGTTCTATCAAATGATAACCTCTGACTCAACGAAGAAAACTTTTCTGTTAAGAATATGGGAGTCGGTGACAACCCATTGGAGGCAAATTGGTCGGGCGTTTTGGTGGGCCGTTTCTCTGTCTACGTCCATATACCTGATTGCTGCCAGATTCGACAAAGTCATTTCTGACAAGCCTACAACTTTCGACATCGGCCTTCTTGGATTTACTGTAGTTCTAATCTTGCTTCCCTTCATATCTGAGATAAGCGCATTCGGCTTTACCATAAAAAAACAACTCGAAGAAGTAAAAAAAGAACTCAGACAGGATATAAAAGACGAAACCCAGTCCATCCGCAATGAGATTCTGGCCATAGGCATCAGTAATAAACTTACTTCGAATGTTGTTTTACAAACCGGATTGCCAAATCCGCCACCTGACAACGAGCTAGCCGAAATCCGCAATCAAATAACTGAAGTGCTCAGGCAATTTCAAGAGCAACGCGGCATGCGTGATCTACCGCCTCTTCATGTAGATGTTTCACCCAATACAATCTTCGCTTTTCAACAAAGATATTTGGTGGAGAGGGAAATCAAGCGCATTTGGAGTACCCGCATTAAGAACGGGGATTTTTATCGTTACCCACCGTTCTCACGTATGGTCGAAGATCTTGTACGTTTTGAACTCATTACGTCAAATCTGGGTGGGTCACTCAAAGAAGTGTTTTCAGTGGCATCGTCGGCAGTAGATGGTGATGAACCATCGCTGGAGAAAATTAGCTTCTTGCAAGAAGTCGCACCCGATATTTTGGCTACTCTTAATTCGATCCGGTAGTTTAATCCCCGCATTGGGGTAGAGACGTTCCACTTCCTATTAAACTGCTGAAGAAGTCCGTTGCAAAGATAAAAGATTGAAAGTAAATTCCGGCGACCGAGGGAGGGAAAATGGCGCTTCCAGATTTCAACAGCAAGGGCGAATTACCGGCAGGTGTTCATCAAGCGACTATAGATGAAGTGATTTCACGATTTGGAGCGGGGAATGAGCAGCGCCAAGTTGCAACCCCAAAGCTGCTTAGAATCTATGAACTTGCCAAATCAACGCGCAAGTTGGATCGTTTGATTATCTTTGGCAGTTACATTACGACGAAACTCAGCCCCAAGGACGTTGACGTCGTCCTGATTTTTCATAACGATTTCGATTTAACTGCTTGCGATGAAGAGACACGGAAGCTGTTAGATCACAGCAAGGCAGAAAATGTGTTCGGAGCGAGCGTCTTTTGGATCCGGCCAGCCATGCTTGTTCTCGAAACGTTGGAGCAATTCATTGCGTATTGGCAAATCAAACGAGATCGAACCCTTCGTGGAATTGTCGAGGTCAGACCATGATTCAAAACAATCAAGAGATGGAAACCACGCATGAGCGTATCGCGTATTTTCAACGCCTGCTCGCGCAGTTGCGTGTCACTGCGAGACCGGAGGAGTTTGCAGCGGTGGCAAGCGGTTATCGCACGGAGATTCAGCGGATGCAGCAAGAGATTCTTGACTATCTTATGCGGCATGCGAGCGAACCGTTGTCACGCGAAGCGGCTTGAGAGGTAATATTGTTGATGAAGTTTTTCCGATTCAACCATGCGATCAACCATGCCGAAATTTTACAATCTCGCCGAGCCTCCGCCATTGCTCCAATTTCTGCACGAGATCGACGCTCTCCAAGCCACAATCACCACGCAGCAACCTCTGCACGCAGCGCTGTGGGCGACGATTCAAGAGAAATTGCGCATCGAGTGGACGTACGACTCCAACGCATTGGAAGGGAGCACGTTGACCAAAGGGGAAACGTATTTGTTTTTGCGCGAGGGCTTGACCGTCGAAGGCAAACCCTTCAAAGATTTTTGGGACGCGCGCAACCATGCCGAAGCCATTGACTATTTGTACGCGATCATCAAAGACGAACGCCCCTTGACGCCGGGCCTGATGAAGGAATTCAATAAACTCATCATGTCGGGCGTCACGCATACGGAAGCCATTGATGCCGTCGGGCAAAAGGTGCAAAAGCCCGCAACGCCCGGCGAGTATGAACGCCTGCCCAATCACGTGCTGCAAGCGGACGGAACGATTCATCGCCATACCGAGCCGCTGCACGTTCCTTCGGAAATGGAAGAGCTTTTCAAATGGATAGAAGAATCGCTTGCAATCAAACACGCTGTCGTTGTTTCGGCAATCGCGCATTATAATTTCGTGCGCATTCATCCTTTTGACGACGGCAACGGCCGCGGCGCGAGGTTGTTGATGAATCTCCTCTTGATCAAAAAGCAATACGCTCCGGCCATCATTCGGAAAGAGCAACGGCGCGCTTATTGGGAGGCGCTGAGCGCGGCGGATAGCGGAAATTTAGAACCGTTCACGGAGTTGATGGCGCGCAGCCTACTCAACACGCTCAACGTCATTTTGCAGGATCTCAATGCTCCTTCTGTTTAACACTCACAAGATCGTAATTCTTGCCTGTCTGCATTTCCTCGCGAATACTTTTTCAAGCCATTCTCAATCGCTTTCCCAATCTTCTCCAAAAATTGCATTGCGTCTCCACCTCGGCCTCACCGCAAACGGCGCCGCCACCTCTGCATGGCGCGAGGCGATTCGTGATCGTCACGAAGAAAGTGAATTAACAAAAACTTTGTCGGGGAGGAAGAAACTTTCGGAAGAAGAAATGCAGTGGGCGGAGTTGATCAAGAGCAGAGTCGCAAGCTGGCGTGGTATGATTGACTCCCTGCGTATACCGTTCGAGAACGTTACACCGCCGGACACGGTGCGCATCCTGCTCGGCAATCGCGGGGGTAGTGATGCCTTCACACATGCGCCGATCACGATTTGCTTTGATCTCAGCCAATTGCAACAACAGTATGGCGCAGCCTCGAGCAGTGCGAATCACAGCCGCATCGACCGCTTCTTTGCGCACGAGCTCACGCACATTCTACACAAAGCCTGGCGCAAGCAGCGCGGCGTGGAGTTCAAATCGCCGTTCGAGTTTGCATTGTGGGAGTGTCTCACCGAAGGCTTGGGGAACTATCGTTCGCTCTCAAACAAATGGCTGCGCACGGACTGGACGTTGACACCGCATGCGCAAGAAGTTTTGCAACGACTGCAGCCGATCTTTGTTGAACGGCTTGTGGCTTTAGAACATGCTGCTAACGATGAGGCTGAAATATTGATGGAAGGTTTATCAAGCGGGGCATTCGATAAAAAATGGGGAGCATTAACGACCGCGCTGTGGCTTGCGCAAGAGGCGCGCGGCGATGAGCGCAACTTGCGCAAGTGGGTGGAGGTCGGTCCGTTTGGGATATTGGAATTGGCGCAGAAATATCTTCCTGCGCATTTAAAAACTCAAATGCCGAAGCGTGAGCTGAAATAGGTTTAGCGCAGTGGGTCAAATAAAAATGCGCCGAAGCAAGCTTGAGCATCTCTAAAAATGGCTTGCAGCTAAAAATTGGAGCCGTATATTTTGCGGCATGAAATCTTTGCCTGTGCATGCCAATCTCGCCAAGAGATTCTTTATTCTCCTTGCCCTACTTGCCGTTCCTGTCCTGCCACAATCTTCCGCGAACACCAAACTCTACGTCAGCAGTTGGGCCGATTCCAAAGGCGAGATTGCGGCCGATGAAAAGATCATTGCCGAGTTCATGCGTTTGCATCCGAGCGTCGAAATCTTTTATGAGCCGGCTTTGCAGTTTCAAGCTTATGAGCAGAAGATCATCACCAGTATCGTTGCCGGCGCCGCGCCAGACGTGTTTCTGCTCGATTCGAAGATCGTGCCGAGTTTCATCAACAAAGGCGTGCTCATTGATTTGATGCCTTACGTAAAGCAACTCGGACTCGATCTCGACATTTATTTTCCCAACGTGCTCGCCATTGCACAGCGCGATTCCGCGCTTTATGCCTTCCCCAAAGATTTCACGCCGCTGGTCATTACTTTCAACAAAAAACTTTTCAGGCAAAATGGCCTTGCCTTTCCACCGTCGCACTGGACGTGGGAAGACTTTCTCGGCCTTGCACAAAAACTGACGCGCGATACAGACGGTGATGGCCGTCTCGATCAATACGGCGCAGTGTTGCCGAATGCTTTTTATTTGTGGATCACATTGGTGTGGTCGCATGGCGGCGACGTGCTTGACGCTGAGGGACGCCGCGCTTCCGGCTATTTGAATTCGGCCGCGACGGAAGCCGCATTGCAGTTTCTCGTCGATCTGCAAAACAAGTTTCAAGTCGCGCCGAACACCGGTTCGCACGGGCAAACCAGCCGCTCGGGCGTGACGAATTCCATGTTCATGAGCAATCGCGTCGGCATGCGCCTCGACGGCCATTGGAATCTCGTGCGCTATTTGCCGTTCATGCAAAGAGGAGAGTTGGAAATCGGCGTGGCGCCGCTGCCCGCCTCGCGCGACGGGCACAGAGCGAACGTCATGTACGAATCCGGTTGGTGTGTGCCGCGCAATGCGCAGCATCCCGAGCTTGCGGTGCAGCTTGCGGCTTTTCTTTCCGGCGAGTATGCGTGTCGCGAACGTAGCGCGCTTGCGCTCGCTTTGCCTGCGGTAAAATCCATTGCCGCCGAGCTAGCGGCGCGCGATACGCTCGGCCTCGAACAAGTTTTTTTTGATGAAGTGCAATTTTGCCGCCAACCCTGGGGCACGCGCGTGGAGCGCTTCACCGAGTTGGAGTTGCTCTTTCAAGATGCGGTCGATGAAGTCCTCATCAATCACCAACCCATGCACGAAAGCTTCACGCACTCTGCCGCGCGCATCGATGCGAAGCTCGATCAAATCTGGGCGAGCGCAACCGAACCCTTGCAACCGCTCAAAGGCAACGATGAAATCTTGCGCTTTCTTTTTGGCGTGGGCGCAGCGACGCTCGCAGTGGCGATCTTCGGACTTGCCGCGACCGCAAGGCGCAACAGAGCGGCAACGATGCAAGGCTTCCTTTTCCTTCTGCCTTCTGCAATTCATCTTCTCATCTTTTTGATCGCTCCAATTGCTTTTGCCGTTTATCTCAGCCTGCACAATTGGGAGGTGATCGTGCCGCAAAAAACTTTCGTGGGGCTGCAAAACTTTGTGGAGATGTCGAGCGACCCATTGTTTTGGAATGCGCTGAAAAACACGCTGGTGTTCTCATTTAATGTGCCGCTGTGTATGGTGCTGTCGCTGGCCGTCGCGGTGATGATGAACCAACGTTTGCGCGGCGTCAATTTGCTGCGCACGCTGTATTTTCTGCCGAGCGTTTCTTCCTTTGTCGCAATTGCGCTCGTGTGGCGCTTGTTGTATGAGCCGAACTTCGGCCTTGCGAATTTCATTTTGCAAACGCTCGGCCTGCCGCAAGCACCATGGCTCAATGCGCCTGCGACCGCGATGCTCTCGCTCATCATTATGAGCGTATGGCTCGGGCTCGGATATCAAATGGTCATCTTCCTCGCAGGCTTGCAAGGCATTCCGGAAACTTTGTATGAAGCCGCGCGACTCGACGGCGCTTCGGCGTGGCAGCGGTTCAGACACCTCACGCTGCCGTTGTTGCGCCCCACCACGTTTTTCATTTTGGTGACTTCGTTGATCGGCTCGTTTCAGGTATTCACCACGGTGTTTATGATGACCGGCGGCGGACCGGCGCGCAGCACGGACGTCGTGGTGTTTCACATCTATCAAGCGGCGTGGGATAATTTGCGCATGGGTTATGCCTCCGCCATGTCGATGGTGCTGTTCGTGATCATCATGATTGCAACATGGGTGCAATTCAAATTGCTCGGGCAGGAGGGCGAATGATTTTTTGATTGGCTCATGGAGTGAAACTTTTGCATATTTGCTTGTGGAGATGCGAGGCGCTTTTGAAGTGCCTCGTATCTTTAATCCCCCGCCGCCTTTTGTTGTTTTGCTTGCTGGAGAATATTCCATGAATCGTTACGTCTTGCCGCTTTGCCGATTAAATCTTGTGATTTTTCTCCTTTTGCCAGGCACAGCGCCTTCGCTGTGGAGCCAGGAAAAAACCAAACTCTCGGGATGGATACGCGCGGGACTGGAACAATTTTATGAAGAGCGCGAAAGCGAATCGTTCTATGCGGCCAAAGTGCAATACGAGCTCAAGCTCGACAAATCGCTTGACGTGCAAATCGATTTGCGCGGCGCTTCGACGCGGCACGAGATCGAATTGCGCGAAGCATATTTGACCGCGGATCTGGGCGCCGGCTTGAATTTGGATTTCGGCCAGCACAAAAAGCGTTTCGGGCTCGAATACCAAAAGAGCAAAGAAAATTTGCGCACCATCGAACGCACGCTCATCTATCGCCATCTCGAAACTTTCGGTTTTGCGGGACGCGAGCTGAATTTTCGCTATTATCGCACGGTGCGCGCCGACCGGCGTCCGAGCGGGTATTCGTTTAGCCTCGGCTACAATGAAGCGCACGATATCAATTTGATCGCGCGCTGGCAGCGCTTGCGCACTCTCGGCTCTTTTGCGCTCGGCTTGAACGGCATCGTGCAGCGCGACAAGATGGACAACGGCGCGCAAATGGTCGGAGGACTCGGCGTGGATTTGATACGCGACACCGACGCACATCATGTCGAGTTGGAAGCCCTCGCGGGACAAGATCCGTTTCAATCCGAGTTTGAAAGAGACTTTGGCAGCGGCAAAAAAATTTATTTCGCGGGCGGAAAGTTTTTGTACTCGCATCGCTTCAATATCTCCGCGGCCAAAGCAAAAGCGTTTGAGCCGGTTGCTGTTGCCAGTCTGCTCGTCAAAAATCTCGACCGCGCCGAAGTGAATACGGTGGGACTGCTGGCCGGCGCGAACTATTGGTTCTCGCCGTATGCGCGCTTGAGCGCCAACGCAGATTTTCTACTCACCAATTCGCCGGGCAACACGGAGGAACGAACCCTGGCTGGGAGCAATTATGTTTTGCAAATGGAGGTGCGCTGGTGAGAACGTTCGTCAGTTTTTGTGGGCATGTTCTTCTAGTGAAGCAACATGCACTCAACAATTCCCCCCTTGAGGGGGGCCAGGGGGGTGTTGCTCCAAATACTGGCAACCAAGGCGGGCCGAGGCTGCGAGAAACTAGAGCCTGGCACAATGAATTTGAAGGAAGCCAGCGCGGCAATGACACCGCCGTCAAGGAAAGAATTAGTGGAGCACTCTGCTCTTGCTCAAACGCTTCTTTACATGGTTTTCCTTCAAAAGGGAAGGTCAAGCTTAGCATGTTCTGTGGTGCCTGGATCATACTCGTTTTCAGTGCTGCATGGAATTTCATCGGCTGTGGCAAACTCATCGAACCCACAAGTCTGGAAGATTACGGCTTGCCCAAAGTGGAATTGACGATTGCGCACGACGACCTCGCGACGTTGAACAGTCACGTGTTTGCGCGCCGTGAAGTGCCGGCGCGCCTCGAGATTGAAGGCAAGCGCTACAACGTTCTCGCGCGGTATTCGGGGCAAACCTCCATCAATCGTTTGAAAAAGTCGTTCACGTTTACTTTTTCGGAGCGGCAGCGTTTTCGGCAACATCTCGAGTATGTGATGAGCGCGCAAACCGGCGACCCGACGGCATTGCATTCCACCACGGGGTTTTGGGCGTTCGCACAAGCGGGTTTGCTGACGCCGGAGGTTCAGCCCGTCGCCGCTTATCTCAATCGCGAATTTCTCGGGCTGTATTTTTTGATTGAACCGATTGATGAGGATTTCTTTCGCCTGCGCGGGCAGGATTTAGGCTCGCTCTATGAAGCGAAGAGTGCGAATGCGCAATTCAGTTTTAAGGGAGGCTACGACGTGCGCCTCGGCTTCGAGAGTCGCGGCACACGTGAGGGCTTTTATGGCGATTTGGAGGAATTGCTTTTGCGGTTGGATGAAGCGGCGCCGGAAGTGTTGCCCGATAAAGTGGAGCGCTTGCTCGACGTCGAAAACTATTTGCGCTATCTCGCCGTATCCGTGCTCATTCACAATTGGGACGGTTACTTCAACAATTTTCGCCTGCATCTCGATCCCCGTCTCGGCAGATTTCAATTCGCGCCGTGGGACCTTGATCACACTTTCGAGCTGCATCCCACGCGTAGCAACATTCGCGGCGCGAACCAATTGAGTGAGCGCTTGCTCGCCAATGCCGCTTATCGTGCGCGCTATCGTGCGATCTTATTGGAGCTATTGGATGGCCGTTTGGCCGTGGAGCAATTGAACGCACGAATTGAAGCGACTGCGGAGCAGCTCGCAATGGCCTACGCGGCCGACCGTTTTCTCGCTGCGGACGGTAGCACCATCTTCGCACATGCCGCGCGCATCAAAGAATTCAATCGCACGTGGTATGCAAAAATCCGGCAGGATTTGGATAGTTTGAAATAGCGGCGTGAGGGAGGCCCGAAATTCTTTTGAACTACACACGGATCAAGAACACACCGGGATTAAGCGTTTCAGCGTGCGCTCTTGATCTGGGTGCTGCCCTCTCGGATCGCGCGCTGGGCTGCGTTGTGTTTGTGTTCTCAATCCAATGCCTCACGGCAAGAGCACCACTTTCCCGATATTCTTTCGCGCTTCCATGTATGCGTGCGCCTCGCCGGCTTGTTCGAAAGAAAAAGTCCGATCGACATGCGGGCGCACCCAGCCCTCTTCCACGCCGCGCAAAATCGCGTGCATCCACCGCACCACCTTTTCGCCTTCCTCCCAAAGATGGCCGAGGTTCACGCCAAACACGCCTTTGTTGCCGTTCATGAGCGCCACGGGATTGAACCACGGCATCTGCAAAACCATTTTAAGGAGACCAAGCCGCGAATTGCTGCCGGTCACGCTCGCAGTGGAAACGCCCGACATGCTCAATCGTCCGGTGGGACGCAGCGCTTTATAGCTTTTTCGCCATTGCGCGCCGCCGATGGGATCGAGCACAAGCTCGACTCCGCGGCCATTCGTCAGCTCGCGCAAAACTTTCAGCCAATCTTGCGTGCGATAATCAATCGCGAAATCCAGTCCGCGCGCGCGCAGAAACGCATGCTTGCTAGCGCTCGCAGTGCCGTACGTGATCGCGCCGAGGTGCTTTGCAATATCGAGCGCGGCCAGACCAACGCCACCGCCGGCGTTGTGAATGAGCACACTTTCTCCGGCGCGCAGCGAACCCATGACTACGAGTTGTTGATACGCGGTGAGGTACGTTACGGGCACAGCCGCGGCCTCGGCAAAACTCAAAGCCGTGGGTTTGAAAAAAACTTGTTGCGCCGGAACACAGACATAATCGGTGTTGCCGCCGAAACGTGTCAGTGCCAATACCGCTTGCCCGGTTTCGAAATGTTGAACGCCCGCGCCGAAATTGTCAATCACACCCGCAACTTCGTAGCCTACCACGCACGGTGGTTTGGGTGCATCGGGATACAGACCTTTGCGCGCCATGACGTCGGCGAAGTTGATGCCCGAGGCCTGCACGCGAATCGCAACTTCACCCGCTTGCGGCTTGGGATTGGTCGCTTCTCTCACTTGCAGTACCGCAGGCCCGCCGAAACGGGTGATGAAAACTTGGCGCACGTTTTTCTCTTTGTAAAAAAGAAGGGCCGTTCCGTGATTTGTCATTCTGTAAGAATCTTCTCTAGCGCTCGTGACACACTTCGTTTTGAGATCTGTTCCAAGTGCGAGGGAAGGTTCTTCCTTGCAAATGCGGTCATTGCAGTTTGTGCTTTTGGAACTCCTGTCGCGTGGATTTGCCCACGTCGGCGTCGAGCGCGCGGCGACTGCGGCGATACAAGCGCCACCACATCACGCCCAACAATGCAAGCACGGCGAAACCGCCGAGCGCCGTAATCAAGAGTGCTTGGGTCGTCATCTCACAAGGCTCGCTGCAAACTGAACACATAGCGGAATTTTATCTCATCCTCCTTGCTGCCGTCAATCACAATACGCGGCTTATTCACCCACAGCGGGAAATCAAAACGCAGCGTGTAGTTCGTGCCGATGATGAACGAGTACCAATTGTCCGGCACGTTTTTTTCGAATACCACGCCCACTCCGGCGTCCGCGAGATTCGTGCTCGCTTCAACATACGGCGAAGCGATATGGCCGTAATCGAAAAACGCGCTGAACGTCGAGCGGCCCAATACCGGTCGCAATAGTTTTCCCAGCAGCGGCAATGACAATATTTTGCGCAATTCGACGTTGCCCGCGAACAAGCCTTTGCCCACCAACTCGGGTTGATCATAATAGCCGCGCAGATTGCCGCCGCCGGGCAAATGGTAGTGCAGTTCCGCAGGCAATGCGCCGCGACTGCGCACATAGAATTGTTCGAACTGTTCATGGCCACTTGCGCCGTATGCTGAAAATAAATCTTGCAAAGGCTTGTCATCTTCCTCACGCAGAAACGCGCCGGCAAAGCCGCGCAGATAAAGGCCGTCGCCGTTCGCGGCGGGAATCCAAAAGCGCAGCTCGCCTTCAAGCCGCGTGTACGTCGCGTCGCTGCCGAAGCTTTTATTCGCGTGCGCGATTTGGCCGCGCATAAAGCTGCGCCAACTCATGCCGCGCGGATTCACATTGAAATCCAAATACGCGCGATTGACTTTGCCCGGCGACCAATTCGAGAGCGCCATAACAGCGCTGTTGACCTCGAGGTTCGCCGCAGCATACTCGGCTTTCTCAAACGGCAGCTCGAAATAATTAAAACCGAAACGGAAATTCCATTGCGGCGGCGTAAACAGCATCTTGCTAAACGAAGTGGTCACACTCACGTCGCCGAGATAGCGGCCTTCGAGCTTCGCCGCGGCGAGATGATAATTGGTGCGGCTGGCAAGCTGGTTCGAAAATTTAAAGCTGCCGTCGAGCGCGGCAGACTTCACGCCATACCACCCGCCCACTTCCAAATTGCGCGTGTTGAGATAGCGGCCTTTGAATTTCACGCCCACACGCGCGCCGTCAATGTCATTGTACCACGCGCTCGGTTTCCATGTGATCACATAGGCATCATTGGGATTGTAATTCCACATTCGCGGATATTCGGGCAATAGCTCAACGCGCATGTTGCCGTGGCCGAGACGGCTCTTGTCCATGATTTGATCCGAAGGATCGAGCACCACACGCTGCGGTTTGCTCGCGGTGTTGAACGTGAGCGTGCCGGAGCGCTCCTGTCCGTTCCAGCGTTGCGTTGTTTTCGAGCCGTCGGCAAAAGTGAGTTCGACCTCCGCGGGCATGATGCCTTCATCGTTGCGCTTGATTTCAACCGTGGTTTGCCAATTGCCATTTGCCTCTTGCTCACTCTGCACTTTGCCCAAACTATAATCGACGAGCTTGGTCTCGTGCAGCCATTGTTGAAAGAACCAGCCCAAATCCATCCCGCTCACGTCTTCGCACACTTGCCGGAAGCGCGCTTCGTTCACGTGCTTCAATGCCCAACGGTTGAAATACTCTTTGCAAATGCGATTGAAGTTTTCCTCGCCGACAACGTAGCGCAGCATTTCGTAGAAGATCGAGCCTTTGCCGTAAGCATTGACGTAATAGCCGTCCTCACTTTGATAGCGATACGCATAGCGCGAAATCGGCTCGTTGAATCCGCTGTTCATATATTCCCGCGCCCAACCGCGACTCGCCGCGTTGTTCGTCATGCCGGGGCGATGGCGCGCCAGCCACGTCGCGTGCTCCAGAGCCTTTTCACGATCATAGCCCCACGGCCCGTAACGTGTTTGCATGTACCATCCGGTTTGGAACGACGTGAAGCCTTCGTCGAGCCACGCTTCTTTCTGCTCGTTGTTGCCGAAGAGTCCGTAGAAATAAATATGGCCGACTTCGTGCAGAATAAGGCCTTCATGGTCGGAGCTATTCATTACGAGCATGGGATATTCCATGCCGCCGCCGAGCAAGCCGTGCGTGATCGAAAGCTGCGGATAGGGATAGCGGCCGAATTTCGTCGAGAGCCATTCGAGCGCGCGGCGACCGCGCTCGGTGACCACTTTCGTCCATTGCGGCTTCGCAGAGCTGCGATAGAGCACGTGAATCGGAATGCCGTCGTATGCGCCGCGTTCGTAGAGAAAATCCGAGCTGGTGAGCCACGCGAAATCATGTACGTTTTCCGCGTGAAAAGTCACGCTGCGCATCTTCGTGCTCGCACTCTGTTTTTTGATTTCGGCTTTCATGGCCTCATATTTTTTCTGCCACGTGCTGTCGGTGAGCGTGGTATCGACTTGCACCAGCGTCCAGCCCGGATCGCCCGCAGTCACTTCACCGGTTGCGCCAACGATGTATTCGAACGGCACGTTGATGGTCATATCGAACGTGCCGAACTCGCCGTAGAACTCGCCGAGAAAGTGCAGCGGCTCCGCGTGCCAACCCTCTTCATCATACACGCAGAGCTTGGGATACCATTGCGCGAAATCGTATTGCTCGCCGCGATAGCCCGCGCGGTCTTGAAACTTCCGCACTTTCAAAGTGAAACTCAGGTCGAGTTCGATTTCTTCGCCGGGCAAAAGCGGCTCGGGCAACGCCGCTTCCAAGATGGAATCGTTCACTTGAAACGCGGACGTGGCTTTATCCGTGCTCGCGGTTTTGTCTTTGGGAATGAAGCGAAACTCGTTGATCTTGAGCCAGCCCGCGGCTTCATCATTCGGAAGATTTTTGACGTAATACTTCGCCGCCTCTTGCGCGCGCACGGTGTTGTTGTCTTTGAAGCCGTTAGGATAGAGGTACATGTAGATGCGGTCGAGCTTGTCGGGCGAGTTGTTGCGATACAAGATGTGCGAAGTGCCGGTGAGCAGATGCGTCGAAGGATCGAGTGTGACGGTCATTGTGTAATGCACGAACTGCTGCCAATAGTTTTGCGAATTGGAAGTTTGCGCCACAGAGGCCGCAGTGAAAACTTGCAACGGAGACCATAGCAGCATGAAAACCACGGCCTGTAAGCTCGGGACGCGTTTTGTGATGGACATGTGACCCTTCCTCCGGATGGTTGCTTGATTGTGGGGCTTGATAATTCCGGCGCGCGGGCGCGAGCGGAGTAACGGCATGACGGTGCGTGAACAGCAAGGCTCAAACGACTTCGCCGTCAAGATAGCCACGAACTTTTCGAAAAGCAAGCCGCAAGGCCGCGCAGATTTCAAGTTGCATGGCAAATTTTATTTTCACATTTTGGTAGTGCCGAGCGACGCGCTTCTAAAGTGCCTCGCACGTGAACCGCACCTTCGTCTCTGCCCATGACCACACATATGCCTAAAGCTGAAAACACGCGCGAAAAAGATTCCAGAAGTTATTCTAAGATTGACATCCATACGCACATTCTGCCTCCGAACTGGCCAAATTTGAAAGAGAAATACGGCTACGGTGGATTCGTGCAGCTCGAGCATCACGGTCCCGGCTGTGCGCGCATGATGATCGATGGCAAGCTCTTTCGCGAAGTCGAGGAAAATCTCTGGTCGCCGCAAGCGCGACTGCATGACTGCAATCAGCATGGCGTGGACGTGCAAGTGCTCTCCACCGTGCCCGTCATGTTTAGCTATTGGGCCAGGCCGGAACACACATGGGACCTTGCGAAGCGGCTCAATGACCATATCGCGCGCGTCGTGTCGGAACATCCGCGGCGCTTCATGGGATTGGGCACCGTGCCTCTGCAAGCGCCGGAGTTGGCGATTAAAGAGCTTGAGCGCTGCGTGCGCGAATTGAAGCTACCGGGCATTCAAATCGGCACGCACGTGAATGAATGGAATCTCGATGAGGCGCGGCTCTTTCCATTCTTTCAAGCTGCGGAGGAATTGGGCGCAGCGCTTTTCGTGCATCCGTGGGACATGCTCGGCAAAGAGCGCATGCCGAAATATTGGCTGCCGTGGCTCGTGGGCATGCCTGCGGAAACCTGTCTCGCGATCTGCAGCATGATCTTCGGCGGCGTCTTGGAACGTTTGCCCAAACTGCGCGTTGCGTTCGCGCACGGCGGCGGCGCGTTTCCCGGCACGATTGGCCGCATTACACACGGCTTCGAAGCACGGCCCGATCTCTGCGCCATCGACAGTGCCGTAAGTCCGCGCGAGTATTTGGGGAAGTTCTATGTTGATTCGCTCGTGCATGATCCGTTGGCGTTGCGTTACCTCATCGACGTGCTGGGCGAGCATTGCATTGCGCTCGGCTCGGACTATCCTTTTCCGCTCGGTGAGCAAGAGCCGGGAAAGATGATTGCATCCCTGTCCGAGTTGAGCGACGTCACGAAGCGGAGATTGTTGCGTGAGAATGCGCTCGCGTGGTTAGGAATGTGAAAAGCCCCCTCCACATAAGTGCGGTCATGCAGTAGGAGTCTTTTACAATTCCTTTGCTACGCTCCGTTAGGAATGACATTTTCACGCGGGCTGATTCCTCCAAAATGACACGGGTTCTCTATTTCGCCAAAAGACCATATGATTTCAATGACCACCCGCTTTCGCCCCGGCCTCTCCTTCGCGCGCGAAATGGATGCAGCCGATCCGCTCGCTGCCTATCGTGAACGCTTTCTGATTCCAAAATCACGCAACGGCCATGCTTGCCTCTATTTCTGCGGCAACTCGCTCGGCCTGCAACCGCGCACGGCGCAGAGTTATATCGAACAAGAACTGCGCGATTGGGCGGAGTTCGGCGTCGAAGGACACTTTCATGCGAAACATCCGTGGCTGCCTTATCATGAGTTGCTTGCAGAACAAACCGCGCGGCTCGTCGGCGCGCAGCCGTTCGAAGTTGTGGTGATGAACTCGCTCACCGTTAATTTGCATTTGATGTTGCTTTCGTTCTATCGTCCCACGCGCGAACGCTATAAAATTTTGATCGAAGCCAATGCCTTTCCTTCCGACCAATATGCGGTGCAATCGCAAATCAGATTTCACGGCTATGACCCGGCCACGGCCTTGTTGGAATTGCAGCCGCGCGAGAACGAGTTGACGTTGCGTGCGGAAGATATCGAAACCTTCATTGCAAAAGAAGGTGAGCGCATTGCGGTCATATTGCTCGGCGGCGTGAATTACGCCACCGGGCAGGCGTTCGATATGAGACGCATTACTGCTGCGGGCCATGCGCAAGGCTGCGTAGTGGGATTCGATCTCGCGCATGCTGCGGGCAATCTCGTTTTATCTCTGCATGATTGGGAGGTGGATTTTGCGGTGTGGTGCAGTTATAAATATTTGAACGCCGGGCCGGGTGGCATTGCGGGCTGCTTCGTGCATGAGCGTCATGGCCGCAGTTTTGATTTGCCGCGCCTCGCGGGCTGGTGGGGGCATAATAAAAAAACGCGCTTTCTCATGGAGCCGGAGTTCGAAGCCTTGCCCGGCGCGGAAGGCTGGCAATTGAGCAATCCGCCCATTTTCCAGCTTGCTGCATTGCGCGCTGCCATGGATATTTTTGACGAAGTGGGCATGCCCAAATTGCGCGCGAAAAGCGTTTTGCTCACGGGTTATTTGGAATATCTGCTCACGCGCGAGCCGCCACGAAATTTTGCCATCATCACCCCGGCTGATCCCGAACAACGCGGCGCGCAACTCTCTTTGCGCATGCCTCACAACGGCAAAAGGATTTTGCAGCGCCTGCTCGAGCAAAACGTCATCTGCGATTGGCGCGAGCCGGACCTCATTCGCGTCGCGCCCGCGCCGTTGTATAATTCGTTTGAGGAAGTTTATCGTTTTGCGAGAATTTTTTTGCGAGAGTGTGAATAGACCTTTTGAGTTTGTCCTTCAGAAGGAATCTTTTTGAGTGCTCGGCGCCATGCCTAAAATGAATTTGTTTCCCAGTGCATAAAAGGATTCTCCCTGAAAGACATGCTCTTTAAAAGTAATCGAGTCTCAAAAACATTTTGTATGAGCACGAAAAAAATCACGCTTATCGGCGCCGGGCCGACCGGCTCTCTGCTCGCGATCTATCTAGCCAAGCGCGGCTTCGCGGTTGAGTTGTTCGAGCGCCGTCCGGACATGCGCAAAGTCACGATTGGCGGCGGGCGCTCCATCAATCTTGCGCTCTCCGTGCGCGGCTTGCACGCGCTGCGCGAGGCCGGCTTGTTCGAGCGCATTATGAGCATCGCGGTGCCCATGAAAGGCCGTATGATGCACGGGCTGAACGGCGAGTTGACGTTTCAACGCTACGGCAAAGACGATTCCGAGGTCATTTACGCGGTGCTGCGCTCGGAGCTGAATCAAATGCTCATGACCGCCGCGGAGCAACATGAGAACGTGAAGATTCATTTCAATCAACGCTGCACCGGCATGGATTTCAAAACCGGCGAGCTTGCGTTGCGCGATGAAATCACCGGCGCAACGCGCACGCTGCCTACAGAAGTGGCGATCGGCACCGACGGCTCCGCTTCCGCGATTCGCACGGACATGCTGCGCGTCGGGCGCTGCAATTTTTCGCAGCAGTATTTGGAACATGGCTATAAAGAGTTGATCATCCCAGCCGGGCCGCGCGGCGAATATCAAATGGAGAAGAACGCGCTGCACATTTGGCCGCGCCAAACTTATATGCTGATCGCTTTGCCCAATCTCGACGGCAGTTTTGCGTGCATTTTCTTTTTTCAACACGAAGGCGAGCCGAGCTTCGCGAGTCTCGATAATGAGGCGAAGCTGCTGCAATTTTTCGAGCAGCAGTTTGCGGACGCGGCTCCGCTCATGCCCGATTTGAAAGAGAATTATTTCGCCAATCCCACGGGCGCGATGGTGACCATCAAATGCGCGCCGTGGCATTTCGAAGACAAAGTATTGCTCATGGGCGACGCCGCGCACGCCATCGTGCCGTTCTTCGGCCAGGGTGTGAATTGCTGTTTCGAAGATTGCACGTACTTCAATGAATGTTTGGAGCGCCACGGCGCAAATTGGCAAAGCTTGTTCGCCGAATTTGCAAGCCTGCGCAAGCCCAACACCGACGCCATCGCCGAGCTGGCGCTCGAAAATTTCATTGAAATGCGCGACCGCGTGGCCGACCCCAAATTTTTATTGAAGAAAAAAGTTGAACAAGCATTGGAGCAAAGGTTCCCGGAAATTTTTGTTCCCAAATACTCGCTCGTCACTTTTCGGCGCGTGCCATACTCGTATGCGTTGGAGAGAGGTAAGGTGCAGGATCGGATATTGGCGGAAGTGTGTCGTTCGATCGAGCGGATTGAAGAAGTGGATTGGGAGAAGGCTGAGAGATTGATCAAAACATTGCAGATGGATTGAGCGCAAGCAGTTGGGCCGTGATATCACACATTTTTTCGTCGTGCCTTAACGCGAAAAGCTTCGTTGCCGGCATGCACTGCTTTTTGCTCGTAGAGAATGGGAACACGTATACGATACACCAACAGCCCCGCCACGATCACAACCATCACCCATGCCCACCAATCACCGTAGCGCGCGTAAATCGTCGGCGGCATTTCCATGAGCGGCACTTGCGCCGCAAAATAAGTTGGAACGTCTCTCTCTGCGCGATGCGTAATTTCGCCATTCGGCATGATCACCGCAGAGATGCCGGTATTCGTGGCGCGCACTTGCACCAAGCGCGTTTCCACGCTGCGCAATTGTGCGAGCGCGAGATGCTGCTCTTGTTCCTGCCAGGGGCCGTACCAACTGTCATTCGTTGAGTTCAAAATAATGTTCGCGCCCTGCATTGCATACGCGCGCAGGTAATGCGGATCGAGCGCTTCGTAGCAAATGATCGCCGCGATTCTGAAATCGCGATAGCGCATTATCTCCGGCCCTGGCCCGGCGCCGAAATCCGAGATCGCGGGAATGAGTTCTTTGAGCGAAGGAAAAATATTCGAGAGCGGCATGTATTCGCCGAATGCGAGCAGAATGTGTTTTTTGTAGATTGCGCTGGCGTTGTCTTTTCCCGGCTCGATCAAAGCCATGGAATTGAAGTAACGATACTCCGGCTCGCGCTGCGTGGCATGTCCGCCGGTTACGAGCGCGGCATCAAGCTCGCGCGTCAACATGGCCAGGGCATGATGCTCGGGACGTTTGTCCGGAAACGGAAACGGATAACTGCCCTCGGGCCAGAGCACGAGATCGAGCGGCTGCTTTTGTTGGCGGTGCAAAGCGCGCGTCAAGTCACTGTGAATCTCCACGGCTTTCTGCAACGTTTCGCGATGGCCGAACTGCGCGAGCAAACGATCCAAATTGCCGAGGTTACCCTGCACCACCCCGATATTTTTTTTCGTGGCTTGGGCGATGTGCTCTTCTACTTGCTGCAAACGAATTTTCCCATAAACAAAACTGAAGAGCACGATGCCGCAGCCGAACGCGATGGTCACGAAAGCTTCGCGCGGCGCAAAATGACGCGGTTGCTGCTTTGCAGCTTTTATGCGCGGCAAGATGAATTGATCGAGCGCGACGAACACCGCATAATTCACCCAAAAGATCTGCGTCGTCAATAGAATTGCGCCGCCGAGATCGGCAATTTGAATGAGTGGAAGGACTTGATAAATCGCGTTGCCCGCGTACCAATAAAAAAGTTTGGGGAAGAAGGCCTCAACGGCGACAAACACCGCGGTGACCCAGAGCGCTTGCCATTGCATCGAAAGTTTCTTGCGCAACACTGCAACCAGGCCGCCGGTGACTGCAAGATTTATGCTCCCCACCGCGGCGTAGAGCAAGAGAATCGGATATGCCGCGAACCACGGCAGCCCGCCAAACTCAATCGCCGTGTGTGCGATCCAAAAGAATCCCCCCAACGTCATCACTGCAGAATAGATCCAAGTATACCACACCGTTTCTTTGACGCTCGCGCAATGATTGAGCAGCCAAAAGTATGGCACATAAGCGATGACAATCAGAAACGTCCAATTGATTTCTGGAAAAGAGAGGAACCCGAGGCAACCGCCGACGAAAGCTGCGAGGAGTTTGGTTTTTTTCATGAAGGGTTCGTGTTTGCTAATTGATGATTGCGGGATTGCTATGCGTCCGTTTCTTTGTCTCTCCCGCAATCCATGGCGCGCTCACCGCCGGTTTCCGCCCAACTCTGCCTTCACAAAATACGAACGTGCTTGCGAATTGGCCGCGGTGATCATCTCCCCGAGCAAGCCAATCGACACGGCCTGCACGCCGATGATCATCAACAGCACCGCTAAAAAGAGCAGCGGACGATTGGTGAGATAGGATTTGAGCGTGAGGCGCTCGTAGGTCAAATATCCGGCGATGACGAGGCCGACAATAAAAGCGAATGTGCCGGCGACGCCAAAAAGATGCAATGGGCGTTTGGTGTAACGCGAGAGAAAGAGCACGGTGATCAAATCAAAAAAGCCTTTGGAAAAACGCGAGGGCCCGAATTTGCTTTTGCCGTATTTACGCGGATGGTGTTTTACCACCACTTCTCCCACGCGAAAACCCTCTTTGAAAGCGAGCACCGGCAAAAAGCGATGCAGCTCGCCATACACTGGAATCGTGCTCGTGACTTCGCGGCGATATGCTTTCAAGCCGCAATTGATGTCGTGCAAACGCAGGCCGGTCATGAAACCCGTGACGCGATTGAAAATTTTCGAAGAGATTCTTTTGATGAACGGATCGTGGCGATGCTTCTTCCAGCCGGAAATGAGATCGAAATCGCCGTGCTGCAATTCCTCCAAAAGGTGCTTAATCTCCATGGGGTCGTCTTGCAAGTCCGCATCCATGGTGACGATGAACTGGCCGCGCGCGCGCTCGAAGCCGGCGGCGAGCGCCGCAGATTTGCCGTAGTTTCTCCGGAACTGCACGACGTGTATTCGCCGATCACGTTGATACAGCTCGCGCAGCACTTTGAAGGATTCATCCTTCGAGCCGTCGTCCACGAATATGATTTCGGTGGAAAGCTGCAATTCGCGCAATGCAGCAGAGAGCTGTTGGTGCAGCTCTACCAACGCGTCCGCTTCATTGTAGAGCGGCACGACGATGGAAAGCTGTGGTCTGCCGCCTTGCGAGGCCTCGCGTGGCGGTTGCGGTTTGGGCGCCGGTCGCGCAGGTTTGGAATCGCTTGGCGCCGTTGCCGCCGGCGTTTCGTGCGAGGGCCGTTCATGCCGGGGCCTGCGAAAACGCCGCCGCCGATTGCGGCGTTGTGGAGAACTGTGCTCTTCGGAAGGAGCGGGCTCGGGGTTCATTGCTGCTGATCCTGTGGCTGAGTGTTCGAAGCGCCGTCAGCGTCGTTGGGCATGGCAAGATTGATGCGCGCAGCCGAAGACGGAACGCGCAAGCTAAAATCGCTTGCGGAAATTTTAGTGTTGAGGTCGATGCGGTCGTAGAAAATCGTGAAGCGCTCGCGCTGGCCGGGGCGATCCAATTGCAGCCACTGCGGCAGCCAGATGCCTTTTTCTTTATGAAAGCGGCGAAAGGTTTGGCGGCTATACAGCGCGCCGGTGCTATCGTATTGCTCCGCTTTGGTGACGACTCCGTGCTTGGGATCGACCCAATAGCTGACACGCCACGTTTCGCGTTTGCCCTCGAAGCGATAACTGTCGTTGTCAATCGTCATCGCGAACGTGCTATCGAACGGCGGGAGCACCGCGCCGGTGATGCCGCTCAACATTTCATCATATTCCACTTTCATGCGGAAGAGCAGCAACTGGTCCATGTGATTCACCTCGCCGTAAAAATACGTATTCTCGAACGGCGAATAGCTTTCGAAGCGTTTGCGATCGGCGAAGAAAAAGCCGGCATCGACGCCGAACGTTGCTTCGATTTTGATGAACATGGAATCGGGCTGCTGCGTCAAAACCGTGGCCTCGGCAGCAAGCTGCATTTGCGGCGAATCGATAATCAGGCGGCCCTTGCCTTGAAACGCCTGCACGCGCCGAAAATTATCCGCCACCTGCAAATAGACTTTTTGCGGATCAGCGGGGAGGAGTGGGCGTGAAGAACGCAACGCAGCGCAACCGGAGAGCAAGCAGAAGATGAGGGGTAGAAATTTCTTCATGGAGAGGTAACTTGATATGCTGCTCGACTGAAGTTCTGAAAAAAAAACAGCACTGGACCCGCCCTCCATGGAAGAATCTTCCCAGTGCGAAAAAGATTCCTACGAAATGACAATGCCAGCGAGAACCGATCACGGCACTTGCGTTTTTTGATTCAGCCCTAGCTTTTGCAAAACGCTCGCGCGGTTGGCATCGAGCGCCAGTGCTTTTTGCCAGGCGTTGCGTGCGTCTTCGGTTTGCCCCAACTTGTCGTAGACGTCGCCGAGGTGTTCGAACACTTCCGCGGAGGTGTCGCGCACGCCGATGGCTTTGAGAATGTATTCGAGCGCGAGTTTATATTCGCGGCGCTTGTAATGAATCCAGCCGATGGTATCGAGAAATGCGCCGTTGTTCGGTTCGGCTTTGAGCGCGCGCTGCACCATGTCCAAAGCTTTGTCGAGCCGCACGCCGCGCTCGGAGAGGCTGTAGCTGTAGTTGTTCAGCAAGGTCGCATCGTTTGGGCTGAGTTGGAGCGCGCTTTCATAGATGGAATCCGAAGCTGCGTGTTCGCCCAATTCATCAAGTGTTGCGGCGAGCGTGCCTTTCCATTGCGCATTGTCGGGGGACATCTCGATGGCGCGCGTCAAATACGGCAACGATTCTTGATGCTTGCGTTGTTGGCTGAGGCTCACGCCCAAGAAGAAGTTGACGACCGGGTTGTCCGGCGCCAACTCGTAGGCATGCTCAAAACTGCGCTGGGCATTTTCGTTTTGATTAAGCTGAAACTGCGCCAGTCCAAGTGTGGACCATGCCTCAAGCAGCGACTCCTCCAACTCTACCGCTTTGGAGAGATTGTCAATCGCAAGTTGCAAACGACGGCTGTCATAGGCGAGCCTGCCCAAAAACAAATATCCTCGGTAATCTTTTGGCGCGCGCTTGATCCACTCTTCCGCGGTAGCCAGTGCTTGCGCCGTATCGCCGCGCTCGAAGAACAAACCACTGAGCATTTGCAGGCTTTCCAAGCCGGTGGAATCGTTGCCCGTTTTGCGCTGCAATAATTGAATTGCCTGGCTAATGGTGCCGTCCGCGCCGAGCGAGTCGCCTTTGCGGCGCTGCAGGTCGCTAATCTGAATGAGCAAGCGCACGTTGGTGGAGTCGGCCTTCCAGCGTTTTTGCAGCGCCGTGATGGCTTTTTCCATTTTGGTATTGGCTTTGAGCGTGTCGCCCTGCTGCAGATAAAGCCCGTGCAATTGCACGAGCGGCGCCAAGTTGGTGGAATCCTCGGCCGCGCTTTTTTCGATCAACGCAATCGCCTTGGGCATTTGCTTGGTGGCGAGATACGCGTCTTTGAGTTTGTCGCGCACTTCGTTGAAAGAGGCGTCTTTGGCGAGTGCTTTTTCATACCACGCAATCAAACCGGTGGTATCATTCTGCGCCGCGTAAATGGCCGCAATCGCCAGATAGCCGCGCTCGTCATCGGGCGAATCTTTGAGGCTATATTCGAAAGCTGCGCGCGCTTCGGGATATTTTTTGAGCGAGAGATAGAGCGTGCCCAACTGCCACCATTCGCGCATGCCGGCTTTGCCCATGTCCACGAGGCGTTGATACATTTGCGCCGCGGACTCGGGTGCGCGCTTGGCGAGATAGTAAGCGGCAAGGAAATACAGCGCGCCCGTGTGTTCGGGATCGATCTCCAAAATGGTTTTGTATTCTTGTGCTGCAGCCTCGGCTTTGCCCAAACGTTGATACACCTCGGCGAGCGTTTCGCGCGCAGGCACGTTGCGAGGGTCGAGTCGCAAGCCGCGTTTTAAAACCTGCTCGGCGCCGTCGAGCTTGTTGAGCACGAGATAAGTCTCGCCGATGGCATTGTAGAGCGAAGCCGAGGTGGTGTCATAAAGCAAAGCTTCTTGATAGGCAATCAATGCCGAGGTGTAATCGCCCTGCAATTCTGCAATGGCGCCGCGCGCCACAAGCTCGGCGGCGCGGCCGTCTGCCTGGGCAACGGATTTTTTCGCAGCCGCTGGTGTGTGGGCAGTTTTGACGGACGAGGGATTGCAGCTCAAAAGGAGTGCGGCAGCGAGAAGATATGGGGAAAGCGCGGTTATTTGCTTCATATTGGCTCGTGAATAAACCACTTGGGATTCTTTAAAAAATTACCAGGTATTGTCATTCAGGAGGAATCTTGTATGCGCTAGGGATCACGACCCATTTAAAGATTCGTGCCAGGTGCGAGGGAGTTCTTTCAGAATGACATGTCAGGGTTGCGCGCTTACAATCAAAAGCACTGTAAGACAGCGCGCCAATATAGGCCACCCTCCAAAAAATTACAAGCGATTTTATCTCGCCGGGAAGGGCTTCTCATACGACTGTGCGAAGAGGAGGCGCAGGACATAAATATGCAAAATTAAACTTGGAAAAATCTCCATGAAGAAGTTAATTTGTTCTGCAATAGGATTTTTACTACGAGCAGAAGCCATTCACCGCACGCATGACAAATTCCGAGCTTCACATAAAAATCTCTCGGGCTTTGCTGGGCTTTGTGCTTCTGGGTTTGGTCTACGTCACCTCCGTGCCTTTTGGCATGATAGCGCCGAAACGCTATGGCGCCAAATGGGCGCGCACGGAATTGGTGCCGTTCTATCCCAACCCGGGCGCGCGCCTGACCGGCTCCGATACCGTCGCGAATATTCTGTTGTTCCTTCCGCTGGGATTCGTTCTGCACGGCTGGCGCAAACTGCGGCGCACCACAGCCCCCTCCGGTATTTTCAAAACGGCGCTTTACTGCTTCCTATTCAGCGCCGCCATCGAAATTTTTCAGTTCTTTTTGAAAGACCGTTTCAGCTCGATCAACGACGTCATGTTTAATGTGATGGGCGCGGCTCTCGGCGCCGGCGCTGCGCATTTCTATTATGTGAAGACGCTGCAGCGCGCGCTGCAGTTTTGGCGTTTTCTCACGGAACGCTTGGGATTGCTGGTGCTCGGCGCATTGGGCCTCGCCTATCTGCTTTGGATGCTGCTGCCTTTGAATTTCACGCTCGCGCTGCACAACATTATGCGCAAATGGGTGCAATGGCAATATTCCATTGCGCATTTGGCCACCCTCACGGAGCAACCTTACACGCTCGATTTGCGCGAGTACTGGTTGCTCGTTGTGGTGGAGAACCTGCTCTATAGTTTCGTGTTCGGTGAAGTCTATGTGCTCTGCGCGCGTTGGTACTGGCCAAATTCTGCGCGCAACTTTTGGATGGGCGCCAGCCTGCTCTTCGCTTGTTTGCCCTTGTTGTCGGTCCTGCAATTCTGCGTCATCGGCGGCAGCCCGGATGTGCTTACCTTGCTCTCTGCGGGTTGCGGTCTTGCGGGGGGATTGCTGTTGATGGCGACGCTCACACAAGCTCGGCGCCGCTCCCATGCCTTGCCGCTAGGCTTTGGCTATTTTACCGAAGCTGCACTCGCGATTCCATATCTGCTCTTCTTTCTTCTGCTCGTGTTGCGGCCCGATCTGCCGGACCTTCGCGTCGAAGTTCCGGCGCTTGTACAAAACGGGACGAGCCTGGCAAGTGCCGGAGATTTTTTGCAAAGATTGTTGCTCTCTTTGCAGCCGGAAGTTTTGCAGCAAGGCGGCTCGGCATATTTGCGACTCTTCGTCAAGCTCTTTTGTGGAAGCCTTTTTCTGGGGATCGCGTTGAAGTACTTCCCACCGAGCAACGAATTGGTCAATGCCGCACGTGGCCGTTTCTATATAATTGTGAGCAGCCTCCTTTTCGGCGTCGCGGCGCAAGCGCTGCGTTACTGGCTTTGGGGCGCAAACGTCAGCCTGCTCGCGATACTTGGAATCAGCTCGGGCGTGGGAGTTGCCGTCTGGCTTGCCA
This sequence comes from bacterium, assembly GCA_037444905.1. Classification (GTDB taxonomy): domain Bacteria; phylum Zhuqueibacterota; class Zhuqueibacteria; order Zhuqueibacterales; family Zhuqueibacteraceae; genus JABWAN01. The sequence continues at coordinate 55,142 of JBBILN010000004.1, read as the reverse complement.
GCCGGTGGCCCAATGAAATTTGGGGGGAATAAAAACCTCGGTGGCGAGTAGAATAGAGTGAAAATCACTTTGGGCTTTGTTCTACTTCAGCGAGGGCCATATGAAATCCGTTGTGTCATGCTGTGCTGCCACGTTGCTTCTCACCGCCGTTGCGTTTGGTCAAGGTCTCATTGTTCGCCCGGACTTTCATCCGGCCGCGTTAGAATTGCGCCGCCATGCAGTGCGCGCCGAAGTGCACGAGCAAGTCGCGGTCGTCACGGTCGAGCATGAATTTTACAACCCCGGGGCCGCGACGGTGGAAGGCACCTTCCTTTTTCCGCTTCCTCCGCAAGCGCAAGTCTCACGTTTTGCCATGCACGTTGATGGCAAAGAGCTGGTCGGTGAATTGTTGAGTGCCGAGGAAGCGCGCCGCATATACGAAAACATCGTGCGACAAAATCTTGATCCCGCTTTGCTCGAAATGGCGGACTATCGCACATTTCGCGCGCGCATCTTTCCGATTCCGCCGCGCGCCACACGGCTGCTCACGCTGCGTTACGATGCGACCTTGCCGCGCGAGGGCAACATCGTAGCATTGCAATATCCCATGCAAGGTAACCTCTCGCAACGCGGCACCGGCTGGCAACCAAGACCTTGGCCGCAGCCCGGACCGATGCCGATGCCACCGGAAGTTTCGCAAATGCCGGAGCGCCCGCACGTACAGCAGAGCACGATCCAAATCGAGTTGCGCACGGAAACCGGTTTGCGCAACATTTACTCGCCTTCACATCGCGTCGAGGTGAAACAAACCAGTGATCGCCGCGCGACGATTTCGTTCGAAGCGAGTCATGCGTTGGATGGCAAAGACTTTCTGCTTTATTACTCCCTCGATGCGAACGAGATCGGCGCGACGCTGCTCACGCATCGCCCCGAAACCGGCAAGCCGGGATACTTCATGCTCTTGCTTGCGCCGCAGGTTGATTTCAAAGAGCAACAAATCTCCGCGAAAGATTTGGTGTTGGTTTTGGATACTTCGGGCAGCATGGCCGGAGAAAAAATCAATCAAGCCAAAGCGGCTTTGCGTTATTGTTTGCAGCGATTGGGCGAGCGCGATCGTTTCGGCTTGGTTACTTTCAGCTCGGAAGCACGAAGCTTTCGCCCGCAGCTTGCCGGAATTGACGCGCGCGACGACGCGCTTTGGCACGTCGATCGTCTCGAGGCCACCGGCGGCACGAATATCAACGAGGCCCTGCGCGCCGCCGCAGAATTGCTGCGCGATGCGCAGCCCGGGCACGGCATGATCATCTTCCTCACCGACGGTTTGCCAACCAACGGCGTTACGGACGAGGGCCAAATTCGCCGCAATTTCACGCAAGCGCAGCGCGGCGAAGTCAAGCTCTTCTCATTCGGCGTCGGGTTCGATGTGAACACACGCCTGCTTGACGGCCTCGCGAAAGAGAATCATGCGTTCGCGGACTATATTTCACCGCAAGAGAATATTGAAGAGCGCGTCTCCACGTTTTATGAAAAAGTGCGTTACCCGGTCTTGAGCAATCTCACCTACGAGTTCCGCGGCGCGGACGTGCGTTTGCTCTCGCCGGCACGCTTGCCGGATTTGTTCAAAGGCGGACAAGCCATTCTTGCGGGACGTTATCATACCGCCGGGAAGGTCACGGTGGTGTTGCGCGGACAAACGAGCGAGGGGCGCCAGTCGTTTCAGTATGATTTCAATTTTCCCGAACGCGAGCGCGAACGCGAATTTGTCGCCCGGCTGTGGGCCACGCGCCGCGTGGGCGACTTGCTCGAAGACATGCGCTTGAACGGCGACAATGCCGAACTGAAAAACGAAGTCATCGCGCTGGCGAAAGAATTCGGCTTGGTTACGCCATACACGTCTTATCTCGTGCAGGAAGAAGAAGGTTTGGTCAGGGTTTCGGGTGGGCAACCGGATCGTTTTAGAATGCAAAAGCAAATGCCGGCGACAGCGACCGAACGCGTGCCGCAAGCTGCCCCTGGTGTTCATTACGACCTCTCCTCCATGTCAGAGACTTCCGGCGCGGGCGCGGTTGCAATGAGCAAATCCATCCGCGAAATGAAAGAAGCTGACCTAATCGCCGAGCCGCAGTCCGCGCGCGTTGCCACCGTGCAGGGCCGTTTAATGACGCTTTCTCCCGAAAACGTGTGGAGTGACAGTGAGTTTCGCAGCGGCGCGAGCACCATCAAGCTTGCATTCGCGTCTGAAGCCTATTTCACCTTCTTGCGGATTTATCCCGAAGCGCGTGAGTTTTGCAAATTGGGAAAGAAGGTGATTTTCAAGTTCCACGGGCGCTTTGTGGAGATCGGCGCAAGTGGAGAGCAGCAAATGAGCGAAGCACAAATGCGGGCGTTGTTCAAGTAGCGTGGAATGGAAAAAATCCCAAGAACGGAGAAACAATATGAATCTCAAAGCAATTTGCAAGGCGGCGATCTTCTGCCTCGGGTTCGCCGCATTTATCGCGCATGCACAGCAACCCCAAACGATTCTTCCCTTCAAAACGCTTGCAAAGCACAGCCAGTGTGAACCTCCACAACGCAAAGAGTATGTGATTCGCACGCAAGCAGATTGGGAGAAGCTCTACCAGCAAGTCTACGGCGAACGACTCAGCGCGAAAGCCGCGCGCTCTGATTCGGCGCTGCTTAAAATTGATTTCGCCAAACAAATGATTATCGCCGTGTTTCAAGGCCAAAAGCCTTCCGGCGGCTACAGCATCGAAATCACCAAGCTGGTGCGCAACGGCAAACGACTCGAAGTGTTCATCGAAGAAAAGTCGCCGGGCAAGAATTGCTTTACTACGCAAGTGATCACGCATCCGCATCATTTAATCGTCACGGAAAAGTGCGACCGAAAGGTGGTGTTCACTCGCCGTCAAATCACCGTGGATTGTTGAGAATCCGATTCTCAGCGTTCGTGCATTTCAGGCGGGAAAATCAGTAGATGGGCTTTGCTGGGAAGGAAGATGCGAGGTGCCTTGAGTTTTCGGATGCGTTTCAGGGGGCAGAAGAGAAAGCACAAAATCCCAAACCTCTCTGGTTGCCTCCAAAGCTTCTTCAAACTCTTCGCGTGAAGGCTCGATAAAATCGCCGGGGTAGCGAAACTCGGCCGCATAGGGCGTAAGTAACACGGCAGAATTCTTCAAGCTTGAAAATCGCGGCTCATATGGCAGCGCCAATTCCAACAAGATTCTGAGGTCGTGCGTTTTTTCGAAACGCTGATTCCGATAAACTAGAAAGCCCTTGATAGACTTTTCAGCAGCTTGTTGGCAGTGATATATTGCCGTGTCCAAACAGGCTTCCGGCCCTTCGGACAGTTTGCGTATTGCGATCAGATCATGTTGCGCCTTGAGCAACCAGGCCTTGACAAGTTCAGTTTGAGTTTCATCCATAGAGTACCCGCCCGCGATCCAGGATTTCACTGATTAAGGAGGCATAAACGCGACGATGGCGCTCGACTTCTTCGCGCGTATGCACAAGAATATCCATAGGAACCTTTACTCCAAACATAGTGCTATGCGCGCGCGCGGCGCGTTTCGCTGGACGCTCGTTGCTTTCCGGCACGATGACCAACAGATCGAGATCGCTGTCCTCATTGGGCTGGCCCCAAGCATGCGAGCCGAAAAGAATCACCTTGTCCGGCTTGAGCTCGGCCACCAAACGGCGCGTAATCTCTTGCAGCAAGCTTTCAGAGACGGTTTTCATTGCACAAAACATAGCGAAATGCCGCCTGAATTGCAAATACTTGTTGGCAATCCTAGCGTCCACTTAGGTGAAACAGCGCACTCAATAGCTCACCACCAACCGATGCACGCCGGGAGGTTTCATGCTCATCACATAAAGCCGGTTCTCCGCATCGAATGCCAGCGCCGTGAGCGATGCGCCTTGCGCGAGGTCGTGCATCTTCCGTTCAAAAAGAAGCTCGCCCTCTTCGGAAAAAACTTGAATACGCGACCTGCCAATCTCCGTGACGAAGACATTCTCAAAACGATCAAGCGCGATGCCGAGCGGCTTTTGTAATCCTTCCGTCTTTCCCCATTGCGATACAACTTTCATCTCCGCGCTCAAATGCCAAATGCGTTGCGTTGCTGCCTCGGTCACATAAACCGACCCATCGCGCGCAGCGACGATTCCCGTTGGTGTTTGCAGAGAATCTTCCTCGGGCGCTCCGTAAAACATTTGCGTCGTCGCTCCGAAAGCTTGCACACGGCGATTGCCGTGCTCCGTCATCCACAGCGTCGAGTCCGGCGCGATCGTGAGTCCCATCGGACGCAACATGAGTCCTTTGCCTCGACCCTCGTCGCCGAAGCGATACAACAACACACCGTCGAGATTGAAACGCAGTAGCGAATTGCCGGCAATATCTGCCACAAAGAACTCGCTCGCAGAAAGCGCCGCCAACGCCGTGGGGTGGCCGAGCGAGGAATGCGAAATGCGCGTCAACTCTTTGCCGCTTTCATCGAAAACAAAGATTACCCGCAAAGAGGAGTCCGACACCAGAATTTTATTGCCGGGAAGGATTTCTAAATCACACGGGCCGGTGAGGCTTTGCGGCGAGCGCCACGTGGCGTCGAGAAGAAGAGAAGTTGGGTGTGGTGACTGCCTGCAACCCCATCCGAGGAGTTGCAGGCACAAAAAGATCGCGAACAAAAATCTTGGTTGCACTGAAACAGAATCCTTCTGAGTAACATCATCCTACCAAAATACCGTAGCCATGTTTGATCTGCCACGGTTGGGTCGTGGCTGAACCTTACCGATCTTCGTTAAGCTTGCGCTTGCGTGAAAAGATCAACGAAGCCTTTGTAACTCTTCGCAACCATGGCCACTGCGTCCGCGCGGCTGTGCTTCTTTTCGCGATAGCCGGCGAGCGCATCCCAGAAAATGGTGCGGCCCACTGCGAAGCCGATGACGCCGTCAACCTTCGCGCCTTCTTTCAGCCAGTGACGCACCTTTTCATCATTCTCGCCGCGGCCCAAGACGATCATGCCGACATTGTCGCGTCCCTTGCTGCGCGCTTGCGCAACGATGGCCTTGTAATCGCTCGCGCTCTCCAAGCCTTCGAGCTTCCACACGTCCGCTTCGATACCGGCAGCTTGCAGCTCGGCAATCGCTTTTTCCATCAACCCCGGGCGCACTTGCGTATCGTATTTCTTCTTGTCGCCGCCCAATTTGTCCAATTGCGCCGGCAACGCGGGCACGAGCAGCTCGAACATGAATTTGCGATTGTGCGTGTGGCAATAGTCGCTCAACTTGGCCAAACGCGCGGCCTGACGCCGGTTCAGTTCCTTATCGTCCTCGCTGTTGTAACGCACGAGCACTTTCACAAAGGTCGGATTGAACTTCTCAATGTGCTCGCCGAACTTGTCGCCATATTCAAAATCGAATTCGTCTTGGCCGCTTTTTTCTGCGGGCATTGCGACTTTGATACCATTCTGCAACGCATCCGTCACGCAGGCGGAGCCGAATTGTTCATCGACGAGAATTGCCGCTTTGTCTTTCGGCACGCCCTGGGTGAGCGCCGCGCGAAAGCCTTCATACACGATCATTTTGTAAGAAGCGATCTCTTGCGTTTCGGCGGTGTTGGGATCGCGGCCTTTGATGCCAAACATTTTCGATTGAAACGAGCCGCGATGATCGAACGGCATCACGAAGAGCTTGTCATTGTACCCTAGGTTTTTCGGGAGCATAACTTCCTCCTAAATGTTGTGAGATGAATAGTGAGTATTGCTCTGTTACCGTGATTTCGTAGCCCTGCCCCCTTGTGGGGCATTATCTCAACCCCGAATTTATTGGCTTCGATAGCGCCCCACAAGGGGGCGTGACTGCAAAAAATATGGCAACAGTGCAGTGTGTTTGTTTGTCACGAAAAAGATGCGCTACGAGGAGGGCTTGGACTCGGCACTGCTTGTGGAGAAGATGTGAGCCGTGAGCGTAATCCTTTCCTTCGCGCCAGTGAAGATAGAGAGATTCTCTTTCTTCTGCAAGGGCTGAATTGATCGACCTCACAGCGGGTGCATGCCTGCGTTGCAAATTTCTTGATCACGCCAAAGCCGTTAAGGCGCGCCACAAGCCGCCGGAGCCGTTCGGCTTCGTGATCGAATATCGCCGAGGGCAAAATGAATCTGCGCTATTGTTGTCCGGATTTCGCTGCGGTGGGTGATGACGGCGTGCATTGACTGTGGGAAACCAAAGGTCAGCAAACCGGTGAAGTCTCGCATTAAAATCATGCAGCAAAGAAGCGGCGTGAAAACGCGAGCCAGCTTGACGGCGCGGCATGGCGCCATTTGCAAGTGCTGCAAAAAAGTTTTGAGGAACTAGCACCCGAAAGCTGCGCCGATCTTTTGGCGTCGAGGTAAAAACTTTTCTAAACGCTGCGCCTGTCTTCAATTCAAATTCGCTCGCAACCTGCGAATGCCCTCCTTCGCAACTTTGTAGCCCGGCCGCAAGGAAAGTGCGCGTTGATATGCTTCCAGTGCAAGCGGCCAGAGTCCTCGCATCTCGTAAATCGTTGCCATGTTCACATGGGGAAATTCTGGATGGTCGTAGCGCAGGGCCTGCATAGCCTTCTTCAGCCACGTCACGGCTTCTTCCAGCTTGCCTTGTTGCATGAGATACACGCCGATGTCATTATAAGGATTGCCGTAATCCGGATCGCGCACGATGGCGCGATGGCATTCGGCAATTGCTTCCTCCAGCTTTCCCATCATGCCGTACGTCCACCCGAGAAACGTATGCGCTTCGGCGGTCGGTTCCACTTCGAGTGATTTTTTGTAATACGCCACTGCTTGTTCGAGATGCCCGGCCATTTGCAGCTCATAGGCCATGCGCAATAAACGAAAAGCCTCGGCTTTTAATTTTTCCATAGATGATATCCGGCAGTTGTGTTCGGAAGCGGCGATGCGCGCAGAGCTTGTAAACCGTCTGTGACGTATGAGCGCCGGCGCATCCCGAGTAATACGGCGTCCACGCCTTCGGTATTCAATAGAATCCGCAAAGCGGCTTGTGAGAGCGGCGCGGCCGCAAATTCCGGCATGCTGTGTTCCAAACGCGCCTTCAAGGCACGCGACTTTTCTGCCGCGCTGCGACTGTGCACTGCTGACAAAGTCTGCAAAACCTCATCCAGCGCGCTGCGATAGCGCTTTTCCCACGCGCTCCACGTTTCCACTTGGCTCGTAAGCTCACGCAACACGTGCAGCGCATGTTCGCAACGCGGCTTGATTGTGTATTGTAAAGCGTGATCCCAATGCGCCCAATCGCGAAAAAAGCGCAGCCCGCGTTCGAGCTGTTCGGCCCAATTGAAAATCTGCTCGAATTTTTCCAACCGTGACGATAACGCCAGTTCGGGCGCAAGCCGATCCACGAATTCTTTTTCGAGCCGCGCCAGCGTCGCGAGCTGCTGCGGATAAATTTCCTCCGCGTGCTGCAGCGACATCGTTTCGAAATCTGCGAGGCGCATCATGTCGCGGCCGGTCATGGCGTTCAATGGGCGATTGACTAGCGTTGCGAGGCCGTGCTCGCGCGCGAACTCCAGCAACGTTTGCCTGCCTGCACTTTGGTTCTTTTCGAACACGGCGCCGCTTTCGAACAAGTTCATCGGAAACTGAATGACGGCGAAATGGTGTTGCGCACCGAGGCGCTCGGCAAGCTTCCAGACTTCCTCGAGTGCAGTGCATTCCGGATCGTCGTGCGCACGCGGAAAAGTGTTGGATGAAATTCCATACCACGCGAGTTTGCCTTCTGCCACTTTGCTTTCCAAGAACTCGAAGGCTGCAGCAAGGCGGCGATAATATTCCGCGCGCGCTTCGTGCACAGGCACATGGCGCTGTTTCGCGTGCGCAAGAAAATATTCGGGATTGTGCAGCAGAAGCACCTCGAGAGAGGAAAGTTGCAAACGCGCAAGGCTGCGCTCGAGCTGATCTTGCAGAAATTCGGGATGTATGCAATGCCAACACCCTTCCATGTATTTCACGAGCTCTGGAAAAGGCGTGCCGCGGCCTTCGCGATCTTGGGCCAGCTTGAGATTTTGGCCTTGCACGTATCCCACTTTGGAAACGACGACGAGCTCTTCGCGTGCCAGCTTGTTCTGCGCAAACAATTCTTGCAGAACTTGCCCGACAAGCAGTTCGGATTCACCGTCGCCATAGTTGGTGGAGGTGTCAATGAGATTGATGCCGTGGTTCAGTGCATATTGCAGCGCTTCGGCATGCGCTAAATCCACTGTCGCAATGCGATAGCCGCCGAAGCCAAGACGGCTCACGTGCAATCCGGTTTTCCCGAAGACGCGACGAGCATGCGCGGGCAGATTGTGGCGTGCGCAATAAGCCTGCGTGGCTTGCGGAGGCATGGCGCGCATTCACTCGACTCCAAAATATTTGAAAATGATTTCTGCATCCTGCACGGGATTGACTGCCGCACTGGTGCGGTCGGTTTTGGAGCGATCCACCAAACGCCCGGCGGCCGCGCGAACTTCTTCCGGGAAAGCGTGATCATCCGCCATGCGATATAAACCATTGATGAACGTCGAAGCATAATCGCCACGGCTCGGCCCGATGCCGATCTTTTCGCGCATGGCCATGCCTACGGCACGTCTTGCGCACGTGCGTGCACGACCGATATTGCCCTCGGCTTGCACGGCACGGGCTTCGGCGATTTCATCCGCGAGCGTGCGGTTGCGTTCTTCGTTGCGGGTCTCGTTCATATTTGGGCTTTGAAACACTTGGAGTGATGGAGTCATGGAGTGTTGGATTAATGGGTCGTCGAGGCAATCCACCAATTCAATAATCTATCAATCCGCTAAGAGCCGCTGCGCGTTTCCACCGAGCACGAGGGCGATTTCTCGTTCGGAAAACGCCGCGGCTTTCATTGCCGTAAGCTGGGCTTCAAAAACATCTTTGCGCCAACCGCGCGGGAAGACGCCGGAATCCGTTCCAAACAACATGCGCTCTGCGCCAAACACGGCTTTGGTACGATGAAAAACATCGGCAAGCGTGAGTGGAACTTCCTGCGCCGCCATCCAATTGTTCGAGCTGGACGTATCGACGAAGACATTTTCGCATTGCATGCCCAACATCAAAGTCTCGCGCCAGAAGCCGCAGCCAAAATGTGGAATGATGAAGCGCAATTGCGGAAAGCGATTCGCCACGGCCTGCAAGTCGAGCGGGTTGGCGAAGTGGCTGTCATACAAACGCGGCAGTCCAAGCGCATCGCGCAGCGCCACTTGCAGGATGCCGAAATGTACGAACACGCAGAGCCTGCTTGCCGCCATCGCTTCGAAGAAAGGCGCAAGCTCTTCGGCATGCACATGATAATGGTGCAGAGCTGGAAAGAGCATTACGCCGCGATAACCAAACTTGCTGCTGAGATTCTGCACACGCGCGCGGCTGCCCTCGACTTTCGGATTTACCAAAAAGAATCCGGCCAGCCGGCCTTCTGCAAGGCGCAGCGCCTCGCCCACAGCATTGGCTTCTTCCGGTACGCTCGCGTAGACGATGGCCTGCGTGATTTGATGACGATCCAGTTCGTGCAGCCATTTGTCCAGATGCGCTTTGACGGAAAGCGCTGGCAGCTCCACCTTCGTGCGCGTGGCAAGCTCGGCGAGAACGGCCTCCACATTGGCTGCGTCCTTTTGTCGCGCCAATGCCGTGAAAAAATCGTGCGAGAAAAAATGCAGATGCGAATCGATGAGTATCATGGCGTGCGCTCGTTAAACGGAGTTTCGGTGCAGTGGGCATGAAATGATTTTTATTTCGTGGCAAGATAAAGAACCGGCCGAGGAAAGTCAAGTTGTGCGTCCTTGACTTTACAGGCATAGTTTTTTACCTTTTTTGAATTGTGCTCGGGCAGTGAAAAACGCAGCGAGGTGCGAGAAGCCGTATGAAAAGATTCGCACGCGAAGGAATTTTCGTGCTGCACTTATTATGGACGGCTATTGTGCACGCCCAGTCAATGCCCTCCGCCACACTCTCAGGCCAAGTGCGCGACGCGGCGGGCAACGGACCGCTTGCCAGCGTAAATGTCTTTCTGGCGAACACGATGTTGGGTTGTCAGACTGATGCGCAGGGCTTGTTTGAAATTCGCAACGTGCCGTTCGGAACGCATGATTTGGTGGTCTCGCTGCTCGGGTATGAAGTGCAAAGGCTCGAGGTGCGCGTCACAAGTGAGCATCTCGCCATTCCGATCTTCAAACTCTTCGCCAAGCCTTTGCCAGGCCCGGAGGTCGAAGTGGTTGCCGAAGAGGCGGAAGGCTGGCGCAAAGATTTGCGAAAATTCGAGGAGTTCTTCTGGGGACGCTCGAAGTTCGCGGCGCAATGCAAAATTCTCAATCCGGAAGTTTTGGACTTCGCGCTTGATGAAAACCATTGGTTCACGGCAACTGCCAGCCAGCCGCTCCAGATTGAAAATCGCGCCCTCGGCTATCGCATACATCTCATCTTGACGAATTTCGAATATCATGAGCGCCGCAATGAAATTCGCTACAGCTTGATTCCGCACTTCGAGCCTTTGCAGCCGGAGAATTCCGCGCAGGAGCAACTCTGGCAGCGCAATCGCCTTAAAGCCTATCGCGGCTCAATGCGGCATTTTTTACATGCGCTCGCCGCGCAGCGCACGAATGAAGAAGGTTTTGAAGTTTACACATTGCCCGCATTGCCGTGGCAACAACACGCCAAGAAACATTTGCTGCCCAAGCCCGAACGCTTGCTCGCTCCCGGTGAGTTGCCCACCGAGCGACGATTCAGTTTTGAAGACTATCTTGAAATCGTTTTTGAAGGCGACCGCGAGAAAACTTCGTGGATGACGACCGCTTCGCAAACGGTGGCCGTAAATATTGCCGGCTACGTCTACAACGGCCGCGAGCTCTTTGTGTATGGCAGTTGGTTTCATCAACGCCTCGCCGAAGCCCTGCCGCGCGAGTATGCGCCGCCGGTCGAAGAGTGAAACACGGGACGCGACTTCCGTCTTTTATTCTATTCAAAATGGAATCTGTGCACAGAAGACAAAGACTTCCAAAGGCAGAATGATTCATCGGCAGAATAGCGACGTAATCATTCTGCCGAAAAATTATTCTGCCTGACAGGAGCGTGTTCATACTATCGACTCCAGGTCACCTCGCTCGCAAAGACCGCCTCGGTAAACAAGCGAAGAACGCACCTCGGTGAAGCAGCGACAAAACATAAAAGGGCAACCCTGCTAATGTGCGATGAACCTCGGGGCCATGTAGAAGCGCCCGTGCTGCGTTCTCCGCCGATAGCTGCGGCATAATCTGCGTGACGCAGGCAGGAAAGCTTACAACGAAAAGTGGATACAGGCCGTCTTTCTAAATTAACTCTGCAAAATTTCTTTCTCACCTCAGCACAAGGTTCGGAACATGTGGATAAAGCACTCTCTTCGATTTCAAGCTAGTCTTCTTGCAATCGTCTCGTTGTGCGCGTTCGGTGTTTGGGAAAAGCTCATGGCCGAAGACTGGCCGGGCTGGCGCGGGCCGCAACAAAACGGCGCCTCGCATGAAACGGGCCTGGTTTCCAGTTGGTCCGTAAACGGCGAGAACTTGCTTTGGAAAGCAGATTTCATCGGGCGTTCCACGCCGATTGTGATGAATGGGCGCGTGTATGTCATCGGTCGAGCCGGAGAGGGTTTAGCACGGCAGGAAGTCGTGGCATGCTTTGATGCGAACACCGGAAAACAACTGTGGGAGCATCGCTTCAACGTTTTTCTTACCACGGTGCCCTTCAATCGCGTGGGGTGGGCGAGTTTGGCCGGCGATCCCGAAACTGGAAATGTGTATGCTTCGGGTGTGGGCGGCATGTTTATTTGTTATAATCGCGACGGCAAAATGCTTTGGTCGCGCTCGCTCACCGAAGAGTTCGGGCGCTTCTCCGGGTACGGCGGCCGCACGATGACGCCGGTGGTCGATGAGAATCTCGTCATCATCAGCATCATCAATTTCGGTTGGGGTAATCACGCGCCGATGGGACACCGCTTCTATGCTTTCGATAAGCGCACCGGCGAATTGGTGTGGGCCGCGGAGCCGGGCAGCAGACCCTACGACACCAATTACTCCACGCCCGTGGTTGCCACCATCAACGGCCAGCGCTTGCTCATCGCCGGCGGCGCCGATGGCGCAGTGCAGGCGATGAAAGTGCGCACCGGCGAAAAAGTGTGGGAATTCAAGCTTACGAAAACGGCGATCAATTCCGCCATCGTTGTTGAAGGCAATTATGTTTATGCAAGCCATAGCGAAGAGAATCTTGATACCAGCAACATGGGCCGCGTGGTTTGCATTGACGGCACCGGCACGGGCGATGTGACCAAAACGCATGAGGTGTGGCGCTTCGACAATTGCGAAGCGGGCTATGCTTCCCCCATGCTGCACGGCGGGCGGTTATACGTCGTCGATAATTCCGCGAACCTCTTTTGCATGGATGCGCGCACTGGACAACGTTATTGGCAGTTCGGGCTTGGCAAGGTCGGCAAAGGCTCACCCGTATGGGCAGATGGCAAAATCTACGCAACCGAAGAGAACGGGCTGTTTCACATTTTGCAGCCGGGTGAAAATGAGTGCAAATCTTTGGATGTCGAAAAACTCACGCTGCAAAACGGCCGTTACGCTGAGCTTTACGGCTCGCCGGCCATCGCGTATGGCAGAGTCTATTTCACCGCGGAAAGCGGGCTATATTGTTTGGGCGATAAAAATGCCCCATTCAAAATGACGCCCGCGACTGTCGAACCAAATGGCATGGTCGCAGAGAAGAACGCGGCGCCGGCGCATTTGCAAATTGTGCCCGCCGAAATTCTGCTCGTACCCGGCCAGAAAGTGAAATTCCGCGCACGTGCATTTGACGCCAAAGGCAACTTCTTGCGCGAAGTCAGCCCGGTTTGGAGCACGGAGCTCGCCGCGCAGGTGGGCAAGCAGGGTGAATTCACCTTTGACAAGAGTAAAGTGGTGCAAGCCGGAATCGTGACGGCGACGCTCGACCAGCTCAAAGGCACGGCGCGCGTGCGTGTGATCGCTGCGGCGCCGTGGGAAGAAAATTTTGAAGCCATAGCAGAAGGCAAGCTGCCTTTGTATTTCGTCGGCCACAACAATAAGCTCGCGGTGCAAACGAAAGAGGGCAACAAAGTATTGGTGAAGCCCCCGGCTGCCGTGGGCTTGAATCGCTCCGATGTTTTCTTTGGTTCGCCCACCATGAAGGGCTACGCCGTGCAAGCCGATGTGCAAGCGAAGAAGCTGCGCCAAATGCCGGATATCGGCTTGAACGCGTATCGTTACACGCTCGACATGATGGGCGTGTCGCAACGCTTGCAATTGCGCACGTGGGGCGCGGAGCTGCTCGAATCAAAGAACGTCGATTTCAAGTGGGAGCCGGACGTGTGGTACACCATGAAGCTGCAAGTCGATTTCAACGGCGGCAAAGCGACCGTCAAGGGCAAAGTGTGGCTACGTTCGGAAAAGGAGCCCGTGGATTGGTCGATCACGATGGATGATGATCTGCCCAATTTCGAAGGCAGCCCGGGGCTGTATGGCTACTCGCCTTCGGAGATTTATTATGACAATATAAAGATCATGAAGAGCAATTGAACCGGCGTTTGATCTATGAAATATCGTGTGATCATCGAACAGGATGAAGACGGCGTATTCGTCGCCGAAGTGCCCTCGTTGCCAGGTTGTATTTCACAAGGCGTGACTCGCGATGAAGCCGTTGCAAACATTCGAGAAGCAATACAGGCTTATATTGAGAGCCTGAGAAAGCACAATGAACCAGTGCCGTTGCCGATTACGCAAGAGTTGGTTGAAGTATGAGCAAGCTGCCCGTGGTGTCCGGTGAAGATGTTGTCAAAGCATTGGCGAAAATCGGCTATGCGTTTGATCATTAGCGAGGCAGCCATATGGTTTTGCAACAGGGCCTTGAGCCGTATCGTCGTATTACTGTGCCGGATCACCAAGAGATTGCCAAAGGCACGCTTCGAAAGATTATTCGTGAAGCCGGCCTCACGGTCGAAGATTTCACAAACTTGCTTTGAACTATGCACTAGTGTAGGAGCATCAAAGATGTCGTTCCAAAATCTCTTCACCAAAAACAATTTCACCAAACTGCATTTGCTCGTCGGCGTGTTAACGATCTTCACCATTGGCTTCTACTCCGCAGAGCAAGCCATGTTTGGCGGCTCATTGACGCGCAACATGGTTTCAAATGAAACCAATATGCCCACGAAATGGGATCCCACTTCGGGCTTAAACGTGAAATGGACCGCGGCATTAGGCTCGCAAACTTATGGCAACCCCGCCATCAGTGGCGGAAAAATTTTCGTGGGTACGAATAACGAAGGCCGGCGCAATCCCAAGCTCGGCGGCGACCGCGGCGTGGTGATGTGCTTCAACGAAGCGGACGGCAAGTTTCTCTGGCAAGCCACTTCGCCGAAGCTCGCCGCCGGCCGCGTAAACGACTGGCCGTTGCAGGGCGTGTGTTCGAGCCCCTTCGTGGAAGGCGACCGGCTCTATTATGTCTCGAATCGTTGCGAGGTCGTCTGCCTCGATGTCGAAGGTTTTTATGATAAAGAAAACGACGGCGAGTTTAAAACCGAAACAGACACGAGTCTCATTGATGCCGACGTGATTTGGAAATTGGATATGGTGGGCGAGTTGGAGGTCTTCCCGCACAACCTTGCGGTGTGCTCGCCCATTGCCGTGGGCGATTTGCTTTTTATTGTCACCGCCAACGGCGTGGACGAAAGTCACATTCACATTCCTTCGCCCTTTGCGCCCAGCTTCATTGCCGTGAATAAGAACACGGGCAAAGTCGTGTGGCAAGACAGCTCGCCGGGCATGGACATCATGCACGGGCAATGGTCCAACCCGGCATACGCGGTGATCAACAACGTGCCGCAAGTCATCTTCCCCGGCGGCGACGGCGTCATTTATGCTTTTGATCCGCCCACCGGCAAACTGATTTGGAAATTCAATTGCAATCCGCCCGACGCGGTGTATGAATTGGGCGGCTCCGGCACGAAGAGTGATTTCATCGCCACCCCGGTGATCTATGACAACAAAGTTTATATCGGCCTCGGCCAGGATCCGGAGCACGGCGAAGGCATCAGCCACTTATGGTGCATCGATGCAACGCAAAAAGGCGACGTGACCAACACCGCGGTGGTTTGGCATCGCGGCTACAAAGATTTCAATCGCACCATGTCCACCGTCGCGATTCATGAAGGGTTGCTTTACGTTGCCGATTTGAGCGGCTTCGTGTATTGTTTCGACGTGAAGACCGGCGAGCTATATTGGAAGTATGACACCTTTGCCGCGATTTGGGGGTCGCCTTATGTTGCCGACGGCAAGCTTTATATCGGCGACGAAGACGGCGACGTTGCGGTTTTGAAAACCGGCAAGCAGATGGAACTGTTGCACGAAGTCAATATGGGCAGCGCGGTATATACCACGCCCGTGGCGAAGAACGGCGTGCTGTACGTTACCAATCGCTCGACGCTGTTTGCGTTGGAGACGAAGAAGTGATGGGCCAACAGCTTCCCGTCGTCGTTTCGGCACAGTATAAACGTGACGATCTCATCGAGGCCGAGTTCGATAGCGGCGTGAGTAAAATTTTGACTTTTCCAAATGACTGAATGGACCGATCTTCGCGCCGCTCAAGGATAAAAGGTATTTTAAAATTTTTATGAAGAGGAGAAACAACTCGGCTTTGCGCGCGTGACAACGGACTACGCCACGTTCGCGTATCTCGCCGACGTCTTTGTTTTGGATAATTATCGTGGGCAAGGTTTAGCAAAATGGTTGATGTCGTGCATCGTCACCCATCCGGACCTGCAGGGCCTGCGCCGCTGGATGCTCGCCACGCGCGATGCACACGGACTGTATGCGCAATATGGCTTTCGCGCATTGGAAAACCCCGAACGCTTCATGGAATTGCACAACCCGCATGTTTATGCGCCAGCTCATTCCGGAAACGATTGAACACGCCACGTTCGTTGCCGCGCCTCCGGAAAAAGTCTATGATGCGGTCGCTACTTCTGATGGCCTCGATGCTTGGTTTACTGCGGGCGCAAGAGTAGACGCCCGACCCAATGGGCGCATTCTTTTTCGCTGGAAAGATTGGGGACCGGATCGTATCACCGGCGAAGACGGCGGGCCGGTGTTGGAAGCGCGGCGCCCGTCGCGTTTCGTTTTTCAATGGCGCCCCGATCAGCCTTCGTATGCAACGACCGTCGAGATTGATTTTGAAGCGCGCGCGGGCGGCACGGTGCTGCGCGTGCGCGAGCATGGTTATGAAGACACACCTTCCGGCCGCCGCAAAATGCTCGAATGCGCGTGCGGTTGGGGCGAAGCTTTGACGTTGTTGAAATTTTATGTCGAACATGGAATTCGCTATGGCCATTGAAATGCTTGCATGTATTCCCCCCTTAAGGGGAGTGTTCTGCAGATCGAATGAAACTCTCAATTCGCTGACCAAACATTATTCTCGCATGATTGACAATACCGCGACGCTCCCCTACCCTCCTCAAGGGGGGAGTGTTGCGTATGCGTCAGAAGGCAAATATGCTTCACAAAGATTCTCGTTCATCATTCTCGCCGTTCTGCTCATCTTTTCGCACCCTATCTCCGCCTTCGCTTGGGGCGGCATCGGCCATCGCGTGGTAGCGAGGATCGCGGAGCAGCATCTCACGCCCAAAGCGCGGCAAGAAATAAACAAGCTTCTGCAACCCGGTGAAACGCTTGCTTCCATCTCAACCTATGCTGATGAAATCCGCAATTCGCGCCCGGATACGAGGCGTTTGCACTATGTCAATATTCCTTTGCTTGCGAGCGAATACGTTCCTTCGCGCGATTGCCGTTCTTCCGATGAAGGCGATTGCATCATTGCCGCGCTCGAACGCTTTCGCCTCGCATTGGCCAGCGTGAAAGAAACCCGCGAGCGCCGCGCGTTTGCGCTCAAGTTCATCGTGCATTTGATCGGCGATTTGCACCAGCCTTTGCACTGCGCGGATAACGACGATCGCGGGGGCAACGACGTCAAAGTCACGTGGTTCGGCCCTTCCGAGCGGCAACAGAATCTGCACGGCGTGTGGGATTATGCCATCGTTGAACAGGGCGGACGCAAAGAAGAAGACTGGCTAAAAATTCTCTCCCAAACTTCACCCGAAAAAATTCCAACGCTGCAAGCCGGCAGCGTCATACAGTGGGCCATGGAATCATGGCAGGCCGGAAAAGATCATGCTTATAAAATTCCACCCAATCGCCAACTCGGTCAGGCTTATTATGACAAGAGCCTGCCCGTGGTCGAAGACCGCTTGCGCAAAGCCGGACTGCGTTTGGCGAGGGTGTTGAATGAGGCGTTGCAATGAATGGCGGATAACTTTCCTAAACCTGCAAGGTTTAAGAAAGTTGAATGGCGCTGAAAATCACCTGTGAGGGTTTATGTTTGAAAGGCATTTTCTGCTCTGGCTCTGTGTTGTTTGCCTGCCAAATTTTGTTTTTGCTCAAACCAATCTGAATGAAGCATTGTGGGAAGCGACGCGCAAAGGCGAGGTTCAAACCGTCAAAGCGCTCCTCGCGCAAGGCGCGGAGATCAATGCGAAGACGAGGCACGGCGCGACGGCTTTGTTCTATGCCGCGGATCGCGGCAACGTGGAGATGATTAAAACGCTGTTGGAGCACGGCGCGGACCTCAATTTAAAAGATACGTTCTACAACGCGACTGCCATTAGCTGGGCCGCGTACAATGATCGCATCGAAGCCGTGCAGGTCCTGCTCGCGCAAGGCGCGGAAGGCGCGGACGATATCTTGATGATCGGCGTGAGCGGAAAAAATCTCGCGCTCGTCAAAGCGGTTTTGGAAAATTCCAAACCCAAGGCCGAAACGTTATCTGCTGCGCTGCTAAACGCGAAGAATAACGGCAGCGCTGAAATTGCCGCCGCGCTCGAACAAGCGGGCGCAATGCCGCCGCCGGAACCAACGTTCAAAGTCGAACCGCGAATACTCGCGCGCTACCTCGGCAATTATCACAGCAAGGCCATCGGCATGAATATGTCTTTCTCGTTGAAAGACGGCAGGCTGATGAGCACGATTGCGGGACAGCCGCCGCTCACTTATGCGGCAACGGATGAGATCACGTTTACGGCCATAGAGTTTCAAGGCATTCGCGTCACGTTCAAAGTTGAAGGCGAACAAGCCAAAAGTTTTACACTGCGGCAAGGGCCGACAGATTACTTGTTCGAGCGTGTGGTTGCGGAAGAAACCAAGCCCGCGGAAACTGCGGCTGCCAATAAACCCGCCGAAGAACTCAAGCCCGCTGCTTCTCCTTCTAAAAAGAAAACGCCGAACGGTAGCATCACCAAACATTGGCCTTCTTTTCGAGGCATGAATGCTTCGGGCGTGGCGCAAAGCGTGAATGCGCCCGTGCGTTGGAGCGCAGAGACATCCGAAAACATCAAATGGAAAACCGCGATTCCCGGACTCTCGCACGCCAGCCCAATTGTGTGGGATGATCGCGTCTTCCTCACCACCGCCATCGGCAGCGACACAAGTTCGAAACTACGCGTGGGACTTTACGGCGATGTTGCGCCCGACAGGGACGTCTCGAAGCACACGTGGAAAGTTTTTTGTTTGGATAAAAAGAGCGGCAAGATTTTGTGGGAACGCGTGGCGTACGAGGGCGCGCCGAAAGTGAAGCGGCACACGAAGGCCACGCAAGCGAATTCGACTCCGGCAACGAACGGCAAATACGTGGTGGCGTTGTTCGGCGCGGAGGGCATGTATTGCTATGACCTGGACGGCAAGTTGGTTTGGAAAAAGGATCTCGGCTTTCTCGACAGCGGTTGGTTTTATGATCCCGATTATCAATGGGGCCATGGCAGCTCGCCGATTATTTTCGAAAACCTCGTGATCGTGCAATGCGACATTCAGAAAAATTCTTTCATGGCCGCGTATGCGCTCAAAGACGGCAAAGAAGTTTGGCGCGCGGAGCGCGACGAAATTCCTTCATGGAGCACGCCGACGCTTCACGCGAGCAACGGCCGCGCGCAGTTGATCACGAACGCGACGAAGCACATTCGCAGCTATGATGCGCGCACCGGCGCAGAGCTGTGGCGACTCGCAGGCAATTCGGAAATCGCGGTGCCCACTCCAATCATCGCGCACGATTTGATTTACGTGACGACGGGCTATCGCCCCATCCAACCGATTTACGCGATTCGCCTCGAGGCGGTCGGCGACATTTCTTTGCAAGACACGGCCACGACGAACGCGCACATTGCGTGGAGCAAAAAACGCGGCGGGCCGTACATGCCCACACCCATCGTGTATGAAGATTATCTCTATATCTGCGCAAACAACGGCACGGTCACGTGCTACAACGCGAAGACCGGCGCGCAAATGTATCGCGAGCGTTTGGGCGGACAGGGCAGCGCGTATGCGTTCACAGCCTCGCCGATTGCGACCGAAGGCAAAATTTATTTCACCAGTGAAGACGGCGAAATCTTCGTCGTGCAAGCCGGGCCGAAATATGAATTGCTCGCCGCGAACGCGATGGGCGAAGTGTGCATGGCCACGCCTGCGTTTTCGGAAAACATGCTGCTCGTGCGCACGCAGCAGCACGTGTTTGGCATTGGGAATTGAAAGCGCAAATAAACGTACACTCACTTTGTCATTCCGTAGGAACCTTCCCTCGTGCTCGACTGTCATCCAAGCATGAGGGAAGATTCTTTCAGAATGACAATATTATACTCTGAGCGATGTATAAGTTACACTTTCCCTTCGCCCTGTCATTTCGGAGGAATCTTTTTACTCGCTGGAAATACTGCCGAGTGCTTAAAAAGATTCCTCAGGAATGACAGCATTAGAGGCGCGAAGTGTAACCTATTTTGTGCTCTGAGTAGTAAAGTGTGACGCAACGAAATAGCATTTCACGATTGCGATAAAACCATTCAGATACGGTTGCTCTCATCTAACCCAAGGAAGGTATGTTCAAAATTCAAACCCTGCCGCGCGTGGAAAGGAATTCTCTTGCTAAAATTTTTGCGTTCCTTCTTTTGCTTTCCTCAACCATTGCCTCGGCGCAATACGTTCCCGGCGTGAACAATAATGTCACCCTGCTCAGCCATCAAGACAAATACAACAGCTACTCGAACATTTGGGGTTATACGGACGGCAAGGGGAACGAATATGCTTTGCTCGGGGCTGACCTCGGTTTATCGGTCGTCAACATTACCGATCCACAGCATCCCGTGGAAGTGGATTTCGTGCCCGGTCCCGGCCCCACGGCATGGCGCGAGATTAAAACCTATTCACACTATGCCTATGTTGTAAGTGAAGCCTCTTCGCCGAGCGAGTATTCCGGCGTGCAAATCGTCGATCTCTCCACGCTGCCCGATTCCGTGAAATCGTTTCATTCCTATCTGTGGCCGAATGTGACGGCGAGCAATGCGCGTGCGCACTCGGTGTCCGTTGACGATGCAGGTTATCTTTACATTCAGGGCGGGAATGCCACGGCGGGAATTGCCGGACTTTCCGGCGGCGTGCGTATCTTAAGCCTCGCCGATCCGGAAACGCCGGCGCCGGTGAGCGTTATAAATGTGCGCTACGTGCACGATTCCTTTACTAAAAACGATCTGCTCTTCAATAGCAACATCTATGAAGGCGGCCACGTCGATGTGTTCGATATTCACGAGCGCGCCAATCCGAAGTTCCTCACTTCGATTACTTATCCCGACGGCTTTTCGCACAACTCCGGCACGACCGAAGACGGCAATTATCTTATCACTACGGATGAAGAGCCCGACTTCACGGTGAAGTTCTGGGATATCCGCGTGTTATGGGACAACAATCCGAATAACGACAGCGACGTCGAATTGGTGGCGGAGCATGCGGTCCCGCCGGGCACGATCGCACACAACGTCCACGTTAAAGGTAACTACGCTTATCTCTCGCACTATGTCGAAGGCGTGAAAGTTTTGGATATTTCCAATCCGAGCGCGCCGGCGGAAATCGGTTATTATGATACTTTCCCGCAAAACGTGCTCGGCTTCAACGGCGATTGGGGCGTGTTTCCTTATTTTCCTTCGGGCAATTTTGTGATCTCCGATATTCAAACCGGCTTGTACGTGCTGCGCCTGGATCGCACCGGCGTCGGCGAAGTGCACGGCAGAATCACAAACCGGGAAACCGGCGCGGCTCTGGCGGGCGCAACCGTGCATTTCATTGAAGCCAACAGAGTTCTCACCACCGACAGCAACGGTGAATATTCTCTGCGCACGAACACCGGCTCGCACACCCTCGTTGTGCAAGCGTTCCCTTTTGCTTCGGATACTTCCCGAATTACGCTCACCGGCAATCTCGTTGTGCAGCATGATCGTACGTTGCAATCCTTGCTGGCGCTCAGCAATCTGCAAGGCCAGGTGCGCGATGCGCAAGGCAACGGCATTCGCGCGCAGATCACGTTGCACGTGAGCAGCAACGTTGCGGAGGATTTCACGCTTACGGACAGCAGCGACGCTTCGGGCAAGTATGCGTTTGAAAATATCTTCACCTCCTCGCCGCCAATGTTGGCGTATGATCAAATCGTGATTTCGCCGGTGATTCCTTTTGCCGCACAGACTTTGCACGATATCACGGTTACGGCGGGCGCGCCGACCGTGCTGGATTTTGTGTTGGAACCCGCGGAGGTGCTGTTGGTGAATGATGATCCGGCCGGTGATTACAGCGATTATTACTTTTCTGCACTGGCGAAAATCAATGTAACGGCTTATCTTTGGTCGCGGAACGAACGAGGCCCCGTGCCCGTGAGCGCAATGCGGCAGTTCAAGAGTAATGTCATTGTTTGGTATACTGGGAATGCCGCGGGTGGGGAAGTACTCACTGCATCGGAGCGCGACAGCATTGCTGCACATCTCGAGCGCGGCGGCAAAATTTTTCTCACCGGACAAAATATTGCCGAGAGCTTGCAAGGCACGGCATTTTTGCGCGATCGTTTGCATGTGGCCTTCGCGCAGAACAGCGCCGATCTTCTCCTCAACGGCGTCCCGAATGATCCCGTCGGCAACGGCTTGAATAGCATCGTCACGGCAGGCATCGGCGGCGCGAACAATCAAAACTCGCGCGATGTGCTCCAACCCGATGCGAGCGCGCACGCTAGTGTTGTCTATGACCTTGCAACGATGCAAGCAGCCGGCGTGCGTGTGGAAGACGCCGTGAATCATTCGCGTTTAGTACTTTTCGGTTTCGGCCTCGAAGCCGTCAGCGCCCGTGCCGGTTTTGCCTCGCGTGAGAATATTTTGACCAACGTGCTCCATTGGCTGAACGGCGCGACCGCAGTCGCGGAGCCGCCGGCTGCAAGCGCCTTGCCCGGCGAGTTTCGTTTGAGCGCGACTTATCCGAATCCCTATCACGCAAGGGCGCGCGAGACCGTCGTGCGTTATGAGCTGCCCGCGAATCTTGCCGCGCAACGTGTGAGCTTGAAAGTGTATGACACCCTGGGCCGCGAAGTTGCGGTGCTCGTTGACAAAACCTATGCGCCCGGTTCGTTCACCGCTCGTTGGAACGGCCGCAATGCGCTCGGCGAAATTGTAAAGAGCGGCGTCTACTTCTACAAACTGCAAGCGGGCGAATTGCAGCAAGTGAGGAAGGTGGTGTTTGTCAGGTGAAGATGGAGAAAGGACGGCTCGCAACGCACGACGCTTTTGAGCGTGATTTGAAAATGCTGGTGTGGATCTGTCGAAGATACGCCTGATCTCACTGCTATTCCGGAGCATATTCACAAAATATTCTTAAAAGCCCATGCAGCAATCCACTATGGAAATCTTCAACAAGGCTCTTTCTGAAAAAATCTCCGAGGCCAAGCAGCGCCTCGATGCGCACGTGCGCGAGATGGTGCAGTGGCATTTCGATCCCGCGACGGGTTGCCCGTTCTGGCTGGAATTCGCGGAGCGGTTGGATTTCGATCCGCGCAAAGAAATTCGCGGCTATGATGATCTCAAAGTGCTCGGCCATTTCGACGATGCCTGGCTGCGCGGCGGCCCGGTGCGGCGCTGGGTGCCGAAAGCGCTCGCGAATCAACCGACATATGTATTTGAAACCGGCGGCACCACGGGCGTGCCGAAATCGCGTGTGAACATCCGCGATTTTCAGACCGACTACGAATTGTTCAGTGAGACGCTCTCACCCGAAACGTTTCCGTTCGGCAGTGATTGGCTAATGCTCGGCCCTTCCGGCCCGCGGCGTTTGCGCCTTGCCATCGAGCACCTCGCGCAGCATCGCAACGGCATAGCCTTTCTTGTCGATCTCGATCCGCGTTGGGTGAATAAACTCATCAAGCGCGGCAAGCTGAAAGAGTTGGAGGAATACAAAACGCACGTGATCGATCAAGGCCTCACGATTCTGCGCGCGCACGAGAACATCAAGTGCATTTTTACCACGCCGAAACTGCTCGAAGCCTTGTGTGAGAAGATCAATTTGGCGAAATACGGCATCACCGGCATTTTTTGCGGCGGCACGGAAATGACGCCCCAGTTTCATCGCTTTGCGCGCGAAGAACTCGTGCCCGGCATCGACTTCGTGCCGACTTATGGCAACACGCTCATGGGCCTCGCGTGCCACAAACCGTTCGATCCCGCGGACAATTACGCGATCATTTACTATCCGCCTTCGCCGCGCGCCGTGATTGAAATGGTCAATCCCGACAATCCCGAAGAGCAGGTTGATTACGAGCAAACCGGCCGCGTGATGCTCACCACGCTCACTAAAGAATTCTTCATGCCGCGCTTTCTCGAACGTGACGAGGGCGAGCGCGTCGCGCCAATTGAGAAGTATCCATGGGACGGCGTGAAAAACGTGCGTGTGTTTTCGCAGTTGCAAGATTCGGTTGTGGTCGGCGTTTATTGAAGCAATGCGCTTTGCATTGTGTGATTCTTCATTATACTTTTTAACCAAAGGAGGAGGAGCCATGTTGTCATCTGTTTTGCGATTCGTGCGGTTGCCGTTGCTGTTACTTGGTATTTGGACGGTGCTGCGTTTTGCTTTAGGTGTTTTCGGCGTGCCATATGCGCCGCGCGGGAACGCGATGATCTCCGTCTTCGGCCTTACGATCATCAGTTGCATTTACTATGGTGCGTTGTCGGTTCGCATGGGAGGTGGTTTTAGCTGGCCGGGAACGCTTTTAACCGGCGCCGTTATCGCCCTCTGGGGGCAAATTCTAATCTTCATCGCGACTTTGATCAGCTACCTCGGCGGATTTGATAATTCCTACTTCCTCCATTGGGATGCGCTCAATGTCGCGGAAGGCACCGTGGTGCCGATGGCGAAAGGCATGATGACGCGCGCAGGAGGATTCATTGCCGGTCCGATCTTTGGCGCGGTCGCTGCGGCCATCGGACGTTTACTGCATGCGCTCGCTCCCAAGGCCGCGTAGCGTAAAACTTTTTGCGGCGATCAGCAATCTATATCTTGCGACATCAACCCGGGTTTGGAAGCGCACGGCGCTCTTGAATCCGGGTTCTTTTTATGGCGCAGAAAAATCAGCGATTGAAAATTGCCGCCAAGAAAGTTAAATTCGGCGCGTGTTGTGGGCGGATGATCGTATCGGTTGCAAATGAACATGGAGAAATAAAAAATGTCGTTGGTCGGTTGCATGATTCAAACATTGATAGCATCAAAAAGAAATCCCCCCTTGAGGGGGGCCGGGGGGGTGTTGTTCAATTCGAAGAAAACGCAAGGGCGTGTGAGGCCAACCATAACACCCCCCTGCCCCCCTCCAGGGGGGAATGTTCGGCAGAATTATCCGCTTGTGCTCGCGGCCTCGTTGCTGCTGCTTTTCATTCAAACCGAATCATTCGCTCAAGGCGCTGGGCGCGCGAAAGTTTTGGCAGGCAATCGCGCGTATGCGGAGGAGAAGTACGACGAGGCGAATGATAAATATCGCGACGCGCAGGTGGACAACCCCGAGTCGCCCATCATTCATTTCAATATCGGAGATGCGCTCTATCAAAAACGCAATTACGAAGAAGCGCTGAAATCTTATCAAAACGCGGTGCAAAAAACGAATGATCCCAAATTGCAAGCACAGAGCTACTACAATTTGGGTAATGCGCTTTTTCGTTTGGATAAATGGCAGGAAAGCATCGCGGCCTATCAACAGGCTTTGAAGCTTAATCCCGCGGATGAAGATGCCAAATTCAACTTGGAATATGTGCGCCGAAAAATAAAAGAGAACGCCCAGAAGCAGCCGCAGGACCAGCAACAACAACAGCAGCAGCAAAATCAGCAGCAGGATCAACAGCAGAATTCACAAGACCAAAATGAGGGGAAAGATCAACAACAGCAGCAACAGCAGGACGATCAAAATAATGATCAACAGGGGCAACAAGAACAGGAGCAGGAGGAACAGCAACAAACCGCGCAACAACAGCCCAAACCCGGCGAGCTTTCCAAGGAAGATGCTGAACGTTTGCTGGAAGCTTTACAAAGCCAGGAAAAGGAAGCGCAGAAAAAACGCCAAGCGCAAGTGCGCAGCCGCATGCGGGTGGAAAAAGATTGGTAAAAGTTTTTGCATCAACCCGCACTGGCTCAAAGCTGTCATGCCGCCGGAATCTTTTTACTTGCTGGGAAAGAGCTAACGCTGAGAGTGCTGCCGAGCACTAGCAAGGATTCCTGCGCAATGACAATTGTTGAAGTGATAATCACTAAAAGTGTTTTAGGAAGTGCCATGTTTAAAGCATCGTTCAAATTTTTGCTCTTTATTTTAACAGTCCTCGGAGCAGCACCCGCTCTTGTGCACGCACAAGGCGTGACCGTGGTCGCGACCGTAGATCGCACGCACATCGGCCTCAATGAAGATTTCACCTTGAGCGTGGAAATATCCGGCCGGGACGCGGGCGAGCCGAAGCTGCCGGACATGTCGCAATTCGCGCAACTGATCGGCACCAGCTCCTCGCAGAGCTTTCAATTCATCAATGGCCGCATGTCTTCCTCCACGACCATCCACCATACTTTTCTCGCGCAGGCTGCGGGCAGTTTTGAAATCGGCCCGGTGGAAGTCGAGGTCAACGGCGAGATTGTGCGCAGCAAGCCGATCCGCATCGAGATCGGGCCGGCAAGCGGCGGCGCTGCGCCGCAAACCCAAAGCGGACAATCAGGCGCAGCGCCCGCGCAACCACGCAACGATCCGGCATTGCAAGGCAGCGAGACCGGCGTGTTCTTAAAGGCCGAGTTGGATCGCCAGCGGGTTTATCAAAACGAGCCGGTGATTATCAGTTACAAAATCTATACGCTGCGCTCGATCTCGAGCTACAGTCTTTCCAAGCTTCCCAACTTTGCCGGCTTTTGGGTGGAAAATTTTGAGCTGCCGCGCCAACCGCAAACGCGGCAAGAAGTCATTAACGGCCAGCGCTATCTGGTCGCGGAAATCAAGCGCTCGGCAGTGTTCCCGCAGAGCGCGGGGATGCAATCGCTTGAGCCGATGACCATCGAGTGTGAAGTGCAAATGCCGGCGCAGCGCCGGCGTTCACGCGATATTTTCGAAAGTTTTTTTGATGACCCATTTTTTGCGCGCACGGCGCGAGTTTCCGTTTCTTGCAAGCCGGTGCAAATCGAAGTGCTGCCCTGGCCGAACAACAAGCCGGCAAACTTCGACGGCGCCGTTGGCAACTATTCCCTCAAAGCCACGGTTGATCGCCGCGAAGTGAAAACGAATGAAGCGATCACGCTCAAAGTCACCGCGAGCGGACAGGGCAACCTCAAAACGTTGAGCGCGCCGCGGCTCAATCTCCCTTCGGATTTTGAAGTGTACGATCCTAAAGTGGCGGAAGATATCAATCGCGCCAACAATCAAATCTCCGGCAGCAAAACTTGGGAATATGTGATGGTGCCGCGTTTTCCCGGTAATTTCGAAATCAGCGGATTGGCGCTGCCTTACTTCGATCCGCGCGCGAAAGAATATCGCGTTGCTACCACAGCTCCGCTCGCGCTCAGCATACTGAAAGGCTCGGGCGAAGTTGCGCTCGCGGGCGGCGGCAGAACCAAGGAAGACGTGAAGTTGCTGGGACAAGACGTTCGTTTCATTGCGCTCGCCGACCTCCCCTTTCAAGAAATCGACAAACGCAATTACGCGCAACCGTGGTTTATGGCGTTGTTGGTGTTGCCGGTCTTGGGTTTGGCCGGCGCGCTTTATTATCAACGCCATCAAGAAAAGCTCTCCACCAATGTTGCCTATGCGCGCGGCCGCAAAGCCACGCGCGTCGCGAACAAGCAATTGCAGGCAGCCAAAAAGTTTTTGCAGCATAATGACGGCAAACAATTTTATGCCGAGGTGCAGCGCGCGCTCATGGGTTTTCTCGGCAATAAGCTCAATGTTGCAGAAGCGGGCCTGGTCACGGATGATATTCAAAAATTGTTGGAGGAAAAAAAGGTGGCGCCCGCCGTGGTTACGGCTTACCTCAATTGCCTGCACACATGCGATTTTCAGCGCTTCGCGCCTTCGCAATCCAATGGTGTTGAGATGAAGCAGTTTTACGATCAAGCACAAAGCGCCATCGAACAAATGGAGGAGGCGCTGTGAGTGCGTGGTTGAAATTTTTCTTTGCTAATTCCCCCCTTGAGGTGGGCCAGGGGGGTGTCGTTCGATGCCGCGATAAAGCACACCCCCCTAACCCCCCTCAAGGGGGGAATAAATTGTGTGCTGTTTTGGGAGTTACTATGCTGCTCTTTGCCTCTCTCGCTTTTGCCGATGAAGCCGCGACGCTGTTTCAGCAAGGCAATCAAGCCTATCAAGCCGGCGATTACGAGCAAGCCGCGGCGGCGTTTGAAAAAATCATCGCGCTAAAAAAAGAGAACTGGCAGGTTTATTATAACCTCGGCAATGCCTATTTCAAGCAACGCAAAAACGGCCTCGCGATTCTCAACTACGAACGCGCGCTGCAGCGCAATCGCGCGAATGAAGACATTCGCTTCAATCTCGATCTCGCAAATCTTGCGATCACCGATCGCATTCTCGCACCGCCGCGCTCGGTGGTATTGGTATGGCTCGATAGCGCGTTGAAGTTTTTCTCACTCGAACAAGCTGCCGGGTGGGCTTTGCTGTTTTGGTGGGGCGTGTTTCTCGGGTTGATGCTTTTTTTAGTGGGAAGAAAAGAAGGCTTGCGCCAATCCGGACGCTGGCTCGCGTGGATTGCCGGAACAATTTGTTTGCTCTTTGCCGCGATTTTCTTTTGGCAGTGGTACGAACAGAAAACGGAGCAATACGGCATCGTGCTCGCACAACGTGTGACTGCACGCAGCTCGCCCGCGGTGGACGCCACGGAAGTATTCATCATTCACGAAGGCGCGAAAGTGAAATTGCAGGAACAGACTGGCGCATGGCTGCGCATCCGTCTGGCCGATGGCAAAGTCGGATGGTTGAAAGCGGAGAGCGTGGCGAAGATTTAGAAATTGGATTGATGGATTTATGGGTTTTGTTTTTCCAACAATCCATCAATCCAAAACTCCATCACTCCGAGAGGCTTTTAGAAACTGCTGGGCGTGAGGAAATACGTTTTTTGATATTCCCCTTCTTCCAAACCCGTTACGGTGTTTGGAAAATGCCAACGCTGCACTTTGTCCCGCACGTTTGCTGCCACCTCTTCGATCTCGCGGTCGAGCGCAATGACTTCGGAGTTTGAAAGGTTGCCCTCCTCGTCCATAATACATTTCACCCATAATCGTCCCGCCAAATTGGGATTTGCTCGCAACGCTTTGCGATACGCGTACGTGATCGTCATATTCAGTTTATCAATGACGTGCAACGGCGCGCGTGTGTCCTGAGTTTGAGGAGTAGGTTCCGGCGATTGCTGTTCGTTCGTATTTGTCGTTTGCGGTTTCGGCCTTGGCGCTTGGAATTCATTCGATAGCGGCTTTTCACTCGACAGTATGATTTCTGATGGAGTCGGCGATTGCCTCAAAGGGCGTGGTTGTTCGATCTTCCCCTCGATATAGTTGAGCTGGTTCGACTGCTCGTGGTTTTTTTTCTCCAAGTCATTCAATCTTTTTTCATGTTGCTCGAGATTTTCCTGCATGGTCTCGACCGCTTGCAGCTTGCGTTGAATTTCGCCGATGCCTGCGATCAACGAAGTGATCGAAATCCCCGACACTCCCAAAATCAGGCCGAGGCGCTCCATGCGCTTCCACCAGCTTGCGTGCGAGGCCTTGCTCGCTTCTTGCGAGTTTGTATTTGGAATTTGTGTTTTCGCTTGAGAAGGGCGTCTCGCGACAACATAAAAAATCAGGCGGTTTGGTTTCGGATTTTGCTCTCGCATCATGTTGCAATCCCACTGTTGGAAATTCCTATTCGCGCGCTTGTTTGTCTTCCCGTTTTTAAAATGGCAATTCACCTGCCAGCGAGAGAAGCAGCGAGATAATTTTACATTCCTCCCAGTGCGAGGGAGATCCTTTACACGATAACAAGAGTGCGCAGCACAGAAATGAGAGAGTAAAAGAAAATGAGGATTAAAATTTGACGGCCACGGCTAACAAGCGGGCCTTTGAGGAAGGAAAATGGGGAGAGATGACGCCGACAGAAACCGGCGTCGTGTGCGCCGGGGAAAGCAAGGCTTCCAGCGCGTTCGCGCTCCAGAGTAATCCCAGGCCTAACGCGAAATTATTGCGCAGCAAGTGATAACGATTGAACGTGTCATAGCGCTGCGCGACGTTTTGGGAATTGGCTTTGCGATAATTGTCTTCGGCAGAAGCACGCAAGAAATGGGTGGTCAAGGTCGCAGCCGCCAAGGTCGCGGCCGCGGAGGTGAAGAGCAAGCCGCGTGTGCGATGGCCTTTGGCGCGTTGTCCCCAGCCTGGCAGCAGGAGCGATTTCCCGGCGGCTTTGATGCGCGGGTCGGGGACGATGACGTAACGTGTTTCGACGCGCACCGGTGTTTCAGCTTTGGGCAGCTTGGCGCGCAATTTTTCGAAGCGCGCTTGCAGTGTGGGTGAGAAGAAAATAGGATCGAGCTGCAGCTCGGGCGCGAGCTGCAATGCCGAGAGAAAGTCCGCGTCCACCAGCGCAGATTGATTCTGTTCCAAAGCGACGAGCGCACGCAGCGTGTGAATCTCGGCCAATTGCGTGGGCGAGAACTGCTTGAAATTTGCAATTGCGCTGTCCGCAAGAGCGCTCGCAAACTGATAGTCCGCGCGCTGCAAAGCGCGTTGAATTTCTTTGACGCGGTCCGCGGCGTTGCTTTGGGCGCTTACCGGCGTCAGCGGCCATGCCCAAAGCACAAGTGCCATACTGCCTATGGTTACAAATCGCAAAATGTAATTCCCTTCCGTCAAAACATATTCACCGCCAATTGCCGTGCCTCTCCCGCACGCAGCGAAACCGTTTCTGTTTTCTCACCCAACTGTGGGTGCACGAAACGCAGGCGGTATTTCCCCGGCAAGAGCAGCAAGCTTTTTTCACCTTCCACCAATGTGCGTTTTTCATCATTGATATAAACTTCCGCCCAAGGCGTAATTTGTAATTCCAACTGCGCCACACGCTCCCAGAGCGAGAAGGTGAGCGTGTCCGCAGTCTGTGTCTCGAGCTGCAATGCGGCTTCCACTTGCGGGAATTGTGGATTCTTAAATGCGAGCTGCTGCGGGGTTGTGCTCGCTCGCACTGCCACTGCGAGCGGCGTCATTCCGAGCGAGTCGCCGTTCAGAAAAAGATACGCCCATGGATTGCTGCGAATCAATATGGTGCGCGAAAGTGAAGTGGACGAAGGCGCTTCCACTTTTGCGCTCTCCGCCGCGGCCGGCCGATTCACACGTGCATTCGCCGCTATGGTCAATGGTGACTTGGTGGTATCGATTTGAGGCGCGGGTTTGGGAGCCTGCGAGAGCGCGAATGAATCTGCCGCGGCATGTTTTGATGGGAGCGGCTGAGCCAGCTCTTCGCGCGCTGGAACCGCGTGTTGCGCTTGCCAATAAAACCATCCCACACTCAGCAAAAGTATTCCTGCGAAAGCTGCCGCATAGGCCCAACGCCGGTGTCTTGCCGTTTTGTTGATGGGCGACGCTAAATTTCGAGCCACTAAGCCCGCGGCTTGATATGCGTTGGGCGCTTCGAGATAACGGCGGAGGAGCTCCGCGCGCGTCTCGGTCGTGCCCACTTCGAAATGGTTTGCCAGCCAAAGCTGCGCTTCCGCCGCGCTCGCGAGACGATTTTGCGGACGCTTGGCGAGCATGAGATCGAGCAGCTCTTCTAAGCGCATGGGCGCATCGTGCAAAACTTTGTGCAAAGGCAAGTGCGCGAGACGCACGATGGCGCTCATCTCACCGCTGGGCGAACCCGCGTGAAACGGACGCGCGCCGGTGAGCAATTCATAGAACACCACGGCCAGCGAAAAAATGTCCGCAACGCTCGTGAGTTTTTCACCGAGTATTGCTTCCGGCGCAACATACCCCGGCGAACCGGTCAAGCCCGCGTGCGCCGCGGCCTCATCCTGTTGCGTGGCGAGATCGAAATCGCAAAGCTTGACTTGACCGTCATGCCCGAGCAAAATGTTTTCAGGCTTGAGATCGCGATGAATAATGTTTTGGCGATGAATCTCTGCCAGCCCATGCAGGGCTTCATAAATAATCGCAACCGCGATTTCAACAGGCAACGCGCCGAACTGCTGCAGCACGCGCCGTAAATCCCAGCCTTCGACAAATTCGAGCGCGAGATAGCATACGTCGCTATCATAGCCGTAATCCCACAACTTGACGATATTGGGATGAGCAATGCGTGAATAGGCTTCCGCTTCCTGCGAGAAGCGCGCAGTGCAACCTTCCACAATTTGCGCTTCGCCCTGCGGCTTGAAAGTTTTGAGCAATACCAACCGTTGCTGCGCCGTATCCCAGCCGCGATATGTCGCGCCCAACGCGCTGCGTTTGATCTCGGCGATCAGTTGGTATTGGCCGACTTTTTTCACAACTGCCATTCCCTCAACCGATAGTGCAGCCAGCGCCGCGATACGCCGAGTGCTTTGGCCGCTTCGGTGACGTTGCCCTCGTGCTCTTGCAAGACTCTTTCGACGACGCGGCGCTCGTGGTCGCGCAGCGTTTGCATTTCCACCGGCGCGGTCGGCTCGCTCTTCAAGCGCAAATCTGCCGGCGTGATAGATTCGCTCTTCGCCAGCAATACCGCGCGCTCGACGGTGTTTTCCAATTCGCGCACGTTGCCTGGCCAGTTGTGCGCGAGCATGCTTTCAATCGCTTCCGGCGAGAAACCGCGAATCGAACGGTTGCTTCTGCTCACCGCACGATCCAAAAAATGCTGCGCAAGCAGCACCATGTCGTTGCCGCGATGGCGCAGCGCCGGCATTACAATCGTGATGACATTGAGGCGATAAAACAAATCTTCGCGGAAGCGCCCGGCTTTCACCTCTTCACTCAAATCCTTGTTGGTCGCCGCAACGACCCGCACTTCGATCTTGCGTACTTTGGTTTCGCCGATGCGGCGCACTTCGCGTTCTTGCAACACGCGCAGCAACAACGTTTGAATTTTCGGGCTAATGTCGCCGATCTCGTCGAGGAAAATCGTGCCGCCGTCCGCTTCTTCGAACAACCCTTTTTTGTCGTGCGTCGCGCCGGTGAATGCGCCCTGCTTGTGGCCGAACAATTCGCTTTCCAATAGACTCTCCGGCAGCGAGCCGCAAAACAGCGCAATGTATGGTTTGTCTTTGAAACGGCTGTTGTAATGCAGCGCGCGCGCAACCAATTCCTTGCCGGTGCCGCTTTCGCCGAGAAGCAAAACCGTGGCGGGCGTGTCCATTACGCTGCGCACCACGTCGAACACGTGCTTCATGGGCTGGCTGTTGCCGATGATCTCTTTGAACTCGCTCGTGCTCGCCA
Organism: bacterium; assembly: GCA_037444905.1. Taxonomy (GTDB): domain Bacteria; phylum Zhuqueibacterota; class Zhuqueibacteria; order Zhuqueibacterales; family Zhuqueibacteraceae; genus JABWAN01. Next base: position 22,291 of record JBBILN010000004.1, on the reverse strand, counting down.
ACGCGTGGCGCAAACGGCGATTCTCCGTGCGCAATTGCTCGTACATTTGCGCGTTCTCGATGGCGATCGCAGCCTGGTGCGCGAAGGCATTGAGAAACGGCTCCATCTCCGGGCGAAACTTGCCGCGCGCTTCCGTGCTGTCCATATAAATCGCGCCGAGCCGCCGCGTTTTGATGCGCAACGGCAAACACGCCGCGGCCACGATTTTCTGATTGGCAATACTCGTCGATGCCGTAAAGCGCGTGTCGTCTTCGGGATTGTATGTAATCAACGTTTCTCCGCTTGCGAGCGCCGCCTCCACAATGCTCCGCGAGAAGGGGGCGAGCGCGGAGATCGTGTTCGAGTCGAGATTGTGCGACAAGCGCACTTTCAGCTCCGCCGGGTCGTCGTGTTCTGACATTAGAATGACGCCGCGTTGGGCATTCACCGTGCGGAGCGCGATGTCGAGGATCTTTTTGAGCAGCTCGTCGATGTCATACAGCGTGTTGATGCTCTCGCTGATCGTTGACAACGCGACGAGGGGATCGGAAAATTCCTGCAATGGTTCGGGCATAAATTCTTCGAGATGATCGGAGTGTTGGCGCTTGGAGCTTTGGAGTGGCTGAATCCCAATACTCCAACACTCCAAAAATCCAGCACTGCAATTCACTGCACTTGGAAGGTTGCTTCTTTCGAACGGCTGCTATTGCCGAAGCCGTCGATGATTTTCACGGTCCAGTAATACGTGCCGCTGGTCAAGCTGCCTGGATACGGCAAACTATTCGCACCGGAGCGCAAGTTTAAAGTTGAAATCAAAAATGGAAAACCGGCGTCCAAACGATAGACTTCGACGCGTACGGAATGATCAAAGGCAATCACTGGCAATTGCCAGCGCAGGTTGCGATCGTTGTTTCTCGGAAAAGATTCGCCGTTGCTGGGATAGGTTGGCTCGGGCTCTTCGGTGATGAGCCGCGCCAATTGGAAAGCTTGCGAAGTTGATTTTTCACCGGCCCCGTCTTCTGCGAAGAACTCCAAGGGCGCGCCCACGAGGTTATGAAGATTGAGCGGCGCAAGCTCGTCGTTTGGAAAGACGCGCTGCCAGCGTGCGAAAGTGTTTGCGCGCGCCAGAGTATCCGGCGCAGCGCGCCCCGGTATTTTTACGAGCACGCGCTTGATATCATTCCCCCCGTCGAGATCTGAAGCTTCGGCGCTGATCTCCAAAAACAAACGCGGCGCAGTAACCTCGCGCGTGGCGACTCGCGCACTGGTGATATTGGCTGAAGCAATGATTGGCAAAGCATCGAGCCGTATTTCCACCACGCGCTCTGCACGCGCGAGCACTCTCGTGCTGAGTTGCCGCGGCGCGTAACCTGTCCTTTCAGCTTCGAGCAGATAATTTCCGCTATCGAGTTTTCCAAAACTAAAATTTCCGCCGGCATCGCTTTGCACCGTGAGTCCGCCGGGCAACAACCGGATGCTCGCGCCCGCAAGCGCTTGATAGGGCGGATAAATGGTCGTGACTTGTCCGCGCAATATGCCTTGCTGGGTGTAATCCGGCGATTCCGGATCGAGAGGATTGCTGTGCTCCGCCGGGTTGGTGCACGCCAGCAATGTCAAGTTCAAACTGAGTGCGCAAGCCGTGAATGATTTAACGCACAAACGCGCGCTTAGTGCACATCGCAAATACGCCCGTAAACGTTCGGCTGAAATCAACATGACCGTGACATGATAAAGTTGACGCCCAAACTTCGCACCGCCGGCGCTAGATAAGAATACTTCCATCGTCCGGCCGAAGCCGCGGAGCCGCACTGCAAAACTATAGTGGTAAATAAAACGACAGCCCGGAGGTAAGAAATCGTGATTGCCTGCGCTTGTGCAAAATTCAAACCTTTTGATGAGTAGAATATAAAGCTTTGCAACTCAAATGCAATGACATGCTGCGAGGTCTTTACGAGCATAATTTGCTCACGAAGCAGCGCGTAGAAAGTGCAGATTCTGCACGGAACGCCATAAACATTGTGCGTGGCATCTGTTTTTATTTAAGAGCTTCACAGAGAAACCCCGCGGGCCGCAATGGCACTTCATTTGAATGAATGCAGGTCGCCGTTTCGCTGACAAGAAACGCAACCCAACTCGCAATTTTTCAGGATTTTTAACCACGGAGGCTCTCATGCCACAGCGTCATCAATTCAAAATACTCTGCCGGCTTGTTTTGTTGAGCGTACTTGGCGTCGGTTTCAATGCGCCGGCGGGAGCACAGACGTTACAGCTTTCCAAGCACGCGGATTTTTCCACGACCGACGGCATTTTTTCTTTTTCAGATTCACTGCACGCGAAGGTCGTGGCGCCGAACATCAATTATTTTGACCTCGACAAAAATGAATTCGAGTTGAAATCGGCGAGCGGCGGCTCTAGCCGCAAAGGCGCATTCTTCAATAACGTGAACGGCACTTATGAAACGCATATTCCGCTGGCGAGCTTGAATCGTGCGGAAACGGCTTGGGAGTTCCGCGCCGCGATCGAAGATGCGCAAGGCGCGCGCTTCGAGTCGCGCGTCGATATCACCATTCAAAACGGAGGCGGGGCCAGCGACACGCTTTTCATCACCGGCCGCATCGATTCCTTAGGCCCGAATTTTTTCCGCATCTCCGGCACGACGTTCTTCGTGGACAACGCGACGCGCATCACCGAAAACGGGCAAGTGCTGCCGTTCAGCGCATTGATGAACAATTGGAAGGTGAGCACGCAGGCCGAGCTGCGCAATGACAATCGCTTTTGGGCCGTGGCCATCACCGTGCTCGAACGCTCTTCAGAATTCGAAGTCGAAACCAAAGGCATCATCGCCAGCATTCAAGGCAGCGTGATCATCGTCAACAATATTCATTTTGTCGTGCAGAACACGACGGAGATTCTCGACCGCAACAACAATCGCATCACGTTGGCAGGTTTGAAAGTGGGCATGGAAGTGGAGGCCAAAGGCACGCGCACGGCGAATGGTCACGTGCTTGCGGAGCGTATCAAAATCGATGACGATGTTATCGGCGGCGACGAAATCGAGTTTACCGGCACTATTACCGCGCTGGTGGTCGATAGCACTTCGACACTCAAGCTCTACGTTGCAGTGGATGGCACTGTGTTCGAAGTCAATAATCAAACGGCCATTCTCGGTTTCAACGACGAACCGATCTCATTTTTCGATTTGCGCGTCGGCGAAATCGTGGAGATCAAAGGCCAAACGCGCAGCAACAATCTTCCGTTTTTGGCCGTGCGCATCGAGCGCGAAGATCACAATGGCGGCAACGACCTCGAATTCAGAGGCATCATTTTGGCGATACAAGACTCGACGTTGCTCGTGAATCAATTCCACGTGCGCGTCGTGCCGGCCACGATCATTCTTGACAACAACAATAATTTCATCCCGCTCACGGCGTTGCGCACCGGTTTGCTGGTGGAAGTGCGCGCGAACTTCGCGCCGGACAGTACGCTGCTCGCCACGCGCATCAAAGTCGAAGACGAAGGCAGCGATGAAGTCGAGCTGAAAGGCTTCATCGAGGCTTTGACCGAGCACAGCATCACGGTTTCCGGCATTGCGTTCAGCGTGAATGATTCCACGATCGTGCTGGATAATAACAACAATCGCATTAACTTTTCGGCGTTGCGCACCGGCATGTTGGTGCAAGTGCGCGGCGTGCGTCTGCTTGACGGCAGCCTCTGGGCGACGAACATCAAGGTCGAAGATCTTGGCAATGATGAAATCGAATTGCGCGGCGTGATTATGGCGATTGGCGGCGACAGCTTGCAGGTTTCCGGCGTGACTTTCTTCGTGACAAACAATACCGTTATCACCGATCGCAATGGACAACTCATCTCTTTCAACCAATTGACCGTGGGCTTGGTCGTTGAAGTCCGCGCCAACCGGCCAACCGGCCGTTGGGTCGCAACGAAGATTCACATTGAAGACAACATTGATCGCGTCGTGGAAATTCGCGGGCGCATCGAGCGCTTGCTGCCCAGCGGCTTCCTCATGTTGGGTCACGAAGTGCGCGTTACCAACACCACGATTTTTCTCAACGAACAAGATTTGCCCATCACCTTCGCGGATTTACGCCTGAATGATTTCGTCGAGGTGCGGGCGCAATTGCTGACCGACAGCATCCTCGTCGCCCTGCGCGTCAAACGGGAAGACAATCCGAGCAATGAGGTCGAATTCACGGGCAGCCTCAATGTGCTCTCGTTTAGCGCGCTCATCGTCGGCAACCTTGTGGTGCGCGTGGACGCCGCGACGGTTTATGTTGATCACAACAACTTGCCTCTCGCCATTACCGATCTGCATCTCGGCATGGTTGTGGAAGTGCAAGCCCAGCGGCAGAACGACGGCTCGCTGCTTGCCGTGCGCGTGCAGGTCCAGCAGCGCTTGTCGTTGAACGGCGTGGTCTCGCAGGTCAGCGGCAACAGCGTCTCGATTCAAGGCTTGGTGCAAACGCTCACGAGCTCCTCGTTGATCTTTGATCAGCAGAACCGCCCGACGACCGCGCAGGCCTTGCGTGCGAATCAGCGCGTAGTGCTCGTCGCGCAAACTGCACAGGGCCAAAATCAAATCGTCACGGTGCGGGTCGTGTTCGACGCGCCGACGAATGTGGCAGAGCAGCCCGGCGTGCAAGCGCCGCGCGCGTTCATGTTGTCGCAGAATTATCCCAATCCTTTCAATCCGTCCACCGTGATTCGTTTCGAGCTGCCGCAGGCCGGCAGAGCGCAGTTGGCGGTTTATAATATACTCGGGCACCGTGTGCGCACGCTAGTGGATGGCGTGCAAGCGGCGGGTGAGCAGCGCGTGACGTGGGATGGACGTGACGATGATGGCGCTGCTGTGACGAGCGGTATTTATTTCTACCGTCTCGAAGCCAACGGCTTGACGCAGACGCGCAAACTTACGCTGATGCGCTAACCGACCCCCCCCACATCACACTCACAGCCCAAGGGCACGGCATTCTGCTGTGCCCTTTTTTATTCCCAACGCACAAATTCGACAACGAAAGGCGGCAGGCGCGTTCGCAAACGCGCGATTGCAATAGCGTGATACGATTTCCTCCCCCCAAAAAATGCAAAGGCCGTAACCGCTTGCGCAGTTACGGCCTCGTGCTGAACTTTTGAACGACAGCGAGTTGCTATTGCTTTGTGACGTTTGCAAGCTGCGCGGCTTTGTCCAATACCGACCGCTCCAATTGCGCTTTGTAGGCTTTGATGCGCGCGCGCACTTCCGGAAATTTCACGCCGAGAATTTGCGCGGCGAGTATGCCGGCGTTCTTGGCATTGTTGATCGCCACAGTCGCGACGGGCACGCCGGACGGCATTTGCACGATAGAGAGCAACGAGTCCAATCCTTCCAAAGCTGCGGCTTTTACCGGAACACCGATGACGGGCAGCGGCGTAAGCGCGGCCACCACGCCCGGCAAATGCGCCGCACCGCCCGCGCCGGCAATAATCACTTCCAATCCGCTTTCTTCCGCGGTGCGCGCGTATTGAAACGCATGCTCCGGTGTGCGATGCGCCGAGACGATGGACATCTCGCATGCGACGCCGAGTTCTTGCAAAATTTCCGCGGCGGGTTTCATGACCGGCAAATCGGAATCGCTGCCCATGATGATGCCGACAATAGGTTTCGCCATTCTTGCTCCTTAAGCGGATGAGCCGGAATTATAGCTTTACTAAACTTGAAAAAGTTTAGTGAAGTTTTTGCTTTTCTACCAAGATTTCACTGCAAAGGAATTAATTTCAAAACGCCGCGACCGCGCGCTGCTTTACGCCAGCCGCATGCTTTCCAAACGTTCGATTCTCTTTTCCATGGGCGGATGCGTGCTGAACAAGCTCGCAATGCCGCCGCCGGTCAACGGGCTGACGATGAACATGTGCGCGGTCGCGGGGTTGGCTTGCATGGGCAGTTGTTGCACACCGGCTTGCAAGCGGCGCAGCGCGCTGGCGAGAAAGCGCGGATTGCCGGCGATGCGCGCGCCGCCTTCGTCTGCAAGGTATTCGCGCGAGCGGCTCACGGCCATTTGAATCAACATCGCCGCAATGGGGGCGACGATGATCATTACCAAGCCGCCGATAAGCCCGCCGCCTTCGTCATCATCACTGCTGCGGCCGCCGAAAATCATGGACCATTGCGCCATGTTCGCAAGCATGCTGATCGCGCCGGCAATAGTTGCGGCAATAGTGCCGATGAGAATGTCGCGATGCTTGACGTGGGCCAGCTCATGGCCAATGACGCCGGAAAGCTCCTCGCGGCTCAGCAGGCGCGTGATGCCTTCGGTAACGGCCACAGCCGCGTGTTCGGGATCGCGTCCCGTCGCAAAAGCGTTCGGCTGCGCCTCCGGAATGAGATAGACCTTGGGCATGGGCAAATTCGCGCGCGTGGCGAGCGTGCGCACTAAGCTGTATAAATCCGACGACGGGCTGACTTCCTGCGCGCGATACATGCGCAGCACGATCTTGTCGCTGAACCAGTAGCTGCCAAAATTCATCACGAGCGCGATCGCAAAGGCGATGAACATGCCGTTGCGGCCGCCAATAGCGCCGCCGACAACAACCAGCAAAGCCGTTAATGCGGCGAGCAGCACAAAAGTTCGCATCGTATTCATGTGCACCTCTCACTTCTTGGGAATGAAATTTTTCTTTGGGATCACATGGCGGACTCAAAACGCGAAAGAAGGTACAGGGGCAGACGCAATTATCCAACTTAAATTTTGGCGGGGCGGGCAAGCGGCGGGAAATGCCGGCGGGTAATGGCTACCTTCAGTTTATGCCGCAGTTATTGATGGAGAACGTAGCACGGTTCACTTCTGAATGACCCTGTGGTTCCTCGCATGATGCTAGTACTACAACGTTAAGTTGAACACGCCTCTCCAAGTCACTTTTAGAAGACGGAAAGATGAAGGGCAGAAAAATGTTTGTTGTTTGCTTTAAGGTGGCGACATCGACTTTACTAGCCCAAGCTTTATTTTTCTGCCCCGTCGCGTCGCGGCACGGAAAGACAATAGCGAATGGCTAAGCGGGGGGATCTGATTTCTCGATCGCAATCTCTTCGAGATATGCGCGCAGCAACTCGCCCACGCTCCAAGCTTGCGCGATGCAACCGCGCGGCGCGTGCGGCGGCTCGGCGTCGAAGATCTCCGAGACGGTGCCGAGACCCGCATCGAGCAAATGCGGTTGAAGGTTTTCTATGATTTGTCGCGCACGCTGCCGGCCCGCCTCGCCTTCGACGCGAAGCATTGCAGTGATGAACGGCCCGAGCAGCCAGCTCCACACCGTGCCTTGATGGTACGCGCTGTCGCGCGACCATTGATCGCCGCCGTAGTGCGGGCGGTAGCCGGGTTCGTTCGCAGCCAAGCTGCGCAAGCCCATGGGCGTGTAGAGTTTTTCTTCCACCACTTTGAAAACGCTCCGCGCTTTCGCGCCCTCCAGCAAAGGAAACGGCAAGCTGAGCGCGAGGATTTGATTGGGGCGCAGCGCCGGGTCACGCTTATCCCCGTCGATGCAATCATACAAAGCGCCCGCGGATTCATTCCAAAAAACTTCGTTGCATTTCGCCCGCACTTGTTGCGCGCGATGGCTGAAACTCTCCGCTTCGCCGGCATTGCCGAAACGGCGCGCAAACTCGGCATAGATCGCCAGCGCATTATACCACAGCGCGTTGATCTCCACGGCCTTGCCCGAGCGCGGGGTCACGACCCAATCGCCGACCTTTGCATCCATCCATGTGAGCTGCACGCCCGGCGCGCCGGCGTATAACAGACCATCGGCATCGACGTGAATGTTGTAACGCGTGCCGCGCTCGTGCCATGAGATAATGTCGCGCAGAGTGGGCATCAGCTCTTCACGCACGAACGCAACGTCGTTCGTGTACTCCAAATATTTGTAAATGGCGACGAAGAACCACAGGGTGGCGTCCACGGTATTGTATTCCGGCTGCTCACCTGCATCGGGAAAACGATTGGGCAGCATGCCTTGACTCGTGCTTTGCGCGAAGGCGCGCAGAATTTTGCGGGCGTCTTCAAAGCGGCCGGTGCTCAAACAAATGCCGGGCAGCGCGATCATGGTGTCGCGGCCCCAATCTGAAAACCAATGATAGCCGGCGATAATGGTGCGCAAATTCTCGCCGCGGCGCACGATGAATTGATCCGCAGCCAGTGTCAGGGATTTGGCAAACTCCTCTTTGTTGATCTTTGCAGAGCATAGTTTTTCGCGGCGTTGTTTTTCGGCGCTGTAAAGCTGAAAGGCGTCGCGGCCGGTGGGATCATGAATTGAAGCAATGACGCCGAAACGTTCGCCCGGTTGCAGCGTGCGCTGGAATGTGCCGTGCGTAAACAAATCTTCGCGCGCCTCCAAGCCGCGATATTGCTCAATGCGGTATTCAAAATTATAATACCACTCTGCGTGCGGCGCGAAGGCTGCGCCGGGGACGGAAAGAAAAAGCTCCGGCGCGCCTTGATATGGCTGCGCGCGGAAGCGGCCGCGCTCAAACTGCGCTTCGCGCCGCAGAGCGTCATTTGCATGCGCCATGCTGTGATAGTCGCGATAAGCGACGAAGGGCCGCAATTCCATTTCGAATGCGGAGGGCGCATGCAATACTTCGTAGAGAATGAGCGTGGTATTTTCGCCGTTGATAGCTGCGATGGTTTTGCGCACACGCACGCCCTGCGCTTCGTATTCAAACACCGGGAACAAATCGCGCGTGAACGATTCGAGATATTCAAACCCGCGCGGGTGCACCGCGCCCGGATAGCAATTGCAGCTCAATTCAAAACGCTGGTTGTTGATGAGAAGCGTCTCGTCCAGCTTGGAAAGCAAAACCATTCTGCCCACGGGCGGATGGGTGGCGGCCACGAGCAAGCCGTGATAGCGTCGCGTGTGCGCGCCGGCGAGTGTGGAGCTGGCCCATCCGCCGAGGCCGTTGGTTTCCAGCCATTCACGGCGCAGCGCTTCGTCAAGATTTTGGGTGACGGTTTTGTCGAATGAAATTGGCATGGGGATAACCTGTTAAAGCAAAACGATTATCAGCAAAACTATTTTTTAAGCAGGGGAAGACAGAAAGATGGAGCACAGAAAAGCGTTTGTTGCTTTCCTTCGCGTGTCGATATCCACTGCGCTCGTCTGATCCCAGGCATTATTTTTCTGCCGTTCATTTTTCTGTCTTCGGCTTTTGGCCTCCGCTTGGGAAATTAAGCCGCTGCCGCCATCGGCAGATTCATTGTTTGCGCGCGGCGAGATCGTTTGAGGCCGCGACGCTGCAGCGTTTTGATTTGCAAGAGCTGCCCCACGGCGTGCGCGAGGCGTTCGCCATGTTCGTCCTTGTAAACGAATTGATCCGCCATCCAACTGCGAAAGTCTTGCATGAGACTAGGCGAGCTGGATTGGAAGAGAATTTTAATGCCGCGCCAGCGCTCGGCAAATGCTGCCAGCTCTTCCAAACGCTGATGGTCAAGATCGAGAATCATGAGATCAATGGCAACGTCATGCAGGGTTGCGATGATTTCAGTCAAATGCTGCGCGGACCACACGCGGTGCCCCCGGCTTTGCAGTTCGGAGCGCAATTGTTTGTGGCGCTGCGGATCGGATTCGTTGAGCAGGATTGTCGCCATGACTTCTTTCCTGGTTCATGATGAAAAATGCCGCGCACACTCTCACTCGCCCTCGCACCCGTCGAAAAGCGAGCAGAGCGCGCGCAGCAGAGGGAATGTATGTGAATTGTGATTGCGAAAGTTGGTCGGTGCGAGAGGGAGAACCTTACAGGAGGGCAGTGGCCTGCCAGGCTGTTAAAACCCGGCAGGCCGTCATCGTTAGAAGTTCCGATTTAAGCGAAAGCTAATGACCACGTCTTCGCCGCCTTTGTCCGTGCGTTTGGCAAAGTTGAGGCGTACGCGACCGTCTTCATCCGTGAAGCCAATGCCGACGTCAGTTTTGAGCTTGTCAAAAGTGAAATAGTCGAATGAGGAGGTAAGCGCGCTGTGATCCTCAGCAAACCACGCTAGCCCGGCGTCCGCGAAGAGGATGAGATTCAATTCACCGAGGAGAGGAATGTCGCCAAGTCGGCTGCGCCGGGCGTCGATACGATACTCCACATTGCCGAGCAGCATACGATCGCCGGTGAATGATTTAAAGCGATAGCCTGGCAAAGTCGAAATGCCGCCGAGATCGAAAAGAAACTGTGGCGGCATGAAACCGCGGCTCGAGCCGGCGCGCAAGCGCATGTCGAAGTTTCTGCCTTCTCCCAGGGGCTGATAGCGGCGCACGTCAACGAGGACACGATCAAAATCATAGTCGCCCTCTACAACATCACCTACGATATCCGGCCGGCCAAGTTCGGCCTCCACTTGGATGCGCCAGCCGCGATCGGGATGCAATTTATCATTGCGCGTGTCCCACACACCTTGCGCGAAGTAGCTGGTGAGCCGGCCCTCCTGGATGAGCGGGTTCACCCGAAATTTTTTGCGATTGACGAAGAGCGACCAATCGGTTTCACTTGGCAATGAAAGCAAATCTTCACGACGATAGCCCGCGGTGAGCTTGGCATATTCCGACAGGCGTTGGCTGAAATAAGCGCTGAAGCCGTCGCGGCGATAATAGTCGCGGAAGTCTTCATTGATGAACAGGGCGGCAACGCTGTTTTCATCTTCCGGAATGATCCATTCATCTTCGCTGGCGGTGTAATCGTGCGCCTCAATACCAATGAGCGAGCGCCAAGCTTCTCCGATATACACTTCGCCGCCGATTTGGTATTGCCAGCGCTTGCTCGCAAAGGCATGGCCGCCCAAGCCGAAGATTTCGAGTCCGGAGTTTTTCAGATAGCGCGGCGGAAGTGCGAGGCCCAGGAATATGCCGTCCACGCGATTATAATGCGCCTTGCCTTCGAGATTGGGCACGTGGCGCTTGCGATAGCTTCTCCAACTCCGCGACCAATCTCGACTCGAACGTTGCCCTTGCGAAAGCGAGCGCGGCGAGGCCTCGATTTGATCACCCCGCACGTGGCTGCCGCGTGCGCGGTCAATATGGCCGCCGATGCAAACCACGTCGCCCTCGATCACCGCGGTTTCACGCAGCTTCACGTTGCCACAAAGGACGAGCACCGTGCCCACGACTTTTCCGGCAATCGTCACCTCGCCTTCCGACACCACGAGATGCCCATCCTGCGTGAGTTCCGCGCCCAATTCGAAATCGCCGGTAAAGCGCGAAATGCTGAGATCGTCGCGTTTTTTGAGGTATATTCTTTCCGCGCGCTCTTGCAGCTTTTCGCTGCAATCGCGGTCGCCGCGCATGTCTCCACCACTCGCTTCATACGGCTCGCGCCACGTTACTTGACCGTGCGCTTCCGTGGAAAGGAGAAGGCTCATCATGAGCAGGAGCGAAACGATAACGATGACAAAAAAAAGAAATTGCCTGAGCATGGCGCGATTGGTAACAGATTCTGACATGACTTCCTCCAATCCAAAGACGGTGATGATAAGCTGATGCACGCACATTTTCACGAGTAATGTTTTTGACTTTCCAAACTGCCTTTCACAAGCCGCGTGCCAACCACGGCGCGCACATGCTTTGCCGGCGCAGGCCCTCCCAGAAGCATAAGTGTTTAGATAATCAAAGGAGTGCCAGGTAAGCGCGAAAGGATTCATCAGCGCGAGTACGTGAAAGCGTGGGTGCAAACGCCACAGATGTGCTGCACGGATGTTGTAGATTCACACAGCAAAACTTTGGGCGACCGATTGTTCGAACCTGAACGGGAAATTTCCTATTGCAAAAGATTGAGACAATGGGCCTCGCGAATCGGACGAGTGGTAGCCAGGTTATGAGAGTATTAAAAATTTTTAATGCCTGCTTTAAACTTAATGCGGCGCTCGACATATCAGCACGCCACACATGCCAACTGAAAAGAGTTCGGCGTGCACGCACAGCGCTTGCTACGTCATCATGTTTTCAAATCTCGAAGTCACCTCTCAACTCTCCATCTAAAAACTTCTTGCGCAAGCTAGCACGAATGCGAGTTCGAGCCAGGGAAAGCTTTTCGTTGAAATTCGAATGACAGGAGATCGAGTTTATGGGCTGGCGGTTGTTGTTTGCTATGCTGAACGTGGTGTTGTACGCCGAAGTTGCACTTGCCTCCTTACCCTCAAACCCTCAACCCCTCGGCCCGGCAAATGCGCCCGCACACCTGGATTCGCTGCGCCGCGCCTTGGGTCTCACTTCGGACGTGAAATTGGAATGGCGCACGAGCATGAATGGTTTTGATACGCTCAAGCTCGTGGACAATTTTAATCGCGATCATGTTGGCGATTCATGGGATTTTGACAGCCGCTATTGGGAAGTCAAAGACGGCGAGCTTGTGCTGAATGCCAACGCCACCAGCGAATGGCGGTATCTGGCAACGTTCAAGCCGATTTTCAATCACGGCGACCGCCAAATTGTTTCGGTCTCGTATCGATGGGGCAAGAAGGCCGATGCTGTGGGCATTGGCGAAGGCGCGCACGCGTTGATGCTCGACCAGCCCACAAAAGACGCCAGCGGTTATTGGCTTTGGCGCCGCACGAATCAAGAACGCGTCTTCCTTTATGCCATCAAAGACGGCAACTGGGAATACTGGCCCGACAGCTCGAAAGCCTATGAAATCGCGCAATCACACACGCCATTGCCCAAAGCCGGCGACGTGATCACCGCCGTGATTCGCAATGAACCCACGACGGTGTTTTTCGATTATTACATCAATAATAAGTGGGACGCAACGCTGCAAGACACTGCCAAGGAATTTGGCCGGAACGTGAAATGGTACACCGGCGTGTTCATTCACGGCCAGCAGCTCAACAACCAAGTCGATGACTTCACGGTGAAATGGCTGCAGCGCGATGCGATCGAGCCGGCGCGGGTTACCGATTTATTTGCAAGCGACAGCACGAAGAACAGCGTCCGGTTGGAGTGGACGATGACCGGCGATAATCAACTCGAAGGCCAGGCCGATCATTTGGAGATTCGCTATTCCACCTCGCCCATCAATGCGTTCAATTTTTCCTCCGCCACGCTTGCGGCCAATATCCCTCCGCCCGCGGCGCCGGGAATGAAACAGCAATTCTCGGTGACCGGTTTGCAATTAAGCACGACATATTACTTTGCGATGCGTGTGTACGATGAATCGGACAATGAGAGCTTGCTTTCGAATGTCGCGAAGTGCAACACCAAAGCGGAGAGTGTCGCACAAAAATTCCAACTGGTGAGCGGCTGCGGGCAATCCGGCATCGCGGGGCAAGCGTTGCCGAACCCCGTCATGGTTGAAGTGCTGGATCAATATGGTTTGGGTTTCAAGGGCAAAGTTGTGAAGTTTGTCGTCACTGCGGGCGGCGGCAAAGTGCAAGGCAAAGATAGTATTGCAGTCACCACCGGTTCTGACGGTCGTGCCGCCACGCCATGGACGATGGGGCCGCTTCCCGGTTTGAACCAAATGACAATGCGCTGCACGGGAGTGAGCGGCGCGCCGTTGCAATGTCAAGCCAATGGGACGTCCGGCATGCCCGCGAGCATCAGCTTGGATTCGTGGCCGAACAATCTTTATCCGATCAACACAACGACGGAATTGCCCAGCCTCAAGGTGGCGGACGCGCTGGGCAATGGCGTGCCCGGCGTTCTCGTGCAATTCAATCTCGCGACCGGCGGCGGCTCCTTTGTGAATGGACAACCGCCCGATCAAAAAACCTTCACCGACACCACCGATGCCTTCGGTGTGACGCGCGCGCGCTTCAACACGAGCACCGCGTATGGCGACACTTCCAAAATCATTATGGCCATTCCGGCGAACAATGCGCTGCAGGCTTCACTCAAAGTGATTGCCGCAGCTCCGGAGACCTTGCGCACTATCAGCGGCAATGCACAATCTGCGCTGGCAGGCAAAACGTTGCCGCAACCTCTCAAGGTGAGAATCCTCGACGCGACCGGTGCGCCGGCAAAACAATATAGCGTGACTTTCAACGTGCTTTCCGGCGGCGGAACGCTCGGCAACGGCGCGACAAAGTTTGAGGCCAAAACTGACGACCAAGGTTATGCGCAAACCACTCTGAAGCTCGGCCCCAACGCCGGCCTCAATCAAGTACAAGCGCAGGCCAAATTCAAAAATACGCATTTGCATAATTCCCCTTTTGTGTTTGCGGCGACTGCGACATTGGCAATGCCGAGCGCGACGCTTTCGACAATGTCTGTGACGCCGGCCTCCGGTGTGCCCGCAGATAGTGTGAGTCGTGCGCTGGTGACGATCTCCGTGCGCGATGAGTTCGACAATGTCATGCCGGGGAAAAAAGTGCGCATCACCGTTGCGGGCAAAAAAAATTATATCACCCAACCCGCTGCGCTCACGGATCAAAACGGCGAAACGACCGCCGAAATTCGCTCGACCTTTGCGGAGCTGAAAACGGTCAAAGCGTACCTCATGCCGGAAAACCTCGCGCTGCATGATTCCATCAAAGTCCGCTTTCTCGCAATTGCAGCAGCGCGGATGCGCAAAGAGAGCGGCGATAATCAAACCGCGAAAGTTAATGAGCGCTTGCCGAACAACCTCGTCGTGCAATTGCTTGACAAGTTCGGCAATCCCCCGAAGGCGACGAGTGTGATTTTCCGAGTGCTGGCGGGCGGAGGAAAAATCATCGGGCCGTTCGTCGTTTCGAGCGATGCCAAGGGGCTCGCACGTGTGGTGTGGCAATTGGGCGCAATTGCCGGCGAGAATAAACTCGAAGCGCGCGTGGACGGATTGCAAAACTCGCCGCTGGTTTTCGTAGCGGAGGCGCAAACAGAATCCGCAGTCGAAGAGCATGAGGGCGAAACGCTGCCGCAAACGTTTGCGTTGTTTCAGAATTCACCCAATCCCTTCAATCCCGAAACCAACATTCATTTTGAACTGGCCGAGGCTGCAGACGTAACCATGCAGTTATTTGATTTGACCGGCAGATCGGTCGGGAACATTTTGCGTGCGCACTTGCCGCCGGGCAGGCATGCCGTGAAGTGGAACGGCAAAGACGAGTCCGGCCGGCAACTTGATTCCGGCGTTTATCTCTACTGCTTGCACGCGCGCTACGGCCGCTCGCAAAAGGAGTTCACGGCAACGAAAAAGCTGACATTGCTGAAGTGATTCCGTATAACTCTGCGAAGGCAACACCGCTTCGCATGGTTATTTTTATACATAAACAAAACGCCGCCGGTTCTTTTGTCGAACCGGCGGCGTTTTTATTTGATGAAATGCTGTGCGCGTCTAGTCAAACGCGCTTTGCAGCGCGGCAACGCCAAGAAATTTTTCTGCTTCCTCTCCTTCATTGAAGAGCAAGTCCAATACAGAGAGATTGGGCACGAAGGCTCCATATTGCTGATGATACTCGTGCTCGACGCCGGCCCCCAAAATCAACGCGATTCCCGCTTCCTTAAATTTTTCCGCTTGCAGAAATTTTGCGTTCTCCGGCTCCGTAAGATACTGCTGCGCATGCAAACGTCTTCCCATCTCCACGACTCTTTGTGATCCGCCGGCCGTTATTTCCCAAGCCGAGCTGCGTTGCCACGAGCAATGCAAATGCAATGCGCGGTGTACCAGCTCGAAAGCGGCGAGATTCAAATCCACGAGATGTTTCCACTCCCGCTGGAAAATTTTTTCCAAGCCCTCGGCATACTTTTCGAAATACGGCGCACCACCGTAGTGACAGCGCAACGTCTTCCAATGTTTCATACGCCAGTTTGTAGTGTTGTCGATTTGCACATCTTTGATGAGCTGGCCGGGCTTGCCTTTGGTGAGCACGGGCGCCGTTAGCCACATTGCGCCCTCGCGTGTTTTGATGCGCGTGCGATTGCTCTCGCTGTGCGAAGTAAATTGGAGGTCGTCCGCAAGCACAAAGCTCTGGACTTGCGCAGCTTTGCTGAAATATCGGAGGTTGGGAAAATAATGAGGTTGCTGTGCGGCGAAGCTAGAGGAAGTCAGCAGCATAATGGCTCAGTCAGTTGTTCTGAAAACTCGAAAGATTTGCGGCATTGGCTTTGCGCAATGCGAGCAGGAACCGACGCGCGCGCAAGCGGTTTTTCTCATACTTACTATGAACTTAAAGTACCAGGAAAAAAAGTTCAAGGTCAATTCCGAAATATCGCGCTTACAAAATTGAAAACCGACTGAAAACACCTTGTGAGGATGCCAAGCGTGACGAAGACCAAACCTAGCGTATCAAAAAAAAATTGGCGAAAACTTCTCAATCTTGCCAAGTGGGTAGAATCGCCCGCATGGTTTCGTCGCTTTGCGATTGCATTCACGCTGTGCTGGCTCGCATATTTGTTGAATGCGGTCATAGCCGAGCTTCGTCCCTACAATGTTTGGGGATTGACGTACGGCACGCTCGCTGCGCTCTTGATGCTCGGGGCTGCGTTCCTCGGAGTGCGGCGACGCATGAATAAAACTGCGCTCACCTATCGCCTCGGCAAGGCGCAAGCGTGGCTGCAATTTCATCTTTATGGCAGTACGCTCTGCTTGCTGCTCGTGTTCATGCACACCGGCTTTCGCGTGCCGCATGGCGTGCTCACCTGGTGGCTCTGGCTGCTCAGCATTTGGGTGACCGTGAGCGGAATCTTCGGCGTGTTCCTGCAAAAATGGATTCCCAAATTGCTCGCTTCCGGGTTGGCGATGGAGGTGTTGTATGAAAGAATTCCCGAATTGGTCGTGGAGATTCGTGAGCGCGCCAACGCTTTGATGCAAGACGCTACGGACACTTTGCAGGAGTTTTATCGCAACCACGTGGCTTATGCGTTCGCGACGCCGCAGGCGAGATGGATTTATTATGTGGACATCACCGGCGGCGTGCAAGCGCGGCTCAAGCGCTTCGAGTACGTGCGCAGCTTGCTCACTTCCCAAGAAAAAGAGAAGCTGCATCAGCTTGAAGCATGCTACAAGGCCAAATTGGAAATCGATGCTCATTACACGCTGCAGCGCGCGCTGCGCTGGTGGATGTTTTTGCACGTGCCCGCCTCGCTCGTGCTCTTGATTCTGCTCGGGCTGCACGTGTTCGCGGTGTTGTATTATTAGGTTTGATTAAAAGCGCCGCGCCTCATTCTTGTCATTCTGTAAGAATCTTCCCTAGCGCTCGGAAGAAAGTCGGTTTCGAGGTTGGCGCCGAGTGCGAGGGAAGTTCCTTCCAGGATGACAGCAAGTAGGTGGATTGCTCTTCTAATGGTTTTGCCAAAAATAGTTTTGTTTACAAGAAAAGATACCTCATGGCTGAAAGAGAGAACGGTAAAAAAAGCAAAGGCCGGTTCGGCGGCTTCGCGCTCGCCGTTGCAAAAAAATACGTTTATCCCGATCCGCGACGCATGTTTCTCGTCTTCGGCGCACTGGCCGGCTTGAGCGTGCTCGGCTTCTTCATGTTCGATTCGTTTTTTTTGCACAGCAGTTTGACCACCAGCGGACCGCTATCGTCCTATCATGCGACGTTTGAAAAGGATTGCAGCTCGTGCCATGAAAAATTTCAATCCGTGACCAATGCGAATTGCTCCGCGTGTCATGAAAAGGCGGGTGACAAACTCGGCCTCTACACTTTGGCGGCGCATGAAGTCTATCGCTCCGGTGATTTGAAGCGCGTCAGCTCGCCGCATGAAGAACGGGCGTGCGCGCTTTGCCATCAAGAGCATTTGGGCCGGGAAGCGCAAATCACCAACGTGACCGACGCGCAATGCCTCGCGTGCCATGAGTTCGGTTCATTCAATAAAAAGCATCCGCAATTCGAGTTTGCCGCAAAGCGCGTGGCCGACGATTCGACTTTGAAGTTCACGCACATTCGTCACGTGCAGGAAGTAGTGAAGCGCGAGAAGCTCGTCGATATCGAACGCGCGTGTTTGTATTGCCACAATCCGCAGCCCGAAGGCAAACGCTTCGCGCCGATTGCATTCGAGACGCATTGCCAAACGTGCCATCTCACCGCGAATGTCGAAACGCCCGCGTTGCGCATGTTCAACAACGATGAGCCGAACACGCCCGGGGTGATCACGCTCGAAGCCATGCGCAACAGCGGCTCGCCGCAGGCCGTGACCGCGGCTTTCATCAGCCCGAGCGAGTTTCAAGTGAAGCCCGGCAACCGTCTCGTGAAAACGCGCGTGCATCACGAGGATTCATGGATCATGGAAAACCTTCGGCGCTTGCGCGCGCAGTATTATCCCGCGAGCGGATTCGACGAGTTGTTAAAAACTTCCGGCGCGCTTTCTTCTTCCAATAAAATGCTTTTAACCAGGCAAGTTTACGAAGAAGCTTTGGAGACTTTGCAAACGTATGCGGCCGGCTTGCGTGCTCGTCCCGAGCCGGAAGTGCAACTCGAGCTCATGCGTGTCGATTCGTTGATCAAAGCCACGCGCAACAAACTGCAACGCGGCGGTTTGGAATTGCAACTCGCTATGCCTGTGATGAAAAGGAACGGCAACACGGCGCCGCGCGCAGAAGTCGATGACTTCGTGAACAACTTGACCAAGCCCTGCCAGGAGTGCCACATGGTGGAGCAAGCGAGCATTCGGCGTGTGCAAAAAGATCAAACCGTGCTCGCGCGCGCGGAATTCAATCATCGCGCGCACATTCTGCAAAGCCGCTGTTTGGATTGCCACAACGAAATTCCCGTGCTCGCCGCAATGAATGGGACGGCAACGAATGGAATGGCCATGGTTTCGAAGCTGGGAGATCGTTCCGCGATTCAAAATTTGCCGCGCATTGAAAATTGCCAAACGTGCCACAACGCGGCAGAGACTTCGAACCGCTGTGTGACGTGTCACGTGTTTCATCCGAACAAGACGCAACGCACAAGCATGCTGCTGTATTTGGAATGACGGTTTATAGTTCCGGTCTTTCCCGTAGCTGCCATTCTGGAAAACCTTCCCTCGAACTGGGAACAGTGCCGGTTACTAGGGAAGTTCCTTGCAGGAGGACATAAAGAAAATAGCGATGCCCATGAAAGCCAAACTCTTTTGCACCACCGGCATTCTCGCCGGCAGAAAGTACGAATTCACGCAGCAAGCCGTAATCGGCAGCAGTCGTGCGTGCGCGATTGTGATCGATGCGCCCGGCATCGCGCCGAGGCACGCCCGCATTTTTTATGATCAAACCTCGGGCTGCTATGTCATCGAAGAAGGCAGGGTGCACATTGCCACGCGCGTCGACGGCGTACCGATCAATCACAGGGCGAAATTGGGCGCTTTGCATGTGCTCACTTTCGCGCGGCAATTTGATTTTGTCTTTCAAATCCTCGCGGCGGCGCAACCGAACAGTCCCGCAGCAGCCCAAGCAGAAGCCTCTGTCGCGGAAAAAAAACTTTGGACGGCCTCGCCGATTCGCAAAAAGATTTTGAAGCAGCGCACGCGTGTGCGTATGATGAACGGCAAAACCCTGATCGAAGACGTGTTGAAAGCGCAATCTGCGGTCAAGCCACAGAAGGCGGCCGCCATGACTTTGATCGAAGCCATGGGGGCGCCGCAAGAAGAGCAAAGGAGGCGCGCGAGCCTGCAGTTGGAAGCTTTGCGCGCCGGCAAGCCGCTCGGCACTTTCGTTTTGAAGGAAGGAGAGAATCTCGTAGGCCGCTCGCCGGAGTGCGAAGTCTTTATCGACGACCCCTCCATTTCGCGACGGCACGCGAGCTTGATCGTGGCCGCGAACGGCGTGCGTGTGCGCGATTTGGGCAGCCGCAATCATACTTATCTCGACACCGCCACGGTGGTTTCGGAAACGGAAATTCCGTTGGAGTCGCGACTGCGATTCGGCATGGTGGAAGCGGTGATCAGTAGTCAGTAGTCCGTGGCAATTGCTAAGAACTGCTTGCTGCTCAGTCAATACGAATTTTACAAAAGCATGAACACATCTATTTCATACAACGCCGACGGCACTTTGCAACTCAATCGCGCGGTATCGTTGCCGCAAGTGCTCGACGTGCTCATTGTCGGCGGAGGGCCGGCGGGCACGGCCGCGGCGTTTCGCGCGAAAGAGCTTGGCCTCAATGCGCTGGTGATCGACTTCGATGATTTGATGAAGCGCATCCGCGATTACGCGAAAGAAAAACTCATCCTGCCCGATTACGGCGGCGGCGATAAAATGCCTTTCCCGAACGGCGGCGACTTGATTGCGCTCTTGCATTTCGCGCCGATGGATAAAGACGACATGTGCCGCCAATGGAAAAATTTTTATCGCGAGCACAACGTGCCCGCGCAAATCGGCGTGGAACTCACGGGCTGGCAACCGCGCGCCGATGGCGTTTGGCAAGTGCGCACTTACAATCACAATACGAAAGCGGAGCAAAGTTTTCTCGCGAAGCACGTGGTGATTGCAATGGGCCGCGGCGTGCCGCGACGTTTCGATATTCCCGGCAGAACCGAGGGCATTGCGTACCGTTTGAGCGATCCGGATCTCTACGTCGGCGCGCCCGCGCTCGTGATTGGCGGCGGCACTTCTGCGGCGGAAGCAGTGATTGCGGTTTCGCACGCGAAAATCAAGGCGAACGACGCAACTGCGGTTTACTGGTCGTATCGCGGCGACAAGCTGCCGAAAGTTTCGAAAGCGCTCGCCGAAAGTTTTTTTGAAGCGTACATGGGCAACGGCAACATTCGCCACTATGCTTACAGCGAACCGGTTGCAATCGTGACCGGCGCGGATCAAAAAGAATATCTTTCGTTGCGCATTGATCGCCGCGAGATGGCGAATCGTCCGCATGAAACCGCGCAACTTGAGTTTGCCAAAGACAAGTGCATTGCCTGTATCGGCGAGGATGTGCCCACGGCATTCTTAAGCAGTCTCGGCATTGAGATGGCGAGCGGAGGAGTGGAAAAGAAGAAACGCTTTCTCGTCACCCCGCTGCTTGAAACGCAACAGCCGAACACTTATCTCATTGGCGATCTGCTCAGCCCGATCCATTACGAGACCGAAGATTTTAGCGCCGCTTCTTCTTCCTACAAAGAGATAAAACGGCGCGGCAACATCAAAGCGGCGCTGCGCGACGGCGTGCTCGTGATCGAAGCCATTGCGCAAAAACTCGCGGGCAAAAAGAACATTCGCGTTGATCTCAATTTCGCGCAAGTTGCGCCCACGGCGAAAGCAAAAGCGCTCGTGACTTCGGCAACGGCGATTGGGCCGGTGCAAGAAATCTTGCCGCAAGAGCGCGAGGAAGAAGAGTCGCAAGCATATCTCGTGCGCATGCTCGCGGGCAATGTGGAAGGCGAAGAATTTCCCGTGCGCCTCAATCGCGTGACCACGATGGGCAAAGCGCATTGCGACCTCAACTTTCCCGAAGACGCGCTTATGTCCGAGCGCCACGCTTCGATTGCGTATAGTGCCGCAGAGTCGGCTTACTTTCTTCGCGATGACGGCGGCGCGAGCGGCGTGTTTATTCGTTTGAAAGAGAGCAAACCGTGTGAAGTCGCGCCCGGCAACATGCTGCGCCTCGGCAAGCAGTTTTTGGTGTTTGGCATTGAAGCGGGCCGCTATCACGTTGAGCATTGCGATGCCGAAGGCAATGTGCTGCAGCGTCATGAGTTGTCGGAAAAGACGCTGGTGCTTGGCCGCATGGCGCCGGACATCACGCTCGATGCGAACGATCTGTTGCTCTCGCGCCGGCATCTGTCGATTGCGTTGAAGGAACGCCGCATCTTTGTGAAAGATTTGGGCAGCGCGAACGGCAGCTTTCTCAAAGTGCGCAGCGCCGTGGCGCTCGAAGCAAATGATCAATTTCGAATCGGCCAGCAGGTCTTCAAATTTTGTTTGAAGGAAGAGCCGCTGCGGCGCTTGGTGGAATTCAATACCGAAGTGCGCGCACAGGAGACGATGGTTGTGCCGGCTGTAAAAGCGCCGCCGGCAGTGGAAAAGAAAGCCGCAGCGCCCTCGCCTGCGAAGCAAGTAGAAGCGCGCCCGGCGCAGCGTGAAGCGCCGCAAGCTGCGAAGCCGGAAGGCATGATGATTGTATTCCAAAACTCCGGCAAGAGTTGCCCCTTCAAGCCCGGCCAAACGATTTGCGACGTGGCGGAAAAGAACGGCGTGAAGATCAAAGCCGATTGCCACATTGGAAGCTGTGGCATGGATCCGATTCGCATCATCTCCGGCGCGGAAAATTTGAATGCGATGAGTGAGGAGGAGAAAGGCACACTCGAAGATATCAATCGACTCAAACCCGGCCCATATCGTTTGGCGTGCATGGCCAAGCCGAAGGGGCCGGTGGTGGTGGAGATGGTGTAGGATGGTTTGTTGGGTTGATGGGGCAATGGTCACACAAAACCCATAAAGGCGGTTTTGTGAAAGTCCATT